>CAZOTB010000028.1:0-49303 GCA_964582645.1 uncultured Verrucomicrobiota bacterium | reverse complement strand
CACCAGGATCGAGGTGGATTCATCGTTCACAAACCACAACGTTGCCAGCGCACTGCGCGCCCCGGCTTTCACCGCCACGCCCGCCAACCCGAGCGCAGCGCGGTCGTCGCCGGCGGCGGTCTGACAAGCGCTCAGCGTCAACAGTTCGACCGGCCGGCCGCGGAATCGGCCCGGGCGAATGATCGCCTCCAACTGGTCGAGCGTCAGGCGTCCATCATAGGTGAGCACGAAGGTCTTGCGCGCGTCCGGTTCGAACTGCCCGTGGGAGGCGATGTGCACCATGGCGAACTGCTCTTCGGTGAACTTCTTCTCGACTCGCGATGTGAGAAACGCCTGATCGAGCAAGATCTCGCTCCGATACAACGGTCGCAGGCTCTCGAGTTCGCGCGGCACGTTGTCGAGCGCGGTGAACCCTTGCACCGACTGTGAAAGCCCGTTGAGCAACAGCGTGGCGTTCTCCCGATGAATCGGGCGCGGTTCGACGAGCGTCAGCCCTGGTGCCACCGCCACGGCGAACTCCTGGATCAGATAGTTCTCGCCATCAAACAACGCCGCCATCGGGATCGTCCGCAGCGCGCCATCGGGCACGAACACAAGCGTGTTCACGTCTGCTTTGGCGAGGGCGTCTTTCATCGGGCGGATCAGCCAGTTGTAGAGTTTCTCTCCGTGCTCGAAGAACTCGAACGTGGTGCGCTTCTCGAGTTCGCGGCGGAACAGCCGCACTTCCGCCGTCAACTCCGCCGTTCCCACAGGTGCCTTGAACCGCTGCAGGCCGGACGGCAACGACACGAGCAGTTCCGTCCGGTCGGGCAGCGGGATGATATAGACCACCGCGGTGCGCGGATCGAGATTCTCGATCGAGGCTCGCTTGGAGCGGAACTGCCGGACACACTCATCCTGAAAATAATCCTGCAATTCCACGCCCTTGAGTTGTTCGACGGTGTCGCGCGCTTCGCGGAGCACGCGTTCCCGTTGCTGCGGGTCTTGCATGGCGTCGGCCTGAAGCAACAACACGTCCGCGAGCTCGAAATACAATGGGCCGACCGATTCGCGGAACGAACCGCGGCCGCCGCAACAGCCGGCTGTCAGATCGAACCGCACCGATTGCAGAGTCTGCAGTGCGCGACGATACGCCGCGATCGCTCCGGCCCGGTCACCTTGGGCGCGCAACAGACGTCCGCGTTGCCACTCCCACAGGTACAGGGCGTCCGGGGCCTGCGCCTGCTGTGCTGCGAACGCGGCTTGCCGGGTCAATTCGACCGCCTTCCCGGTGTCTCCGTTCGCCGCAACGACTTCGCCGAGGTAGCCGAGCGCATAACTCTTCAAGCGCGTGTTCCCGAGTTGGTCGGCGATCTGTAACGCTTGCTCGTCTGAGTTCTGACAACGGGCGAGCAATGACTTCTTCGCATCGGCAAGGCGCTGGCTCAATGTCCAATCCGTCTGGCCCGCGCGAAGCAGCAGCAAAGCCTTGTCGTGCGAGGCGGCCAACGGGGTCACTCGCGCGATCGCCGCTTCGTTCAAGCGCATGGCGTCGGCGTCCCGTCCCGCCGTGCCTGCCGCTGCGGCAGCGTTGCACGCGGCGCGGGCGGCGAGCAACGGGCTGGCCGCGTCCTGCGCCAGCGATTCGGCTTCTTGAAAGGCCGCGAGAGCTTCCGGCGCACGACCGAGGTCGGACAGAAGTGTGCCGAGGTTGTTGAGGATGCTGGCGGTCGCCCGGGTGTCTTTGTCGGCACGCGCCATTTCGAGCGCTTCGCGCAACTGCTTTTCTGCCTCGTCATCGCGGCGCATCGCGGTGAGGAGCGATCCGAAACTGCTCTTGACCGCGAGAATCCCCGCGCGGTCACCGGCTTTCGTCGCGATGCCGCGCGCGCTGTCGAGCGTGTCGGACGCGAGCTTGTGCTGTCCGAGCGATTGGTAGGCGCCGGCAAGACTGACGAGCGAGCTGACCTGGCTGACGTTGTCTTTCGCACGAGCGAATTGTTTCGCCGCGGATTCCCACTCTGCTGCGGCGGCTTCGAAGTTGCCTTTGTCGAACGCCGCGCGTCCGCGCGTCATCGCGGTTTGCGCGGGAGATTCGGCCGTGCCCTGCGCGAGATCGGCCAAGGCCAGAACCGTCGCAGTGGTGAAGATGGTGAAGCAAACCCGATGAAGCAGCGGGAGTTTGCCCCTGGACTCGTCCATGCCTCCATGACTACCACGTCGCGCCGGAAAAGGGAAGCACGAGAAAAGGCAAACTGCACTTCCCGACGATCTGCCGAGCCTCGGGTTTTCAGCGAGGCCCCGTAGCGGAAGAGTCGCCTCTCCCGCCTCATGGCCGGGAACGTTCGTTCCCAGCTACGGAGCCCCACTGAGTCCTTCCCTCAGGCAATCTGACTCAGGCAGCTTTCGTGCACTGCCACATCGCCGAGTTTGCGGTCCTTGGTCTGGAACGAAACCGTCCGCTCGCTGCGTCGCGTCAGCACTGTGACGCGGTCGGTGACGCTCTGCACCGCAGCCGGTCCCGCCTCGACCTCGTCGAGGAACACGCGTACGTCCGCCTCGGTGACGGGCTTGTCCGACTTCGGTTCGTCGGCTTCCTCGATCGCTTCAATCGCGGCGGACTTGAGCAATTTCTTCCACAACTTGCGGAAGAGCGTACCCGAGCTGTACACCTCGGCGCTGTTGAGGCGACCATTGATGGCGAACACGAAGCCCAGCACGTCGGGCTGGCAATCCACGATTCCGCCGAGCGCCTTCTTGTACGCACGGCGCCGTTCGCGGAGTTGCTCGTGATCGAGCGCCAACTCGTAGCTCGACGGCGACTCGCCAGCCGCGACCTGCGTTCCCAGCGACTTGCTGAGCTTCCCGTGGCTCTGGGCTACTTCCTTCCAGACGGCACCCTGGCTGTGATGAAGCTGCGCGGCGAGCTTCAGGGGCTTGCTCGACAGCGAATGTGTCGAACTGCTGAACGCCCGTTCGGACTCGATGCCGCGTTTGTGCCAGCGCCCGTGCTCGACGCAGAACGATGGGATCGGGACGCGGCCCGATTTCGCCGCTACGACGTAATCGGTTGCGAACGTCCGGTCCTGCCGGCCGCCGCGCACGATGTCGCCTGCCTGGATGAATACGTCTCGGTCATCGAGCAGGTTCTCGATCTCCAGGTGGCCGACGTCGCCGGTCTCGTGCACGACGACCTTCTGGGCTTCGAGCGCCTCTTCGAGCGTGACGTATGGGTCTGCCGTCAATGCTTCCCGTCCGTGAACGAGAAATACCGTCAGGTTCTCATGGACGTACGGTCCGCTGATCTTGATGCCGTTGTTGTTCATTGCTTCCTCTCATTTCTCTATACGCGCGAAACGTCCGAATCTTGCATCAGGTCGCTATCGCGACTTCCGCCAACGACGCGTCCGCCGGCTGCGCGCCTTGCAGCCGACGGAACAGTTCGTCACGTCGTCGTCGCGCTTCCGCGAGTTGTTTCGTTCGCAGCGAACATCGGATGCGCTGCTTGGTCACGGGCGTGGGGTACACCGTGTAGTGTACGAACCACGTCCCGTTGTTGTTCCACAGGTGATGGTCTTGGTTGCTGCCATCCACGCGGATGGCGAGCGAGATGTTGGTAATGTTCATGACACGTATCCTTTCCATGGTTACGCATCAGGCTGGGAAATATCCCACCTGAGCTTGCCGGGTTGCTCTGGCGGGTTGGTTGGCCGTCAGAGTTTTGGTTCGGGAGCGATCGGGTTACAATCGATGCCCGCGCATCTCACCGACGCGGTAATGGCATACCGCGACGGGACTCCACCGTAGGATCTCTGAACCCCGGTTGGCAGAACGCGACGTTGCCGCCCGTTCACTCTGGATGCATTGGTAAAACATGGCCGCACTATACACGGGTTTGGCGCGAAGCCAAGTGGCGCGTGTGTCATAAAGAGCTGGAAGGATGGAAGGGTGGAAGGATGGAAGACTGGAGGACGAACGGCGTCACACGCCCAACTCGCGCTTCACCGCAGTGAACGCGTTGATCGCGAACTCCAAGTCCTGTCGTGTGTGCGCGGCCGAAACCTGCGCGCGGATACGAGCTTTGCCCTGCGGCACGACCGGGTATGAAAACCCGATTACGTACACCCCTTTCTGCAGCATCTTCTCGGCGAACCGGGAAGCGAGAGCAGCATCCCCGAGCATGATGGGTACGATGGGATGGACGCCGGGGACAATGCTGAATCCCGCCTTCGTTATTCCATCGCGGAAGAAGCGGGTGTTCTCTTCGAGCCGGTCGCGCAGTTCCGTGGAACGTGTCAGGATTTCGATGGACTTGAGCGATGCGCCGAGCACCGGTGGCAAGAGGGAGTTCGAAAACAAGTACGGACGAGACCGCTGGCGCAACAGGTCCACGATCTCCTTGCGTCCGCTGGTGTAGCCGCCGCTGCCGCCGCCGAGCGCCTTGCCGAGTGTGCCCGTCAGGATGTCCACCCGGTCCATGACGCCGGTGTGCTCGTGGGTGCCGCGGCCATGCTTCCCCATGAACCCGACGGCGTGCGAGTCGTCCACCATCACCAGTGCGTTATGCTTCTCGGCCAAGTCGCAAATGCCGGACAGGTTCGCGATGATGCCATCCATCGAGAAGACGCCGTCGGTGGCGATGAGCCGGTGACGCGCGCCCGAAGCTTCTTTGAGTTTTGCTTCGAGATCGGCCATGTCGTTGTTGCGATAACGAAACCGCTGGGCCTTGCAGAGCCGGATGCCGTCAATGATCGAAGCGTGGTTGAGTTCGTCCGAGATGACCGCATCCTCCGCGCCGAGCAACGTCTCGAACAGTCCGCCGTTGGCGTCGAAGCAGGACGAGTAGAGAATGGTGTCGTCGGTGCCGAGGAACTCGCTCAGCTTCCTCTCCAGGTCCTTGTGTAACTGCTGCGTGCCGCAAATGAACCGCACGCTCGCCAGTCCGTAGCCCCATTTGTCGAGCGCATCGTGCGCCGCTTTGACCACCTCGGGATGCGAAGCGAGGCCGAGGTAATTGTTCGCACACATGTTGAGCACGTCGGCGCGGGCCGTGGTGCTAATGTGGGCGCGCTGCGGCGAGGTGATGACGCGCTCGGACTTGAACAACCCGGCGGCGCGGATGTCGTCGAGTTGTTTGGTGATTTGCGTGCGGAGGACGTCGGGGAGCATGAGTCAGCCCTCACACCACGTCAGAACGACTTTGCCGGAGTTGCCGGAGAGCATCGCATCGAAGCCCTTCTGGAATTCGGTGTAGTGAAACCGATGCGTGATCACCGGGTTGATATCGAGGCCGGACTGGAGCATGACGGTCATCTTGTACCAGGTCTCGTACATCTCGCGGCCGTAAATGCCTCTGATCGTGAGCATGTTGAAGATGACGGTGTTCCAATCAATCGCCATCTCGCCGCCGGGCGGGATGCCGAGCATCGCAATCTTGCCGCCATGCGCCATGTTCGCCAGCATGTCGCGAAAGGCGTTCGCGTTGCCGCTCATCTCCAAACCCACGTCGAATCCTTCCCTCATGCCGAGTTGTTTCTGCACGTCGCGAATCGTGGTGCTGCGCACGTCCACGGCGAGCGTGACGCCCATCTTCTTGGCGAGCTCAAGCCGGTAAGGGTTGAGGTCGGTGATGACGACGTAGCGCGCGCCCGCGTGACGCACCACCGCCGCGGCCATGATGCCGATGGGGCCGGCGCCGGTGATGAGCACGTCCTCGCCGAGCACATCGAACTGCAACGCGGTGTGCACGGCGTTGCCGAACGGATCGAAGATCGCCTGTACGTCGCGCGGGATTGCCGGGTCGTGATACCAGACGTTGGTCATCGGCAGCGAGAGGTACTCGGCGAACGCGCCCGCCCGGTTGACGCCGACGCCCTGCGTGTCTTTGCATAGGTGGCGTCGGCCCGCGAGGCAGTTGCGGCACCGACCGCATACGACGTGGCCTTCGCCGCTGACGATATCGCCCGCGTGGAAATCCTTCACGTTCTCGCCGACCTCGACGATCTGTCCGACGAACTCGTGTCCAACGACCATCGGCACCGGGATGGTCTTCTGCGCCCATGCGTCCCACTTGTAGATATGGACGTCGGTGCCGCAGATGCCCGTGCGGAGGATCTTGATCAACACGTCGTTGATGCCGACGGTGGGCACGGGCACTTCTTCGAGCCAAAGCCCGACCTCCGCCTTCCGCTTCACGAGAGCTTTCATTGTTTTCATGGGCAGCCTCAGAGTATCAGGTCGCCGCCGTTGATGTCGAGCAAGGCGCGGCGAAAGAATCTCTTGGAATCTGGAGACCGAGATGACAGGGTGAAGAGCGCGTTCGATTGCGAGCTTGCGGCTGATTTCTCATGAACTGGTTCGTTATCGCAGCGGCGGCGCTGGTTGCGTCGGGGCTGACCCTGTTTTCCGGGTTCGGGCTGGGCACGCTGTTGATGCCCGTGTTCGCCATTTTCTTTCCGCTCGATCTGGCGGTCGCGCTCACGGGAGTCGTCCATCTCGCGAACAATCTGTTCAAGCTGGCGCTGATGGGAAAGCACGCCGACAAAGGCGTGGTGGCGCGGTTCGGTCTGCCGGCGGTGGTTGCGGCCGTGGTCGGAGCGTGGCTGCTCTCCTGGCTTTCCACAGTGCCGCCCTGGATCGAGTATGCTCTGGGCGATCACAACTGCCGGGTGACGATCATCAAACTGCTCGTGGCCGGGCTGATGATCGCGTTCGCGCTGATGGAGTTGCTGCCGTGGTTTGAGAAACTCTCGTTCGGACGCCGGTACCTGCCGCTGGGCGGCGCGTTGAGCGGATTCTTCGGCGGATTGTTGGGACATCAAGGAGCGTTGCGCAGCGCGTTCCTGCTCCAGTGCGGCCTGAGCAAGGAGGAGTTCATCGGGACGGGCGTGGTGATCGCGTGCGTGGTGGATGTGACGCGGTTGTCGGTGTACGCGGGGCATTTTGCGACGGTGGGCGTTGCGGACAACGTGCTGGTTTTGGTTGTGGCCAGTGCGGCGGCGTTTGTGGGCGCGTTGGCCGGCAGGCGACTGCTGAAGAAGGTCAAGCTGCGGGCGATTCAAGTTCTCGTCGCGGTGATGTTGCTCGGGATTGCCGTGGCGCTCGCGGCGGGCGTCATTTGATTGTCTGCCCCTCGGCTTCCGGCCGAGGCGATGGCCGGTAAGCATGCGCGCATCCGCGCAAACCCATGCGCGTAGCCGCGCAATTGGCCGTCGCCCCATCAGTGCTCGTTCCCGCTCAGGCCTCAAGTTCCTTCGAGTTTCGACGGATTTTCGCACATGGGAGAACCCGTGGCATCCACGCTGCAACCATGCCGTGAACCAGGATGCAGCATCATAGTCTAGCTCAAACACAAACCACCCTGCGGGGAGAATCCCCGCGCTTCCTGGAGATCACCGCATGAACACTTCAACTCGTCTCTCACGATTGTCGGTCGCACTTGCTGTCCTGGTTTGGCCGCTGGGACCGGGCATCGGCGCGGCGCAGAGTTACATCGGCTCGGAAGCCTGCGCGACGTGCCATCTCGATCAATACAACACCTTCCGCGTGTCGGGCCATCCGTTCAAGCTGACCCCGGCCGCCGAGGCGCAATACCGGCCGATCCCGTTGCCGGAGGGTTACTGGTGGGATGACATCAGCTACGTCATCGGCGGTTACAAATGGAAGAGCCGGTACCTCGGCACCAACGGCTACATCCTCACGGTCACGGGCACGGGTGGCAACGGCACCAACCAGTACAACAACATGACCGGCAAGTGGAGCAACTACAACTCAGGCGCGGTGAAGAAATACGACTGCGGCCCGTGCCACACCACCGGGTATTCATCGGCGGGCAACCAGGATGGCCTGCCCGGCATCGTCGGCACATGGGCGGCACCGGGCATCCAATGCGAAGCCTGCCACGGCCCCGGCGAAGTCCACGCGAACTCGAGCGGAGCGATCCCGCCCGTCGTGGACACGCGTTCTTCCGCCTGTGGTCAGTGCCACATCCGGGGCGCCTCGAACGCGATCCCAGCCAAACCCGAAGGCTACATTGACCACCACGAGCAATACAACGAGCTGTTGGCGAGTCCGCACGATTTCCTTGAGTGCGTGGATTGCCACAACCCGCACAAGAAAGCGGAGTTCTCGATCCAGAAAACCTGCGCCGAGTGCCATGACGAGCTCGCCGCTGCCTATGCCAAAACTGCCAAGGCGCAACGGGGCGTCAAATGCGAAGACTGCCACCTGCCGAAAGCCGGTCTGTCCGCCCAACCGCTCGGGCCGCACAAAGGCGATGTGATGACGCACCTCTTCGCCATCAACACGGACCCTGCCGCCAAGCTGTTCACCGACGACGGCAAGTTCGTGCGGTTGGACGCCAACGGCAAGGCCGGGGTGACGCTGGACTTCGCCTGTTTGCAGTGCCACACCGACATCGAACAGAAGAAGGGTCTCGACGTCGCTCTGCGATGGGCGGCCGCAAAGGCAAAGAGGTTCCACTCCACCAAAGTCGGCGGCGGCTTGAAGCGGTAACGCAGGCGCCCCCGGCCCAGGTTGGGAGAGCGAATGAACACGCGAGCAGCCAGACTCACCGGGTTGATCGTAGCCGTGGGATGGCTGCTCGGGTGCGTCTGCGCGAACGCCTACGAGCGCTACACCGAGGGTTGCGACAACTGCCACGGAGCGTTTGCCGACACGACCAGCGCCAAGACCAACAACACCTGGTCGAGCGACAAGCACGACGTTCACCAGACGATGGTCAACAACAACTGCACCGCCTGTCACGTCACCGTCGGCGACAATCCCCGGCTCAACCAGTCCGGCGGTGGCGGCGGATTGCCCGGCATCGGCTGTGTCGGTTGCCACGGCAACAACCACGGCAGCGACGCCAGCCCGAGCTACACGGCGGCCGGCTTGCGCGCCCACCATGCCGCGTCGGGAATCTCCTCCTGCGCGAACTGCCACGGCGGCGATCCTTCGCCCGTCGGCGAAAACGTCCTGCCGGCCTACTACGGCAAGAGCGGCATCGCCCTCACCGATTCCTGCAACAGCAACGGGTCCGAGAACTGGACCAGCGACGGCAAGGGACTCGATAACGACGGCGACCTCGCCTACGACGGCAGCGACCCCGACTGCCAGATCGGGCCGTGCCCCGATGCCGATGGCGACGGGTACGTGGCGAGCGGCAACTGCACAATCCCGCCCGGCAAATTGCCCGGCGATTGCGACGACGCCAACGCCGCAATCAACCCCGGCGCGACCGAGGTGTGCGATGACGGGATTGACAACGATTGCGATGGCCAGGTGGATGCGGCTGATTCGAACTGCGGCACCGAGTCATTCTACGTCGGATCGCAAACCTGCGCCGCCTGCCACAAACAGCAGTACAACGACTGGAACGTCTCCGGCCACCCGCAAAAGCTCGCCAAGGCCGCCGTCGCCAGAAAACGCCCGCTGCCGTTGCCCGAAGGGTTCACCTGGTCGGACATCAGCTACGTCATCGGCGGATACAAGTGGAAGGCCCGCTTTCTGAACAACAGCGGCTACATCATCACCTCGACCGCCACCGGCACCGCGGGGAAGAACCAGTACAACCTGATGACCGGCAAGTGGTCGGATTACAACCCCGGCAAGACGCTCCCGTACGATTGCGGCTCGTGCCACACCACCGGTTACTCGGCCACGGGTCACCAGGACGGCCGACCCGGCATCGTCGGCACGTGGGCCATGGAAGGCGTCCAATGCGAGAGTTGCCACGGCCCCGGCAAGGGCCACGTCGAGCAAGGCACGCCCATCCTGGTGGACCGCCGCGTCTCCGCCTGCGGCGCGTGCCACGTCCGCGGCGACCCGAACATCATTCCCGCGAAAGACGGGTTCATCGAGCACCACGAGCAATACAACGAATTACTCGCCAGCCCGCACGGCTTCCTCGAGTGCGTGGCCTGCCACAATCCCCACAAGAAGTCCGAGTTTTCGGTGAAGAAAGATTGCGCCTCGTGCCACAAAGAAATCGCCGACGCGTATGCCGGCACCCGCAAAGACGCGCTCGGCATCAAATGCGTGGATTGCCACATGCCGATGGCCACCAAGTCGGCCGCGTCGCTCGGCCCCCACAAGGGTGACGTGAAGACACACATCTTCAAGATCAACACGAGCCGGTACGCCCGGTTTCTATTCATCGAAGGCCCGCGCACCCGCGTCCAGTTGGACGAGCGCGGCAAAGCCTCCGTCACGCTCGACTTCGCCTGTCAGCAATGCCACGTCAACAAGGACCTCGGCTGGGCGGAACGCTACGCCGTCGGATTCCACCAGAGCAAACTCGGCACGAGCAAGGTCAAGCGGAGCACGAAGTAGATTGCAGCCGGTGGGGTCGCCAGTCGCCCTCACTCCGACCGCCGATGGCGCAACCGATCCAGCGCCACCGCCGCGATGATGATCCCGCCGGTAACGATTTCCTGCACCCAGTTTGGCAGACCCATCTGCGAACAGCCAGAACGAATCACCGTCATAATCAGCGCGCCGACGATACTGCCCAACACCGATCCTTCGCCGCCCGCGAGACTTCCCCCACCGATCACAACCGCGGCGATGACATCTAACTCCAAACCGACGGCAACCGTGGGGTCGCCCACGGTCAACCGCGAGAACTGCATCACACCCGCGAGACCGGCAAACGCGGCACCCAACGCATAAACAATGACCTTCACGCGCTCAACCCGCACGCCACAGAGTCGCGCGGTGAGTTCGTTCGACCCGACGGCAAGCGTATGCCGGCCCAGCCGGGTGTAGCGCAACAGTCCCGCCACGACCAGCGCCAACACGATCATCAGCCACACGCCCGGCGAAACGAGCATCCAGCGTTGGCCGGGCTTGAGCACCGCCAGCAGGTCGCCGAGCCAGGACAACCGTTCAGGATCCACGTCTATCTTCTGCTCGTGCGCGAGACCTTTCGCCACGCCTCGCAACAGCAGCAGCGTGCCGAGCGTGACGATAAATGGCACCACGCGCAGCCGGGTGATCAGCGCGCCGTTCAACAAGCCACACAGAGCGCCCGTCAATACGCCGCCGCACGCTGCGACCAATGGGTTGACCCCGGCCTGCAACAACCACGCGATGACGACGGTGCTCAACGCCACGATCGAGCCGACCGATAGATCAATCCCGCCGAGAATGATGATCATCGTCATCCCCAGCGCCGCCGTGCCGACGATCGCCGTCTGGCGCGCGATGGTTTCGAGGTTGCGTCCCGAGGTGAAACTGTCCGGACCGACGATGGCGAAGAAGAGATACACGACGACCAAGCCCAAGAGCGGGCCGAGTTTCTTGAGAAGCGTGAATGGTGAGTGGTGAATGGTAAATGGCTCCGTCATGTTAACACGCTTTCAGCAACCGGACGCCGCTTGGAATGATCGGTGCGCGGACAAGCTGAAGCTTGAACTCCCAACGCAAGTTTCGTGAGGGTTTCGTTCGGAGTCCAAGCTTCAGCTTGTTCCTCCGCACGCAACGGATGGATGTTCCCCGACGCGAGAGTTACTGGTAGTGTTCTCATGTGGTTGTGGTAGTCGCCTCCAATATTATCGCGTGCTCATCCGTGTCTTCGACTCGATGAGCTGGATGCAGACGCCCCCGACACATCACGGCGATGCGGTCACATACGCCGAGCAACTCGGGCAAGTAGCTGCTCACCATCAGCACCGCCTTGCCGCGCGAGGCGAGTTCGTCAATCAAGCGATAAATTTCCACCTTCGAGCCGACATCAATCCCGCGCGTTGGTTCGTCGAGCAACAGAACATCCACGTCGTGATGCAGCAGTCGAGCGAGCGCGACCTTTTGCTGGTTGCCACCCGAAAGCGCGGCGACGGACTGGTTTGGGCCGGTGCAACGGATGCCCAGCCGTTCGATCCAGCGCTGTGCCGCCGCGCGTTGCCGAGCCGGGAAGATCGCGCGCGGAAGGCGGGTCAGTGTGAGATTGTCGGCCACCGAAAGCGACAGCGCGAGTCCTTCGGTCTTGCGGTCTTCGCTGAGCAGACCGACGCCTTGGGCCCAGCGTTGCACGGGCGAGGCGGGTCCGACGTATGCGCCGAGCCGGATGTTTCCGCGTCGGACGGGGTCGAGACCGAACAGGACGCGCAGCAATTCAGTCCGCCCGGCGCCCACCAAGCCGGCGATGCCGAGCACTTCTCCGCGATGGAGCGTCAGGCTGGCGGCGGTCGGTTTCTGAAACCCGGCCACCCCGGCGATCTCGACGATCACCTCGCCGGGCGTGCGCGGCGAATGCGGGAACAATTCAGCGATCCTTCGGCCCACCATCAGCGCCACGATCTGGTCGGGCGTCGTCTCGGCGGTCGAGCCACCACCGACGGTACGTCCGTCGCGCAGCACCGTGAACCGGTCGGCGATCTGTTTCACCTCCTCGATGAAGTGCGAGATGTAAATGACCGCATGGCCATCCTGCTTGATCTTCCGGATGACTCGGAACAGACGCTCGACGTCGCGCTGTGTGAGGCTGCTGGTCGGTTCGTCCAGAACCAGCACCCGGCAACCGAGCGCCAGGCCGCGGGCGATTTCGACGAGTTGCCGGGCGGAGATCGAGAGTTGGCGGACGAGCGCATCGGGACTTATTTCGGGATGATCGAACGCAGCCAAAGCAGCCATTGCTTTTTCGCGCTGCTCCCGGCGACGGATGAAACCGAACCGTGCCGGCTCCAAGCCGAGCAGGATGTTTTCCTCGACGGACAAGTGTGACGCGAGCGAAAGTTCCTGATAAATCATCACCACGCCGCCGAGCCGGGCGTCGAGGGGGTTGCGCGGGCGGTAGGTCTCGCCGTCGAGTTGCATCTCTCCGGCGTCGGGCTGGAGCGCGCCGGAGAGCACTTTCATCAACGTGCTCTTGCCGGCTCCGTTCTCGCCCACGAGCGCGTGTACCTCGCCGGGCGTAACGGCGAGATCAACGCCGTCGAGCGCCTGTGTCGCGCCGAACCGTTTGCGGACGGCGCGCATTTGGAGACGTGAATGGTGAATGGTAAATAGTGAATGGTGGCTCACCGCAAGAGAGCGTGGATGGTGGATGGTGGAGCTTAACGGGAGAAGTCAGAGGGGAATTTACAGAAGTTCGCCGCGCGATTGATCATGGCGTTAATCATTGCGCCGATGGACTGACATCTCGCGTCCAATTCTTTGAATTGAGCCGGGGGATGTAACCGCAGTCGAGAGCGTCATCGAGCCAGGATTGTGTTTCCATCGCTTCTTCGAGCGCTTCGTCGAGCTTGCTTGTGAAAGCAGCCTTGTACCTTCGCCGCGCCCAAGCCGCTTCGATCATTGCCTTCACAGCGCGTGAAGAGCGCCGAATCTGGTCGGTCATGGAATACCGCTCTTCCGCAGGGAATTTCTTGGTGGTGTTGAATATCTGAACCGCGGACTCACGTGCCAACTTGTACACGTTGAGGTCTCGAAACGATTGTGCGATTTCCATAGTCAGCCCCTTCTACGCTTGCGACCATTCACCATTCACCATTCACCATTCACTGACTTTATCTCAAAATGGACAAATCCGGCTCCAACACTTCCTTGATCGCCGGGTCGTTCATGTTATCGCGCGTCGCAAGGGCGACGCCGGTATCCACGCGCTTCTCGACCTTCTTACCCTGCAAGTGCTCGACCATCGTCTTGACGCCGAGATAGCCCATGCGCACCGGGTTCTGCAACGTCAGGCCGTCAATCTCACCTTTCTTGAGCGCCTCGACGAGTTTGGCCGAGGCGTCGAAGCCGACGAAGCGCACCTTGCCGGCATAGCCGCCGTCTTGCAACGCGCGGAGCATCCCGAACGTCGTGGATTCGTTGGGACAGAAGATGCCGTCAATCGTGAGCTTGCCTTCCCCGCCTTTGAGCGGGGCGAGGAGGTTTTCGCTGGCCTTGTATGCGGACTCGGTAGTCGCGCCGCCGTATTGGTTGGCACTGACGACCGTGATGCCAGGGTTGGCTTTGATCGCGTCGAGGAAGCCCTGTTCGCGATTCATGGTGCTGGCGCTGCCTTCCTGGTAACGAAGCATAATGACCTTGCCTCTTCCGCCGAGGAGCTTGGCGAGATGATCGCCGGCAAGCTTCCCGCCTTTGTAGTTGTCGGTCGCGACGAAGCTGGTGTGCTGGTCGCCTTTGAGATCGGAATCAATGATCACGACGGGGATGCCGCTGCGGACGGCGTTGGCGACCGGCGCGCGCAACGCGGTGTCGTCGAGCGGCGCGAGCACGATGCCGGAGACGCCGCGGATGACCATGTCCTCGACGACCTTGATTTGTTCCTCGCGATTGTCCTCCTTGAGCGGGCCTTTCCAGATGATCTCAACGTTGAGTTCCCGGGCGGCCGTGAGCGCGCCGGCGTGGATGGATTTCCAGAACTCGTGTGTCGTGCCCTTGGGGATGACGGCGATGGTGGGTTTCTTGTCGGCGGCGGCACACGGAGCCGGCAGAGCGAACAAGACGGCGATCAACAGAAAAATCCCCAACACCGACATTTCCCAAGTTCTGGCCGGCTTCGACGCTTCATTTTCATTCACACCCCACTTCAGTGGGGTGGCCGGGGCACGAAGCAGGGGATCAACCGCTTCAGCGGTTTTCGCCACCGTGTCAAAACCGCTGAAGCGGTTCATGCGATCCTGCGTCTTCCGATCACCCCACTGAAGTGGGGTGTTAATGAGACGTGGAAGACAACGTGCAGTCCGGATGGGAACTAGTCGGGCGAATTGCTTGTGGCGTTTGGTGTTCATCGGCATTCCTTCCGATTCGTGTTTACTTGTGCACCTGTTTCTTCGCGTGATCCTCGGTCAAATCGCGGAGCATGTTCTTGATGTCGGCGATTCCTTTCCACGTGACGTAAATCGTGATGGTCGAATACCACACGACCACCGCCGCCGTCAGCAACCACCAGAACCAGTGTTCTTTCATGTGCTCCTTCCTGCCGGCTTCAACAACGACCCGCCAATCATCGCGGCCCAAGCCAGCACATACGCGGCGATGCCGCAGAGGGTGCCGTTCTTCACGAACCACGGCGTCCACGGGCCGACCTTCTGCAAAATCAATGTCGCGACCGGCACCGCCGCGCCCAGGATGATCGCCCCGGCTGCACCCCAGTCGTTGGCGCGTTTCCAGTAACAACACGCCACCAGCAACGTGGAGAGGCTGGCGAGATAAATCGTGCCCGTGACGCCGAGATACGTCCAGAGATCACCGGGCGGGTTGTACCACAAGCCGTAGAAAAGGAGAAACACGCCGATGCACGCCACGATGAGGCGGTTGGCGCGGAGTCCCCGGGCGTCCGACCATTGCCCTTTGCGGAACGGGCGCATGATGTCGTTGTAGATGACGCTGCCCCACGTCAGCATGTACGACGAATCGGTGCTCATGTCCGCGGCGAGCATGGCGGCGATGAGGATGCCCATCAAGCCGATTGGGACGAACGTGGCAAGGAACTTCGGCATCGCGTGCAGCGAGTTCCCGGCCACTTGCTCGGGCGCAAGCGTCGCCAGCGCGGCGATGCCCCAGATGCCGGGAATGAGGAATCGGCACACGAAGAAAAACGACGTGCCTACATAGACGCGTTGGCTGACCCGGGCATCCTTCGCCGCCAGCACGCGGGCGATCATCGTCTGCCACGTCAGCACGGCGGCGGTGTTGAGCAGCAAGTTGAAGATGACGTACGACCAACCCATCGTCGGGTTGCGAAACGGATTGAAACCTCCCGCACCGTGTTTTGTTTCCACCGCCGAAACGAGATTGTCCCAGCCGATGTTCATCAGAATCAACACCGTCACGAGGATCAGTCCGACGCTCATCACGACAAACTGGAGAAAGTCCGTCACCAGCACGGACAACATCCCGCCGAGAATCGTGTATGCCGCGACGCCGATCAGCAACACGCTCATGATGACGACGAGCGTCTCGACTTTGTGCCCGAGGAGTTCCATCGTCGGGTTCATGTTGCAGACGAGCACGAGGAAATCGCCGCCGGTGCGGAGGAACACGCCCATGTTGAGCAACCCGCCGAGCACGATCACCACGCCCGCGAGCCACCGGATGCGCGGTCCGAACCGCCGCTCGAACAATTCCGGGATCGTGATGGCGCTCGATTCGCGGAGCGGTTTGATGCAGAAGCCGGTGACGCCCACCACGAACATCGCAAAGGCGCACAGGATGCCCGGCGTCGCGCCTGCGAATCCTTTGTCGTACCCGTTCTGCGCGGTGTACATGCAGGTGACGATCCCGAACTCGGTCGCCGCGAGCGAGGCGATGCCGAGATAAACGTTCATCTCCCGACCCGCCACGAGGAAGTCCTCAACCTTGCCGACGTACTTGCGCACCCACAGCCCGGCCACCATCGTCGCGAGGAGGTACAGCCCGATGATGCTTCCGTCGAGCCACCAGGAGAAATGGGAGTTCATGTCGCCGTAGCGCAACCATCTTGGTTGCCGCCACGGAGCTTTGCAAGCGGGAAGCTTGCGCCAGCCCAGATATTTCACATTTGATTGAACACCGAGGGGGCGAGGCCGGTCTGAAGGGTTGATACGAAAGGCCCTTATCAACCAAACCGACACTCACCCCCACGCAACAGTCTGTTTGCACCAACCCATGCTCTTGGACAACCTCGGTCCGCGACAGGTCGTCGCCGATTTCAGCGGCGGCATTCTCTCCACCGAGGGCGGCGTGCTGCTGCCGCGGCAGATCGACCGCGGTCTGCAAGTCAGCGCTTCCCTCGCCGGCTGTTTCCACGATGAACGCGACGCGCGCTGGGTCGAACATCGGTTGCCCGAGTTGGTGGCGCAGCGGTTGATGGGACTGGGCTGGGGTATGAGGACCTGAACGATCATCAGCAACTGGGGCGCGATCCGCTCGCGGCGGTGGCCTGCGAGAAGCGCGAGCCGTTGGGAATGGATCGGGTGTGCGAGGAAGATCGGGACCAGGCGCCGGCTTCGGCGCCGACGCTCAATCGGCTGGAGTTGGGCGGGGAACGGGCCGATCGGTATCACAAGATCACGCACGATGCGGCGAAGGTGGAGGCGTGTCTGTTGCAGATGGGGGTGCGGTGTCTGGACCCGCACGCGCCGGAAGTGATCGTGGACCTGGATGCGACGGGGATGTTGGTGCACGGGACGCAAGCGGGCCGTCACTTTCACGCCTATGACGGGGACTATTGTTATCTGCCCTCGTACGCGTTTGCGGGGAACATTCCGCTGTGGGCGCAGTTGCGCACGTCGGATCGGGACGCAGCCGACGGGGCGGCGGCGGCGCAGTGGTGTCTGACGGGCGGCGCGCCGACGCGGCGGTTCGTGGAATTCGAGTATCGGACGCTCGACAGTTGGAGTCGGGCGCGTCGGGGGCGCCACCAAGTGGCCGGGGAAGGCGGAGGTGATGCGGGAGGGACCGAACCCTCGGTTTGTGGTGACGAATCTGCCCGGGAAAGGGTTCCCGGGCGAGGCCGGGTCGGCGGAGCCATTGGCGCCGGCGGCGTTGTACGAGCAGTTGTACTGCGCGCGAGGCGAGATGGAGAACGTGCTCAAGCAGCAGGTGTTGGATTTGCGTGCGGATCGGATGAGCACGCACGAGCTGGGCTCGAACCAATTGCGGCTCTGGCTGGCGACGTTATCACGATGTCAGCAATCCGGCCAAGCCGATCACGATCAACCGCGGCGGTTGGCGCCGCTGGGAGGCCGTGTTCGGGTTTCACGACGCCGTGCAGGCGCCACAGGATTGCGCGAGCCGGTGGCGTGCGCCGTTGCGGGCGTTCCCTGCCGCCGACCACTACCGCGCTGCCTATAAGCCTTGGCTTGAAGGCGTTTGCGTTCCGGGCGGGCTGCGCGAACGGGTCGCGAAAAAATGCGAGGTGTTCGTCTGCCGCGAGCCGGAGTACGCGGGAAGTCTGTACGGCGGCCACGATGCGATCAACCGGACCTTCATCGAGCGCGGCGTGGCGCGCGGCGAGTTCGGCGAGTACCTGTTCCACGAGTTTTTTCGCTCGGGTGAACGGCGTTTCCATCGAATCGCCTTCGACTTCGGGCAGGTCTATCGCGACGTTTTCTGTTTCACGATCCCCCAGGCATCCGCGGGGTCCACGGAACTCGGCGCGGCCCGGATGCGGCAGTCCGAGTACGACGCGTGTCACATCCGCAGCTATCGCGGGGCGGTGTTGCTGGCTTGCATGGATCAGGAGACGGGCGACGATCGTTACCTCGACGCCTTGCGGCAACGCCCCGAGTTCCATCTCGCGAACTACCCCAACCAGGTCGGGCGTCAGGGGATGAGCGTCCGCGACACCGCGTTCATGGCGGATTATCTGGGGCGGCCCGAGTTGATGCAGCACGCCGTGCGGGTCGGGTTGCATTCGCTGGACAGTCACTTCGATCCCGAGCACGGGTTCTATCAGGATTACCAGCCATTGCAGGAAGGAGAGGCGCGATCCCAGCCGGTTTCCTACCCGCTCGTATCTCGAAGCCGTGCGGCGCAGCATCGCGTTCGCCGAGGGGCTTCTGCGGGAGCACGGTCGCATCCCGCTGATCATCGGCCTGTCGCCGTTCGATCAAACCGAGGACTCGCTCGTGTACTACTACGGCATCGAAACGCTCGCCTTGTACGAGGAAATCATGGCTGCGGAAAGATGAGATGAAGATGCGACTAATCCCGGCGCAACTGCGCGTGCTCTCGGGTGGGCCTTTCGAGAAACCGGTGTTCCCGTTCCCGTTCCGGTTCCGATCCCCATCGGATGCCGCCGCAGTTGCGTTGCGGAAGAGATATCGTCTTATGGAAGTCGCGGGGGAAGGCAGTGACTTCGCGCGGGCGCGTCGTCTCAAAAGCTGGGTGCGCAGCCAGTGGAACCACGGTTACGATGGCGAAGGCGAACAGGAAACGAAACCGCAGGACGCGCTCGGCATACTGGCCCGGGTGCGCCGTGGAAGTTCATTCTCGTGCTGGTATTGCCGGCGCGTCTTCGTGCAGTGTTGTCTGGCCATCGGTCTGCCCGCCCGCGAAATCGGCGTGTGTCGGAAGAACGCCGACTTCCCGGACCACATCCGCCTCAACACATCGCACGCCGTCGCCGAGGTGTATTGCCGGGAACTCGGGAAATGGGTCATGCTCGACGCCGATGCCAACGCGTTCTACACCGTGGGCGGCATTCCTGCCAGCGTGCTCGACGTTCATCGCGCCTGGCACAAGCGGAGAGGCAAAACCGTGAAACAGGTGCTTGACCGCCCTCGGTTTGTCTATCCGTCCCGTAGTCCGTTCTGGGATGAGCGCGAGTTCCGCAGAGTGTGGCGGGAGTTCACGCGGCACCGAACCATTGACTTCTACGATCACGTTTTCATCCACTTACAGAGCGGGTTTTCCGATCCGCCCGGCAAGATCGGGCAACGATGCCTGTGGTACGTCGGCGAGCGTTCGCCACTCCTCGCGATGGACTATTACGGGAACGATCTCGATCGGTTCGTGTTTGTGGAGGATGAGGAACACTTCAACTGGCCGATCCAGAAAACATTCCTCCTCGCCAGCATGAAGCCGGGACCGCCATCGGATCAGATCGAGCTGCGACTCGACCACACGATGCCGTTCTTCGATCACTTCGAGTTTTGCTTGGGACGTGAGCCGTTTCGCCGCCTGTTGGGAAATCGCTTCCGGTTCGCTTGCCCGGCAGGAAGAAGCCGGGTTTGGGCCCGATGCGTTGACGGCTTTGGTCGTCCTGGCCTCGAGGCCGCCCTCGAACTCGAATTGAAGGCTTGAGAATGGAAGCTCCGCCGCAGAAGAAACTGTACGTCTGCTTCACCATGGACGTCGAGCGCATCCGATCGCAGTCTCCTCCCGGGGGAACGCCGACCTGGGAGTGTGGTGAGTTGTGCGTCCGTTCCTACTGCGACGCTTTGCTCCAGCGCGGGTACCCGGCGACGCTGTTTATCGTCCCCGACACCGCCGAGAAACAGGCGCGCCTCTTCCAGCAAATGCGCGCCGACGGACACGAATGCGGGTTGCACATCCATCCGCAGGGCTGGGGTGACAACTACAAGAACCCCGACGCCCACGATTACCTCGGCGGTTATAGCGGGGAGCAGCAGTTCGAGATGCTCGGACGCGCCAAAGGGCAGTGGGCCAATGCCATCGGGGTTGCGCCTGACGCCTTTCGCGCCGGGAACTTTTCAGCGAATGACGAGACGTTCCGTGTTCTCGATGCCCTTCAATTCCGATCCAGCAGCACCAGCCAGCCGGGACGCGTGGTGCCGGGATTCAGGGCCGTCTGGGCGGGCGCGACGCGCATTGTTCATCGCGCGCACCGGGGATTCCGCCTGATCGAGGGCGACCTGGACCTGGTCGAAGTGCCCGCGACCGTGGACGCCACCCGCACCGAACAGATCGCTACTTGAATCGCTTCACGATTTTGGGGTCGTCCCAAAGTTCCTTGCCGGGGACGGAGTTGAACTCGCCGGTGCCGGGGACGAAGCGGTATTTCCTCTTGATCGCATCGGTCAGTCGGATGCCGAGCCCGGGCGACTGCGGCGGCAGCACGTAGCCGTTTTTCATCTGGAACGAATCGCCGGCGATCTCCGTGTGCAACGCGGCGGCATCGGGCGGTATTTCCAGGATGCAGGTGTTGCCGGCGGCGAATCCGCAATGGACATTCTGCATCAACGCCCCTCCCGCGCCCCAGGCGTGGGTGGCGATTCGTTTGCCGCGCTTCTCCCATGCGCGCGCGATGTCCATGAAATGGCCAAGCCCCGCATTGTACGCCGCGTCGGGCTGGGCGATGGCAAAGCTTTCGTGGTCGAGATACACCTGCCACTCGCTCATCGTCGAGAGACATTCACCGCCCGCGACAGGGATTTTGGTGCTCCGGGTGAGTTCGCCGTACTCGCGGTAGTTCGTGTAGGGCAGCGGCTCTTCGTAGAAGAACAGGTCGTACGGCTCGCAGGCCTTGAGCACCGCCTTGGCCGTCTTGAGATCCCAGGTGCCGAAGGGGCTGTTGCCCATGTGACCATCGAGACAGATGACGGCGTCGCGTCCGCAGTGCTTGCGAAGAAACGCGACCTTGTCCGCCTCGAAATCCACGACACTGCTGGAACCACTCTGCATCTTCCAATCCTTGCCGTCTTCGAGACAGCCCGCGCCGACCTTGAATCCTTTGAACCCAAGCCCCATGTAGTAATCCACCTTCGCGGCGAGCTTCGACTTCGGGTAATTGCTCGGGCCGCCCGTCGCGTAGGCGAGCAACTTGTCGTGTTTGCGACCACCGAGCAGCTCATAGACGGGTTTGTCCTCCATCTTGCCCTTGAGGTCCCACAACGCCGCCTCGATTCCCGTGAGCACCGACGCACCGACGCCGACGCGACACCAAAAGTTGCCGCAGTGATACATGCGCCGCCAGAGTTCGCCGACGTCGTCCACATTCTGACCGATCAGGATCGGTTTGAAGAACTCGACGATTGGCGGCACGACCTCCGGGAACGAGTAGCCGATGTACGTCTCGCCGAGGCCGATGTGTTTGGTATTGGTATGCACCTCGATGAACGACGCGCTGCGCAGCTTGCGCGACTCGCGCAGGAAACGGTCGTTCGTGCACGGGCCGGTGAGCAACACCGTTTTGACGTCAGTGATTTTCATAATGAAATGAGCTCCGTATTCGGGGCGTCCGTTCGTAGCAGAGCGCTTCAGCGCGGTCGTCGGTCCGCACCTTTGGGGTCAGGACCGCGCTGAAGCGCTCTCCTACAAACTTGTCGCGGCGGCTACCCATCCCGAAATCGCGCTTGAAATGCAAATGGAAATTGTGGCCTAAAACTGTGGCCTAAACAAAGCGCCAATCCAATGGTTCACGTAACACCCGAAATGCGTGGAGTTCTTCTTGTAGGGCGCGAATGCCTCCGCCCCTGTCGTCGGGGGCGGAGGTTTCGTGCCGCCGTGGAGGGCGTGCCCGGTGCGGCGCGAAACCGCCGTCGCACAACGGCGTGCGACGGGGGCATTCGCGCCCTACAAGACTTGGACCGTCATTCGCCATGAATCCTGCCTCGTCATCGCCCCCATGCGCATTCCGTGTAGATCAACTTCAGGTGCGCGTTTTTCCGGACCGCGTGGCATGTGGGTTGGCCGCGGCGCGACATGTGGCGGCCCTGTTGCGCGGCCTGCTCCGCATCAAACCTACGGTCTCGATCTGCGTGGCTGCCGCGCCATCGCAGAGCGAATTCTTCGCCGCGCTGACGGAGGAGATCGCGATTGATTGGTCGCGGGTGATCGCCTTCCCAATGGACGAGTATCTCGGGATACCGGCCAGCGATCCGCGCGTCCTGCGGCACTATTTCGAGAAGCATTTCTACGGGAAGAAACGCCCGGGGCAAACGCCTTTCCTCCAGCCCGACGCCGCCGATCCGAAGGCCGAATGCCGTCGTTACGCCGCGTTGCTCAAGCGGTACCCGCTCGACATTTCCTGTCTCGGCATCGGCGAAAGCTGCCATCTCGCCTACAACGACCCGCACGTGGCGAAGTTCGACGACCCCGAGGTCGTAAAGGTGGTCGAGGTGGATACGATGAGCCGCCGTCAGCAGGTGCACGACGGTACCGCCAAGCGAGTCAAGGACGCGATCCGCCGGGCCTACACGTTGACGATCCCCTCCTTGATGGGGGCACGGCATGTCTCGTGTGTTGCGCCCGGCAAGGTGAAAGCCAAGGCCGTGGCGCGCACATTGAGCGAGCCGATCGGTGAGAAATGCCCTGCCACGATCCTGCGAAGACACACGAGCGCGGTGCTGTTCCTCGATGCCGATTCGGCGGCGGCTGCGTAGGTCGGTCAGCAATGGCCGACCTGCTCGGCCTCAATACTTGAAGCTCGTGCCCTTGCCGGTGAACCTCGCCCGATAGCTCGCGGCGAATTCATCCACTTCCAGACGAATGTCCGTCGTCGGATTGATCAGCAAGGCACTCAGGTTCACACCGCTCGCTTTTGCACTCCAGGTGCCGGAGGCAAGGTTCAACGTCATCGTCGTGATCTTGGCAGTGTGGCCGACGGGCCGCGTGTAGGTGTACACGTCGGCGGTACTGCTCACCCAGCCGTTGGTCGGCAACGTTTCTTCGAAGCCGCCGATGCCGAAGCTGACCGGGTTGGTCCGCGGGTCGGGCCTGGCGATGATGTTGACGTGGCCGGCCAACTGGAACGTGTTCGTGGTCAGCTTGCTCTTGCCGAGGAAGAACTGATCCACGTTGGGCAACTGCGTGCCGTACGCGTAGGGGAACGTGCCGACGCCGCCCGTGACCGGGAACGTGATGCTATCGGGGCCGAGGTCGTTCGTTCCGAGCGCCGCCGCGACGAGGAACGGATCGGTGTTCGTCAACGTCGTGAACGCCGCCGTGAAGGCGAACGTGCGCTTCTTGGGCGTGATCGCGATCGAGGTCAACGTGTTGGTCACCGAGCCGGTGGCCTTGTACTTGAGCTTCACGAGTTTGTTCGATGCCAGCAACGCCTCGTAATCGCCGAAGAGCACTTCGACCGTGTCGTTGGTCGGATTGAACGAGGCATCCGCGTCATTGAACACTCCCGAGATCGAGATGCTGTCCGCGTTTGGACCGCCGCCGCGCTGCACGCTGGCTTTGACGACGCGGAGGGTCGTGTCCACGTAGTTGGTGTTAACGCGAATGACCGTAACCATGTCGCTGACGGAGTTCGTGCCACTGGTGGCGGTGGCGGTGAGCACGTTGGTGCCGAGCCGCAGCGGCACTGCCGTCGCCGTCCAGTTCGTCCCTCCGCCGAAGACCGCCGCGACGGAGCCGCCCCGGCTATTGGTGACGGTGACTGTGGTGCCGACGCTGGCTTCGCCGGTGACCTCAACCGTGTTCTCGAAGACGGTCGCTTCGTCATCAGGCGCGGTGATCGAGATTTCGAGTTCCTCCTCGGTGGATTCGAAGATGGCGTGGACGGTCTGGGTCGTGGCGTTCATATTGGCGCTGTTGTCGGTGGCGATCACCGTGATGACGTTTGTGCCCGCGTCCAGCGTGATCGAGGCTGACCAGTTCGTGCCGACGACGGCGGCGCTGTTGCCGTTGACGGTGACGCTCTGGATGCCGCTGGCGTCGGAGGCGGTGCCTACCACGGTGAGGTTGGCATTGGTGAACGTCTCGTTGTCCGACGGATCGGTGATGAGGAGCGTCGGCGGCGTGGTGTCGGGCGGCGGCGGGTTGGTGACGACGATGTATCCCGCGCGCGCGAGCAGGTCGGCACCGACGGGGCCGCTGACGATCAACGTGACGGTGTTCGTTCCCGCCGAGGTGTAGGTGTGGACGACGTTGGTCGAGGTTGTGTTGGTGGTTTGACCGTCGCCGAAGTTCCAGAACCGGTTTGTGATCGTGCCCGTCGAGGCGTCCGAGAACGTCACCATTAGCGGCGCCACGCCGCTGGTGGGGCTGCCGGTGAACATCGCATCGGGGACGACTGCGCCGGTGCCGGTGACCGCATTGGTCGAACCACCACCGTTGCTGGTGAACACGACGGAGTTACTAAAGCTGCCCGCGGACTCGGGCGAGAAGCTGACGTTGACCGTGCCGGTCTGGCCTGCCGCCACGGTAAACGGACTGCCGCTGGCGATGGAGAACGGCCCGCCGACCGCGGCCACGCCCGTCAATGATCCGCCGCCGATGTTGATGACGGCAAACGCGAGCGAGCCGGTCTGCCCCACGGTGAGCGTCCCGAAGCTCAGGCTGGTGGGCTGGACTGCCAGTTGGGGGGCGGCGCTTGTGACGGTGATGTAACTGGCTCGCATCAAAGTGTCCATTCCGCCCGGCCCTGTCACGGTGAGGCTCACGGAGTAGGTGCCCGCGTTGGTGTAGGTGTGCGGCACGCTGGTGGCGGTGGTGTTCGTTGTCCCGCCGTCGCCAAAATCCCAAAAACGGTTCGTGATCGTCTCGGTCGAGGAATCGGTAAACGTCACCATCAGCGGCGCCATGCCGTTGGTGGGCGAGCCGTCGAAGTCGGCGATGGGGACGGGGAGGATGTTGACGACACCATTGGAGGTCGTAAAGGGAATCTCGAGGGCATCCGTGTTCACCAGTTCCAGGACAGTCAACTCCACAGGGGAACTGGCGCCGCCCGCGCCGATGGCGACGCAATGGAGTGTCACCAGAACGATCTGGCCGGTTGGCGACGTAAGACTGACGAGATTCTGCCCGAGCAAGTGTACCACGCCCGGATCGCCCAGGTTCGACTGAAATTCGGCGACTTCACTGACCTCGTTCACGACGTTGGTCACCTCAACGATGTTGGTGTCGAAGCTGACATCAATGTTGTAATTCCCGAGCACTTCATTCTCGAGGTCCAGGCTCAACGCCAGCGTAAATGCCTGACCACCTGCCACGTTGGTGCTGCTCATGCGGACTTCTCCACCTTGGGTGGTCTGCCCCAACACCAGCGACAGCACGAGACAACAGAGAAAGCCGGCAGGGATATGAAGTTTCGAGCGGTTCATCGGTTTGCCTTGGTTTGACAACATTTGAGGCGTCGCGCCGCGCGGCAGGGGCTGTTCACGCGCCGCGGTTCGCCGTGGAGGTTAATACCGCGCGTCTGCGCTTCTGTCAAACTGTCAATCCGGTGCGGGACGCGAGAAGCCACGGGGTGCTCATTGATTGATGAAGCGTCCGAACGAGATCACGCCATTCGTGGGCGTGGCCACCACGTTCACGGTGCCGGTGCCGAGTCCGCCGCCCGCGGGGAGGATGGCGCGGATTTCCTCGCGGCTGACGGCGACCACGTTGGAGAGCGTGAGGTTGACCGGCGAACCGATGGTCGCGCCGGTGACGGCGTTGGTCGGGAAACCGATGCCGTAGATGGTGACCGCCGTGGGCGCGTTGGTCGAGCGGTTGCCGGGCAGAATCTTCGTGACCACGTGCGCGCGAAGGCCGACGAGCGTCTGGTTGATCAGCAACGAGTCGCCGCCGGTCGTCGCGCCGTTCTGGTTGACATCGCCATTGGCGAATCCCGCCACAAACAGCGGATCGTTGGTGCTGCGCAGATGAACCAGTACCTGGTTGATGAGAAGCGAGTCGGCGCCGGTGACGTGGCGGTCGCCGGTCACATCGCCCGGCGGATACACGATGACGATCACGGCGCCAGGCTTGGTGTTGGTGCTTGCCCCCCCCGGGCCCTGGGCGATGAGCGTGATGGTGTTGGTGCCGGCCATCGTGTACGTGTGGACCAGGTTCGTCGCCGTGGTGTTGGTGGTCACGCCGTCGCCGAAGCTCCAGGCGCGGTTGGTGATCGTGCCGGTCGAGGTGTCGGTGAACGTCACGGTCAGCGGCGCGACCCCGTTGCTCGGGCTGGCCGTGAACAGGGCCGCCGGCAGGAACGTGCCCTGGCCGGTGACCATGTTCGTGGAGCTGCCATTGTTGCTCGTGAAGACGACGTTGTTCGTGAATGCGCCCGCTGCCACGGGGAGGAAACTCACGTTGACCGTGCCGGTCTGACCACCCGCGACGGAGAACGCGCTGCTGCCGCTGACGGCGAACGGCGCGCTGACGGCGACGGTTCCCGTCAATGTGGCCTGGCCGCCATTGATCACCGAGAACGGCAGCGTGTTGGTCTGACCGACCGCGACCAGTCCGTAATCGCGACTCGCCGGAGTGACCGTCAACATCGGCGGGATGTTCGTCACGAGAATGTACGCCGCGCGCGTGTTGGTGCTTGCACCGAGCGGGCCTTGCGCGATCAGACGGACGGTGTTCGTGCCGGCCGCGTTGTACGTGTGCGGGACGGTCGTCGCGGTTGTGTTCGTCGTGCCGCCGTCGCCGAACGTCCAATTGCGGTTGGTGATGGTGCCGGTCGAAGTGTCGGTGAACGTCACCGCCAGCGGCGCGAGACCGTTGGTGGGACTGCCGGTAAACTGGGCCGTGATCGGGATCGCGCCGTTGCCCCGGACGGTGTTGGTCGAGTCGCCGCCCGTGCTTGTGAACGCCACCGCGTTGGTGAATCCGCCTTCGCTCACCGGGCTGAAGCGGATGACGACATTGGTCGAGCCGAACCCGGCAATGTTGAACGGCGTGCCCGACAACACGGTGAACGGCCCGCCCAGCGCCGTGGCCGATCCGCTCAACGACGACGCGCCCGAGTTCGTCAGGACGAAATCGGCCTGCGCGGTCGTTCCGGTGGCGATGGTGCCGAACTCGATGCTGACCGGGCTGATGCCGATCGCGCCCGGGGTGATGCCCGTGCCGAGCACCAGGTTGCTCGAAGTGCCGCCGTTGCTGGTGAAGGCCACCGCGTTGCTCACCGTGACGGCCGTCGCGGGAATGAAACTGACGTTGACCGTCCCCGTCTGTCCCGGCGCGACGCTGTACGAGCCGCCGCTGGCAATGAGGAACGGCGACGCGACCGTCGCGGTGCCGGTGAGCGTCAATTGACCCGCGTTGAAAACCTGGAACGGCAGCGTGTTGGTCTGCCCGATCGTGACCGAGCCGAAATCGCGGCTGGCCGGGCTGACCTGCAGGATCGGCGGAATGTTTGTCGCGATGATGTAGGCGCTGCGGATGTTCGTGCTCGCGCCGACGGGGCCGCGCACGATCAGCGTGACGGTGTTGGTGCCGGCCGAGAGGTAGCTGTGCAGGACGTTGGTCGAAGTCGTGTTGGTCGTCGCGCCGTCGCCGAAGTTCCAGAATCGGTTCGTGATCGTGCCCGTGGAAACGTCGGTGAACGTGACTGCGAGAGGGGCGAGACCGTTGGTCGGCGTGCCGGTAAAGCTCGCGTTCGGGATGATCGCGCCGCTGCCAGCGACCGCGTTCGTGGAATTGCCGCCGTTGCTCGCGAAGAGGATGCTGTTGGTGAACCCGCCTTCGCTGGTCGGCTGGAAGCTGACGAGCACATTGGTCGAGCCGAACCCGGCAACCGTGAACGGACTTCCGCCCGCCACCGCGAACGGTCCGCCGCTCGATGTCGCCGTGCCGCTCAACGTCGAGCCGCCGAGGTTCGTCACCGTGAAGCTCGCCTGCGCCGTGGTTCCCGTCGCGATGGTGCCGAAGCTCAAGCTGGCAGGCGCGACGCTCAACTGCGCGGGCGTCAGGCCGGTGCCGCTGACGGCGTTGGTCGAGTTGCCGCCGTTGCTGACGAAGACGACGTTGCTGGTCACCAGCCCCGCCGCAGTCGGAATGAAACTCACGCTGACGGTGCCGGTCTCTCCCGGGTTGACGTTGTACGGACTGCCGGCACTGACCGCAAATGGCGAACCGACCGAGGCTGTGCCCGACAACGGCAGGCCGCCCGCGTTGATCACCGAGAAAGTGGCGCTGTTCGTCTGGCCGACGGTGACGGAGCCGAGGTTCTGGCTCGACGGACTGACCTGCAGGATCGGCGGAACGTTCGTCACGATGATGTAACCCGTGCGCGTGTTGGTGCTCGCGCCGACGGGTCCGCGCACGATCAACATGACGGTGTTCGTGCCCGCGGCGGGGTACTGATGGACGACGTTCGTGGCGGTGGTGTTGGTCGTCGCGCCGTCACCGAAGTTCCAGAACCGGTTTGTGATGGTCCCGGTCGAGGAGTCGGTGAAGGTGACCGTCAGCGGCACGACTCCGTTGGTCGGCGTGCCCGAGAAGCTGGCGACGGGAACGATGGCGCCCGTTCCCGAGACTGCGTTGGTCCTGTTGCCGCCGTTGCTCGCGAAGAACACATTGGTCGTGAACGCATTCGCCGTGGGTGGCCTGAAATTGATGACGACGTTCGTCGAGCCGAAGCCGGGCACGGTGAACGGACTGCCCGAGGCGAGCGTAAATACGGTGCCGTTGACCGTGGCCGTGCCGGTCATGGTCGTGCCGCCGAGATTGCTGACGACGAAACTCGCCTGCGCCGTCACGCCCGTCGCGACGGTCCCGAACGACAGGTTCGTGGGGCTGACGCCGAGTTGGGGGGGTGTCAGGCCGATGCCGGTCACCGCGTTGCTGGAAACGCCGCCGTTGCTTGTGAAGACGACGGTGCGATTGAACGTGCCGTTGGTCACGGGCGTGAATGTGACCGCGACGCTGGCCGACGAGAACGGCGGCACGTTAAACGGGCTACCCGAAAGCACGCCGAACGGCGCGGTCACGCTCGCCGTGCCGGTCAATGTCTCGCCGCCCGAGTTGATCACGTCGAACGACTGCGTGCTGGTGTTGCCGATGGTGATCGAGCCGAAATTGCGGCTCGAGGGGCTGACCACGAGGATCGGCGGAAGGTTCGTGGCGACGATGTAGTCAACGCGGGTGTTGGTGCTGACGCCGAGCGGGCCCTGCACGATCAGGCGCACCGTGTTCGTGCCGGCGACGGTATAGACGTGCTGGACGGAGAGTGAGTTGAGGTTCGTGCCCGCGCCGTCGCCGAACGTCCAGATTCGATTCGTGATCGTGCCGGTCGAGGTGTCCGTGAACGCGACCGCCAGCGGAACGAGCCCGTTGGTCGGGCTGCCGGTAAAGCTGGCCGTGGGAGCTATGGCGCCGGTGCCGATGACGGCGTTGGTCGCGTTGCCGCCGTTGCTGCTGAAGAAGACACTGTTGCTGTATGTGGCGGCGCTCGTCGGGGTGAACGATACGACGACATTGGTCGAATCGAATCCCGCCAGCGTAAACGGCGTGCCCGATGTCACCGTGAATGGCCCGCCCGCGGCGGTGGCGTTGCCGGTCAGCGTGGACGCGCCTTTGTTGGTCACCACGAACGACGCCTGCGCCGTCGCGCCCGTCGCGATGGTGCCGAAGCCAAGGCTCGCGGGCGTGACGCCGAGCATCGGCAACGACAGGCCGGTGCCGATGGCAAGATTGGTGGCGTTGCCGCCGTTGCTGGTGAAGACAACGTTGTTCGTCACCGTGGTCGCCGCGACCGGCGTGAACGCCACGGTGACGGTCGTGGTCGCGCCGGCGTTGACGTTGAAAGGACTACCGGCTACGACGGCAAACGGAGAACCCACCGAGGCGCTCCCCGAGAGAGGCAGCCCGCCGGTGTTGACGACCTGGTAGGTCTGGCTGGTGGTCTGGCCGATGGTGAGCGAACCGAAATTGCGGCTGGCCGGGCTGGTGGCGAGGAGCGGCGGAATGTTGGTTACGACGATGAGGTTGAGCATCGTATTCGTGCTCGCGCCGAGCGGGCCCTGCGCGACGAGCGCCACGGTGTTCGAGCCCGCGGCAACGTATTCGTGGAGAACGTTCGTGGCGGTGGTGTTGGTCGTACCACCGTCGCCGAAGCTCCAGAAGCGGTTGGTGATGGTGCCGGTCGAACTGTCAGTGAAAGTGACCGCGAGCGGGACGAGTCCGTTGGTCGGCACGGCGCTGAAGTTTGCAACGGGGACGATTGCTCCGTTGCCGAAGACGGCGTTGGTCCGATTGCCGCCGGTACTCTCAAAGACCACCGCGTTCGAGACGCCGCCTTCCGCGGTGGGGGTGAAACTGACGACGATGTTGGTGGACTCGAAGCCCGCGAGGCTGAACGGGCTGCCGGACACGAGGGCAAACTCGACGCTGCTGACCGTGGCGGTGCCGTCTATCTGCGCCGCGCCGGAGTTGGTCACGACAAACGCAGCCTGCGCGGTTGTGCCGGTCGCGACGGTGCCGAAGTCGAGCGCGACGGGGCTGACGCCGATCTCGCCGGGCGTGATGGCCGCGCCGAGGACGACATTGGTCGAGTTGCCCCCGTTGCTGCTGAACGCGACCGCGTCGGCGAACGCGCCCGAGGTGAAGGGCACGAAGCTAACTTGCACGGTGCCCGTTTCGCCACCCGCGAGGACGAACGAACCGCCACTGGCGATTTCGAACGGCGAGGAAACCGTGGCGGTGCCGGTAAGCGAGAGTTCGCCCGCGTTGATGACCTGGAACGGAAGCGTGTTCGTCTCGCCCAGGACAATGGTGCCGAAATCAAGGCCGCCCGGTGTGACGACCAGGATCGGCGGGAGGTTGGTAACGACGATCCGATCCGTCTGGCTGTTGGTGCTCGCGCCAAGCGGTCCCTGTGCGATCAACGTGACCGTGTTCGTCCCCGCCGCCGTGTACTCGTGAACCACGTTGGTACCGGCGGTGTTCGTCGTCGTGCCGTCGCCGAAATCCCAGAAGCGGTTGGTGATGGTGCCGGTCGAGGTGTCGGCAAACGTCACGGTGAGCGGCGCGAGGCCATCGGTGGGTGCCGCGTTGAACGAAGCAACGGGGACGATGGCGCCGGTGCCGGTAAGTGGATTGGTCGAGCCGCCGCCGTTGCTGGCAAAGAGCAGGTTGGTGGCGAACGCGCCCGCTGCGGGTGGCGTGAATTCGACGACGACGTTGGTCGAACCGAAGCCGGGCACGGTGAATGGACTGCCCGAGGCGATGTTGAACGCGACGCTGCTGACCGAGGCGGTGCCGCTGAGTGTGGCCTGCCCCTTGTTGGTGACGACGAATGTCGTTTGAGCCGTGACCCCGGTTTCGACGACTCCAAAATTGAAGTTACTCGGGCTGACAGCGAACATGGCGGGGCTGATCCCTGTGCCGGAGACGGCATTCGTGGACGCGCCGCCGTTGCTGGTGAACACAACCGAGCTGTTGAACGCACCCGTGGTCGCCGGAGCAAATCGCACGGTGAGCAGCACGCTTTGTCCGCCGCTGATGCTGAACGGGCTGCCGCTCTGGATCGTAAACGGCGCGCCTACGCTCGCGCTGCCGAGGAGTGTGGCGACGCCGGTGTTGAGCACGGTGAACGTCAGGCTGTTGGTCTGGCCGAGCGCGACGGAGCCAAAGTTGCGGCTGGCCGGCTCGACGGCGAGCACGGGCGGCGGCGCGGGGCTGACCTCGATGTAATTCGGAATGATGCTGGTGCTGACGCCGGTAGGCCCGCGCACGATCAGCGTCACCGTGTTTGTGCCATTGGAGTTGTAACTGTGATTGACGGTCTTCGCCGTGACGTTGGTGGTCTGGCCGTTGCCGAAATTCCAGAAGCGGTTCGAGATCGTGCCCGTCGAAGAATCGGTAAACGTCACGATGAGCGGCGCCTGGCCAAACGTCGGCGACGCGCTGAAGCTCGCGACAGGCGGCGGGTTCGTCAACACGACGCCTGCGCCCGTGATCCCGCCCGGGAACGCAACGTGACCGTTGTTGGTGGCGATGATGACGCCGTTGTTTTGGACGCTCCCGCTGAAGGTGATGGTGGCGTTTTCGACGAGCGTCGTGCCGTTGTTGACGGTGGCCCCGCTGATCGTCGTGCCGAACGTGGGGTTCGAGCCGGTGGCCTGGACGAGGCCGTTGTTGGTGAAAACGTTGAGCGCGCAGAGGGTGGTCCCGCCCACGAGGAGCGTGCCGTTGTTGACGATGTTGCTGGTGAACATCGGCGTGCTGTTCAGGTCGAACGTCGAGCCGCTCTCGACGATCAATCGCGCCGCGTACTGCGCATTGGACGGCGTGGCGTTGAGAAACACGGATGCGCCGTTCGGCCCGATCTGGAGGGTACCGACGCCGAAGTTGTTGGTGTAGTTGGCGAGCGTGCAGCCGCGGTTGATGCCGCGCACCTGGAACTGTTGCGCGCTGATGCCGTCGCCGTTGAAGCTGAGCGTGCCGGCGAAGTTGAACCGGTTGCTGGTGGTGCTGTTGAGCAGCCGTTGCGAAAGCCGGACGATGCCGCTGGCCGGCACGCTGATCGAGGAACTGCTCAACAACTCGAGACGATCCCCCGTAACCTGCAACTCGGCGCCGCTGATCGTGAGCTTGCTGTTGGCGGCCAGGATGACGTTGCCGTTGACGGTGGTGGTGCCGTTGGTGAGTTGGGCGTTCGAGTTGCTGTTGGTGAAGATGCCGGTCACCGAGTTCGTGCCCGACAGTCCGAGCGAACCCTGCTGGCCGAGTTGGATCGCATCGGCCAGGATCGCGCTGTTTTCGACCGTGAGCGAGCCGGTCGTGCCCGAGGCGACGCCGATGCGAAGCAGGCCGCTCCCGCTGGCGTTGGTGACAACGAGCAGGCTGCCGGCCTTGAGGCTCACCACACCCGAGGCGGTATCCACCGCGCCGATACGCATATCGCCGTTGACGACGTTGGTCGCGCCGACAAGTCTCAACGTGCCGCTGCCGGTGGTGCTGCGACCGAGGAACAAGGTGGAGAAACCCTTCATGGTCGAATTGGAAAGGATGACCGTGCCCGTGCCGTCGAACCCGCCGATGTCCATGGCGGCGCTTCCCTGGCCCATAATCAGGCTGCCGGCCGAGGCGACGAGCGTGCCGACGTTGCCGCCGCTGAACATGCTGCCCACGTTCAGCCGTCCGTTGCTCCCGCCGGCTGCCAAGACGATGTTGGTCGAAGCAACGAGGATCATGTCGCCGACGCCGAGGAAGTCCTCGCCGATGGATTGGAACGCACACCGAATCGTCGAGTTCGACGCGACCACTTTGCCCGTGCCGAGATAACCGACGAGCAGCACCTGGTTGGTGGACAGATCAAACAGGCTGCCGTCCGTGAGAACAATCGTGCCCGTGCTCGGCGTTTCGCCCGCGAGGATGACGTCGCCGGCCATCGCGCCGGGGTCGTCGCGGACTTCGATGATCGAGGCTTTGGCGAACAACTCACCTTTGCTGCCGATGTCTTCGCCGAGCGACAAGCCCCACGCGCGGAGCGTCGAGTTGGTCAGCGACATGCGCCCGATGCCGGAGAAGCCGAGAATCAGAGGCGCGTTGGTGGCGACGTTCTGGAACTCGATCAGGCTGCCGGAGACGGCGTTGACGATGCCGGTAATGCCCGAGTTTTGTCCCACCATGAAGCCGAAGCTGGCGAAGTTGGTCGAGTTGTTGAGTGTCAGGCTGCCGAATCGCGCGAGTCCCACGCTTTCGTTGTTGGCGACTGTGAGCTGGGAGTTATTCCAGATGTGAAAGAGGCGATCGCCCGAACTGGCGCCTTGAACGGTGTAATCGGTGATGTTGGTGACGACGTTGTTGAACGTGTTGGTGGTGTCCACGGCGCTCACGAGCCCTGTAGTCAGCAACAGCCACAGCCCCAGCAAAGAGGAAGTGCGGTGTCGAATTGTGCGTAACGAAGTCATGCTGAAATAATCGTCTGCCTGCTCTCCTTGTCGCCAAACGGTGAACGGATTGCCGGGTAAAGTACCAAAAGCCCAAGCCTTTACAACGGGGAAATCAGTTTTTCTTGCGACGGAACCGAACCAAACTCGTCGGGTTGACCAGGGAGCAGTTCACATCACAACCTTGGTCGTCGGCGAGACGCTCAGGCTGTACCGCCCGTCGGAGTGCTGGAGGCGGGTTACCGCACCAAACGCATCTGATAAGAGGCGGGAGTCCAGCATCTGTGCCTTCGGGCCCGCAGCCAAGACCTTCCCGGCTTTCAGCACGAGAACGTGTGTGAAGACCGGGACAATCTCCTCGACGTGATGGGTTACCAGCACAAGCGTCGGCGCGTCCTTGGGTCGGCCGAGTCGTTCGAGGAATTGGAGGAAATGCTCCCGCGCGGCGGGGTCAAGTCCGGCGCAGGGCTCGTCGAGGATCAACAACTTCGGTTGGGCCATCAACGCCCGCCCGATGAGGATGCGCTGACGTTCGCCCTGCGAGAGCACTCGCCAGGGACGCGCGGCGAGATGCTCGCACTCGATCTGTTTGAGGATCTGTTCGCCGCGTTTTCGGTCGGTGGGGGTTATCTCGCCCCAGTAATCAATCATCGCGAACTTGCCGCTGATGATGCTTTCGAGCGCTGGCTCAGCCTCGGCCATCATCTGTCGAATCGCCGAGCTGACCAAGCCGATGTGTTTTCGCAACTCCCGCCAGTCAGTCTCGCCAAAGCGTTCGCCGAACACTTCGATCTCGCCGTCGGTCGGTTCGAGGTAGCCGGTGAGCGCGCTGAGGAGCGACGTCTTGCCCGATCCGTTCGCGCCGATCATTGCCCAGTGTTGACCGGGTTCAACGCGCCAGCAGACATCGTCGAGGATGACGATATCGCCGCGCTCGATGCGGAGCTTGGTGACGTTGAGAATGGGAACAGGTTTCATGACGGATGCCGCAGCGATGTTTGTAGGGCGCGATGCCTGTCGTCTAGGTATCGCGCCGCGGCGGACTGATGAAGCGCCACGGCGCGAAACATCCGCCCCAAACAGCAGGGGCGGAGGCATTCGCGCCCTACAAACGCGACGGCAATCTTTTCCGGTTTCTCAGTGGGCATAGACTTACGGATGCGTTAATCTCCGTGTGAGCCGCAATGCGTACCATAGCGGAATGAGCCCGATCACGCCGAACGAGCAATCAATCAAACGCCAGTAGAACGGTATCCCGCGAATCGGTCCGCAGATCAACGCGAGCGGGATCACCAGCACGCACGCGATCATTCCTGCCTGGATGACCCACACATTGCGCGCGGGGTCCAGAATCGGGCCGATGAAAAACACAGCGATCACGATGTGGGCGAACGCCAGCCAGTCGGTGCCGTACGCGAGGAAGGAATACTGAGCGTAGCTGATTCGCAACCCTTCCCGCACGTACAGAATCCAGTAGTCCAAGCCGGTGTGCCCTTCGGGAGAGGGAGCGTCGCTGACTCCAAGCATGGATGCGAGAACGTCTATTTCCCAGCGCAACGGAAACGCCGTGAGACCGCTCAACACCAAGCCGACCACGAACAGCCCGAGTAGAATCCGGATCCTCCTGAGCAGAATGTCGGGAGTGATCATAGGGATGAGGGATGAGGGATGAGGGATGAAGATGGACGCTTCGCGCCGATCAATTCAATGATGGATAGTTCCATCTTCATCCCTCATCCTTCATCCTTCATCCTTTCTTTTCACATCCGTCGGACGCGCAGGCCTTGCGTGTCTATCGTGTAGTCGAGCACGCGGGCGCCGGCGCGGTGAAGGGCGCTGCGGACGGCTTCCTCTGTGCCCGATTCCGCCAAACTGATCATGCAACCGCCGCCACCGGCGCCGCAGACTTTGCTCGCGAGCGCGCCCGCTCGTGACGCGGCGGCGATTTGTCGTTCGAGCGCGGGCGTTGTGACGCCCTTGGCGAGTCGTTTGCGGTTCTCCCATTCCTCGGCGAGCGCGCGGCCCAGTTCGACGATGTCCTCGGCAAGCAACGCTTCGTGCATGCGCGAGGACGTCTTCTTGATGCGGCGCAGACATTCCCGGGTGCGCCCGGTGTTTTCGATGTAACCCTTGATCATGCTCCAGTTGGTGACGGCGGAAAAATGCGGTTCGCCGGTGAAACTCAGGATGAGCCGACGCTGGAGTTCGGCGAGGAAGACCGGGCTGACGTGGATCGGCTCGTGCCAATCGCCCGGCACGTCGAACCAGATCGCGCTCAGGCCACCGTACATCGGCGGATAGAAATCCTGGTTGCCGGTCGGGATGCCGATGCTCTGCGCTTCGATGCGTGTGCCGCGAAAGATCAGGTCGTCATCGGTGAACCGAAAGCCGTTCAGCGCGCGCAATGCGCCCGAGATGGCGATGAGGAGCGACGACGACGCGCCGAGCCCCGAGCCTTTGGGCGGGGCGTTTCGAGTGTACACGGTGACGCCCTGACCCGGTGGGTAATGTTTCAGCAACCGCACCACCAGATCGAGCGGGCCGCCGAGGCGGAGTTTCTGCACGGACGAGGCGGACTGGCGCGCACCGGTGTCTTCGGAGACAATTTTCACCGCGTTATCGCGGCGCGTTTCCATGCGAACGTACGCGCCGGGCTGGATCGCCATGTTGACGGTGAGACCGCCGCCTTCGAAGAGGTACAGCGGATAGAGGTCGAGCGTGCCGCCTGCGAGGTCAATGCGGCAAGGGGTTCGTGCTTCGATGATCATGGGTTTCGAGGGCGGCGAGTATGGCGGGACCGGGGCGGCAAGTCAACCGGGGCGGGGGGGGTGGTGGTAGAAGGGAAGGATGGAGCAATGCGGGGCATGGCTCAAAGAGTCGTCCCATTCTTCCACTCATCCACTCATCCATTCTTCCCTCTTCACACTCTTTGCTTGAGCAGCATCGGCATTCGATGGTCTAAAGACTCGTGGTGTCCACTTTGGAAGAGCAAAAGCCGCATACGGAGCAACAAACTGCGCCCGGATTATTGCGCTCGCGCTGGGTTGGCATAGGGCTGGTGCTGTTGATCGGCGCATTGCTCGCGCTGGTGTACTCGCCTCTGTTGCTCTGGCTCGGCAAGACGACATTGCGGACCGAGCAACTGAGCACCGGTGGGCTGCTGGTGTTGTTCGCCATTGTGATCTGCATGCGCGACGCGCTCGAAAAACTCCGTGTCGAACCCAACCTCAACAACCACGGTCTCGGCCTGTTGCTGGCTGCGTTCTCGTGCCTCTGGCTGGTGGGTCGTTGGCAACACTGGACGCTGCCGCTGGTGCTTCTCTCGTTCTGTCTCTCGCTGGCGGCGATCATTTCGTTTCTCTTTGGCAAACTCGGCGTGCGTCAATTCATGCCCGCGCTTGGTGGCTTCCTCGTATTCGGGTTGCTGGCCGGGATGTTTCCCACGCTCGACTGGCCGTTGCGCGAGATCGCCGCAAAATACTCGGCGGGCATTTTGTCCTCGATGAACGTCCCCGTGAAACTCGCGGCGATGGGAACGGAACCGCCCAAGCTCATCCTGGCGGTGGCGGGGAAGGTGTACGTCGTCGCGACGGAATGCAACGGATTCGGATTACTGACCTCGTCGCTGTTGCTGGCGACGATACTCGGGTTTCAGAATCACCTTTCGTGGATGCGGAGGATTTCGCTTCTGGCGCTCGCGGTGCCGGTGGCGATCGTCTGTAACTTTCTGCGCATCGTCAACATCTGCCTCGTGGTGCCGCGCGTGAACCTGCCTTACAACGTCATCCACGAAGGAATCGGCACGTTGTTTTATCTGATCGGGTTGGCGATCGTCTGGTGCGCCGCGGAGGAATTCGTGGATAAGAAGCCAGTTGAGAATGGAGAGTCGAGAGTCGAGAGCCCAAAGGCCGGGTAGCGAGCAGGTGTATCTCCACGGTCGGCGTCCATCCTCTATTTTCCATCGTCCATCTTCAGATTTTCCACCCGTCGCAATCCCGCTTCGTCCTTCAGGAACTCGTACTTCGCCCGAGCCTGCTCCCGGTGGAAGGTGGCCTTCTCGGCGTTGCCGAGCTTGAGGTGGAGCTTCGCCAGCAACTCGTGCGACGCCGCGAGTCCAGCGGGGTCGTCAACGGACCGGAACAATTCCAGCGCCCGGTGGAGATTCGTCTCCGCCGCCTTCGTGTCGTCAAACTGAAGCTGCGCGCGACCGAGGTTGAGATGATTCGCGGCGAGCGAGCGTTTGTTGCCTTCCCATTCACTGATCTTCAGCGCATCGGTGAGCAACTGGATCACGCGGTCCCGGTCGGCCGCATTGCCGCGCTGGAGGAGCGACAGTGCGAGGTCATTCTGCAATTTTGCCACGACCGTTTTCGAGCCGGTCGCCAACTTCAACGCCTCTTCGCCGCTTTGGATGGCGAGATCAATCTGCTTCTGTGCCCGGTGACACGCCGCCAAGCCGGCCAGGTTCTGTGCCTGCTCGTTGGGACGCTTGAGCCGCTGGTTGATCGCAAGCGCCTTCTGGTAGGCTTCGATCGCCATGTCGAGTTGCCCGGCTTTGCGAAGTGCCATACCGCAGTTGTGATAGGCGGTGGCTTCGGCGCCGAAATCGTCCACGGCGGCAAACGCTTCTGCCGCGCGCTCGAACGACTTTGCCGACGCGGCCCAACTCTGCCGGCCATACTCCGCCTGGGCTGTCTCGTAGGCCTGCTCCGCCTGGACGCGCGTGCGGCCGGGTTGGGGGGCGGGCTTGGTGGATGTACACGCGGGCAACAGGATCATGCCGAGCAGCAGTGAGGCAAGAACGTTGAACGTTGAACGCTGAACGTTGAACGTTGAACTCGGAACCGTTCGACATTCGACGTTCAATGTTCGATGTTCGACGTTGTCTCTGTTCCTTCTCATTTCAGCTCCGGTTCCAAGATGGGTAATGGCGCATTCGTTTTCGATTCCGAGAACGCTCCCTTCAACAACCAGTGCCGCTTCAGTCCCTGCACAAGATCGTCCGTTTCCGTCACCAGTTGCGACAACTCGCTGAGAATCTGGTCGTTCGACTGCACCTGCGCGTTGAGATTGCTGGTGATGCCGGCGATGTTGAGGATCGTCTCGTTGAGGCTGACCAGGTTGGTGTTCACGGCGGCAAGTGTGAACGTGAGTTGCGTCTGGATGTTCGTCGGGATGATCCATTCGCCGAGCGAGCCGCGCGGGTCGCGCAGGTTCGCCGTGATCTCGTTCAAGTTGGCGGTCAACTGCGTCACGTTGGTCAGGATCGGGTGCGTGCCCACGACGGTGCGGTCGAGATTCGCGGTCAGTTGCGCCGCATTGCCGAGCACGGACTGAATTTGATTCGTCAACGCAAGGATACTCGGCAGCGCCTGCTCGACCTGAGCGACCAATTTCTCCGCGCGTTCGGTCAGAGGCGTCTCCTCGACGGGCGTCATGAACGGTCCCTTGGGCGCCGACGCCACCGGCACCATCTTGTCGTCCACAAGGATGGTGTGCACGCGATTGTTGCGCTCGGCGACGGTGGGTTTGCCATCGTATCCAACAGTGATCTCGAGTCTTCGTTCGCCCAGGAAACCGGATGCGGCGATTTTCATCTTCGAGTCCGACCAGATGTAGCCGTAGTACGGCCGCCGCACCTCGAACGCGACATAAACGTGGTAATACGACCCGGGCGGCTGCGCTTCGATGGAGGTGATTTCGCCGACGCTGAAACCCAGCAGCATGATGGGATCGCCCACGTTCAACCCTTCCGCGCTTTGAACGAACGTGTGGTAGGGGCAGCGCTCGACGAACCAGCCCTTTCGCTTCGCCGTGTGCCAGAGGTAATAACAGAAACCCGCCAGCAACAGCAGCGTGGCGACCGCGACAAACACCCCGACGATTTTCTCGACGCGACGCAGCCGGGTGCGAAGTTGGGGGGTCAGGTCCTGGAGGCCCATCAGTTCGTCTCCTCGACCGTGCGGATGTTGTGCGGCACGCGACCGGCTCTCGTTCGGAGCACAAACCTCAGCTTGCTTCCATCCTGCATGCGACAGAAGCAAGCTGAAGCTTGTACTCCAAACGGTAGCTGATGACTCCTTCTCATCTCAGATTGCGCTCGCCACAAATTCTTTCACCGCCGGTTCCTGACTCGCCAGCACCTGGTCGCGTCCGCCGATCACACGAAACTCGCCGTTCTCGATGATCGCGAAGTGGCTCGCCACGTCGAGCCAGCCGCGGAACTCGCCGCATGCCACTGCGATCGTCAGCGGCGAACCTTTCGCCCGGTGCCGCGATTGCAAGTCGCGCAAAAACGCCAGCCACCAGCGCATGTCGCGCGCACCGAGTCCTCCGAGCGGGTTATCGAGAAACAACACCTCGGTCGGCACCGCCAGTGCGCGCACGAGGCCGACGCGTTGTTGCAGGCGCACGTTGAGACGGCTGGGCATCAGGTCGCGCACGGGGCGCAACTCGGCAAGTGTGAGCAGTTCGTCCACGCGAGCGAACAACGTGGCGTCATCGGCCTCGACGTGATACTCCAGCGGCAAAGCGACGTTTTCGGCCACGGTCAGGTGACTGAACAATCGCCCGCCGTGCTCGTACACAAACCCGATCCGCCGCCGCCAATTCACCTGCTCGGCTTCGGTGGCTTGCGCGAGTTCCCGGCCAAAGAGCCGAACCGTGCCCGAGCCGGGACGGTTGAGACAGGCCGCCGTCGCCAGCAACGAGGTCTTGCCGCTCGCCTGGTCTCCGCCCACGACCCAGAATTCGCCCAGGGCAATGCGCCAATTCACGCCGCGCACGAGCACGACGTCCGGCGCGTCTTCGTGGACGACGTTGACGTCGTTCAGTTCGATGATGGATTCGTTCCCGTTCATTCGCAGCCGACCTCAGACAAACCAGTATCCCACGAGAAACACCGCATCCACCAGCGCGCAGCCCGTGACGCTCTGGACCACTGCGCGAGTGGTGACCACGGACACATTCTCGACTCTCAACGGACGTGCCAAGCCGTGGTAGCAGCTCACGACGGCGATGATCACCCCAAAGAGCGACGATTTCAATGCCAGCAACACGAAGTCCTGCCAGCGCAACGCGTCGCCAATCTGCGCAAAATACGCTCTCAAGGTGAGCGGCACGTCCGACACAAACGTGAACAGATATCCGCTGCCCACCGCGATCAGGATCAGGTAGGTCGTCAGGCAGAACACCGAGAGCGCCAGCCCGATCACGCGCGGCATCACAAGGTAATGAATCGGATCAATGCCGAGCGATTCGAGCGCCTCAACCTCGCCGAGCGCGCGCACGGTACCGAGTTCGACGGCGTTGGCCGTGCCGGCCCGAGCGAGCACCAGGATCGCGGTCAGCAACGGGCCGAGTTCGCGCACGACGACCGTCACCATGACGGTGCCGATGAATTGCTGGGCGCCGACCTTCGTCAGCAGCGCGACCGTTTGCCCGATGATCACCAACCCGAGCGCCGCGGCGAGGAAACCGACCATCGGCAGTAATGACACCCCCGCACGGTGAATCTGCGCGCAGATGAGCGGATGCACAACGCGCCGGGAGGTGTTGAATTTCGTCACCGTCACCCCGAGCGTGATGATCGCGAACGCGACGAGTTCCTGCAGCACTTCGACGAAGCGCAGGATGCCGCCACCCACGGAGCGGTGGTACCGGCCGTAGAGAGAGACCGGGTTGAAAGTCTGTGAGTCAGCGGGCATGGCGCGGACATACATTTGGTTCAGAACGGCACGGATGACAAGCAACAATTGAAACCTTCTCGGCGGCTATGGTTGCGCGGGGGTCGGCACGCGGATCATCGTCATCGCCGACAGCGCAATCACGAGGAAACAATACTCGATCAGCGCGGTGGCCTTGATACCGTACCGGCGCAACAGGGCGCCGTGACCCATCTCGTGGATATAGATGGAAACGACGAGCCCGGCCGCAAACTTCCAACCCCACGCCGCCCAGTACACGCCGAACGACAGAATCATCGAGAAGAACGTGCTCGCCTTGGTCAATCCGAGAAGGAGCAGTTTCAGTTTCGTCAGAACGAACACGAGCATCAACTTGAACTTCCAGAGCAACCGTCCGACCGCGCCGAGGCCCGCGGCGCCTTTCGCCCGGCTCGATTTGCGTTTCGCTTCTGCGTTCGCCAGTGCGGAGACGTCCACCTTCTTGCTCGACTCAATGACGGTGGCGGAGATGGTTTGGTGCTGGCGCGAATCGGGCGGGAGCAGTTCGAGCGCGCGGCGCCACGCGCTCAACGCAGCGGCAAGCTCATTGGATTGCGTGGCTCGTTCGGCTTCGTCGGCGAGGCGGCGCAATTCCTCGGCGTGGACGAGCCGGTGACAGGTGGGACAACTCAACAGCGCGGGGGCGACTTCAGTTCCGCATTGCGGGCAACCAAGCGGGCGGGGCTGGCTTTGCGCGTCAGGCACTGGTCGGAGTCTGTCCGCCGGGCCCGGCCGCCTGGAACGGCCCTTTGATGTCAATCACGGTGCGCTGATTGAGCTTCCACGCCTCGTACAGGCCGATGCCGATGATGACGATCGCGATGAGGTACGGGATGTAGGTGACGACGATCGAAGTGTACGTGAGGAAAATGGCGAGAAGCTGATAGACCCAGCCCCCGCGTCCGCCCGAACCCCACCGCACGGCGAATCCCACCATCAGTCCGATGACGATTGCGATGAGTCCGAATTCGTACCCGGTAAGACGCGAGATGCCGTACCAGATTCCCGAGCCGATCCCCGCAGCGGCGGTGCCCACGGCGGCGGCTTTGATGAAGCGCAACAGACCGGAGCCGCCTGTGAGGCTGGCCTGGAGTTCGTCGCGGCACTTGGGACACACAACGTTGCCGTTGACTTCGTAGTACGATGTCTCGATCGCGCTCTTGCAGGTGGCGCAACTGCGCGCGGCCGCTGTCGGCGTTCCCGCAAACTCCGCGCGATCGAATTGCAATCCTCCGCCGGCAGGGGCAGCGAGCGGCGGCGGGCCGGCAGCGGGCGCCCCCTCGTGCGATTTGAGTTTCAGCCTCGGCTTGGAGAGATTCAGACCCAGCGTGTGGAGCGCAGCCCACTCCGCCATGCCTTCCTTCCAGGCGAGGGTGTCGTCGGTGATTTCACCCGCGGAGAATTTTGCGCGGATTTCGTCCTCGGTGAACGGACCCGCCTGCTGGTCGTTGATCAGCAGGTAATAGGTGGCCGCTGATTCCACGTTGCTGCCGAGCGTAGAATTCCCGTCCCAAAATGCAAAACAAATCTGAGTATCAAGAACCCTCCCAGAGGATGGATTGTGGCAGAATCTTCCCGGTTGCGATCTTATCCTCTACCAATGTTCCCACCGACGCCAGAAGGCGCAGCCGTCCGTATGGCCGACCCCGTAGGGCGTCGAAATATATCGGATGAGGGTTCCATCCTGCTTGAGGATCGCCAGTTTCGTATCCGTGTCTGTGATGACGACCAACAAGTCATCGTTGTTGGTCCAATCGCAGAACATGACATAGGGAAAATTGGTCCCGACCAGCGTGGGCGGAACACTCGGGTCGTCATCAATACTCTTGACTGCCACACAGAAGGGGACGCCGGCACCGGGCGTCCGCCCTCGTGACCACGCAAGGGTATCACCCACGAAATTCAAGCGAGCGTCCACGTCCATGATGTCGTTGCCCGGATCATTCCAAATCACTTTCCGTCCCAGCCAGTTGGGATCGCGGATGATGACGTCGAAAGTCGGCGCCCATGTCCAATCCGCCTCACAGACTGCGAACCCGTCGCCGAGGATCGGATCGTAATCGAGAGAAATCTGCCCGTAAGGGAGACCGAGCGACGCCAAATCTTTCCAAAGTGTCCCCTCACCCGTCTTCACGTTGATCTTCCATAGCTGATTGAATCCCCCGAAGTTGCGCCGTCCGACGAGCGTGTCCTCATCCATCCAATTGGATTGGCCCACCTCCATGGAGAACTTTGTCTCGCCGGTATACGCATTGACGATCACAGTTTCTCCGCTCGTCGAAATATAGGCGAGTCTGTCGCCGCGCGGCGACCAACTGATGGAGCGGTCTCCAGCGGGAATCCGGCTTATCTGCAGATGCCGTTTGCCATACGGGTCTGTGATCCATACGGTCATATCACCCGCGAGGTAGGCAATCGGGCACGCCAGGACCAGTGCTCTGCGCTTGATCCTTTGCAGCACCGGGAGAAGCAGGGCCACGAGGATCGCAATGATGGTGATGACAACCAAGAGTTCTATGAGCGTGAAAGCTCTTTCTTGCGCATGTTGGGCTCGCTTCATTCCCATGTTACCTCGCAGCCAGGTAGGCATCCATCAACTCCGAGGCGGATATGCTCCAGATTTCATCCGTTATGTCGGCGCGGTACCCGCGTGTTCCGCCGATCAAATACACCAAGCCGCTCTTGGATGAATGGACAACACCCATGCCGCTCACGAAGTCGCCCGGCGTCCTGCCAATCCGAACCCAACGCGAGATTGCGCCGTCTTCACTGCGGATGAGTCCACAGAGAATTTCGTCACTCGTGCCGGCTTTGTATCCCGTGCTTCCGCCGAATACGATGATATGGTCGCCGAGTTGAACGCTGTTGTGGCACCAGAGCGGCTTGGGCAGGTCGCATTCACGACGCCATGAACCAATCGTTCCGTCGGACATTACCGGCGCTGAATAAGCGGACTTGAGAATCTCATCCCGGGAAGTAATTCCGCCGATGAGGTACACGCGGTCGGCGTAGAAATGAACGACGTGATGCTGCTGGGGATTCGGCATGGAGGAGGTTTGACGCCACGTTCCGATTGCGCCATCTGCCTGGATCGGTGCGAACAGCACATTCTCGAACAGCCGGTAATGAAATCCGCCAAAGAGATAAAGGTGGGCTTGATAGTATCGCAGAGACAGCCGGCCGCCGTGCCACGGTACGGCTGCGGGTTGTCTGGCCCATGCACCAAGCTCCCCTGCCTCCTTGATCTCGGCACGGTAGAGATTGCCGTTCTCCAAAGAAACCACGATGGAGTTGCCACAAACAACCACGCCCGGTCCCTGGTCCGCTTCAGGCAAACGTGAGGTTGCGCGCCATGGACCGAGCGAGCCGTCTTCATTCACGGGCGCGACGCGCGTCTCACTCAGCGCCTTTCCATTCCACCCGCCCACCACGTACAGGTGTCCCTTGCTCTCGACCGGATCGAACTGGAAGCCGCTGATGGGAAACGTGCCCTGTCGTTTCCAATGAAGCACCGAATGCGAAATCGCCGCAGAAGTTACAGGCGGCGCTTCATGTTGCGTTGGAGGTGGCGAGGTGACTTCCCGTTGTTGCCAAACAATCCACGCGACGGGAATGCCGACCAAGATGCATACCAGAAGTGTCAGGGTGATTGTGAATGTGAGAGTGAGCTTGCGGCGCTTCAGCCAGTTGCGGGGTGGTCGGGCATCTCGCACCCTCTCCAAGTCTTCGAGTAGTTCGCGTGCGGACTGATACCGTTGGTGCCGGTTCGGTTCACAGGCTTTGTTGATGACCTGCAGGAGCCGCACTTTCTGCTGCCAGTCGGGAAAGAGTTCCACCTGCGTGGGCATGTCCGGGAAACGGCACCGATCGTTGGCGGTAGCGATCTCGTAAAGAACTTTCCCCAACGCGTAGATGTCTGCTTGCGTACTGCCTGGGCCTTCGGGCGGAATGTAACCCATCGTACCGGCAGCCTGGGTCAGTGTTCCGTTGAGGTCTGTCACCAAGCCGATATCGGCGAGCTTCGGCTCGCCACGCACGAAGATGATGTTGGAAAGCTTGATGTCGCGGTGAATCAGACCATCCGAGTGCAGGTGATGCAGAGCTTCTGCGAGCGCGATTCCGATCCGCGTGCATTCCTCGAAGGGCAATGACTCCAGCGTGAGCGTGCGAGGTGCGTAGTGGGAGGGCTTGATCTCTTGGCCGGTTTCCTTATCGTCGGCGGCCTCCATAACGTAGAAGAAGAACTCATCTCCCTCGCCGCGTCCCACGTGATGGATGCGAACCAAGCCTTTCTGTTCCTTGGAGATCGCATCATATTTTTGCATTCCACGGAACTCACGCTCGTACGGCGCGCTATTCTGGAAGGTCCGGCGATACACGACCTTGATCGCGCGGAATTGCCCCGTCAGAGACCGGGCCAACCAAACCTCACCGAAGCTACCCTCACCAATCCGTCGCAACAGTTCATAGTCGGGAATCTTGGGCGGTGGAATCACGAGCGTCGCTGAATCGCTTGGATTGTTGGTGGCCATAGCCGTGGCCTATCGAGTGGGCGGTTCGCGGGTTCTTTTAAGACATGACGCGATCCGTTGCAATAGATTTCTTCGGACCTCCAGCTCCACTGGCTCGGGCAGCACTGGGTATTTGGCAAGGGGAAAATGGTGTCCACCGACAACGAGCACCCGCTTCTTGCAGCAATACTTGCGGAACTGACTCAAAACCGTTCCTCTTGGAGCTTCTTGATCTCCTTCTTGATCTGCGCGGTAACGCGGTGATTGGCGACGTACACATGGGTGGCGCTCACTTCGAGCGTCTGGGTCACTTTCTTGATCGGCCATTTCTTCAAGCTGTAGCAATCGAACATCTGCCACTGCTTGGGACTGGCCTTCGTTTTGACCTTCTCCAGCGCGGCATCCATCAGGTTCTTCTCGTACTGCTCCGTCCACCAATCCTCCCAGTTGAAGCTCGGGTCGGCGATTGCATCCTCGGTTGCCGTATCTCTCGTGTTGGCTGGCTTTGCCGAATGCGGTGACTGATCTCGGGGCAATCGCTTCCGGAATTGGTCGGTGATCTTCCAACGGGTCGTGTGTAGCAGCCAGCCGCGGAACGAACCCAAAGCCCGGTCGTATTTCAGGTCTTTGATCCTTTTGGTTACCGTGAGGACGGTTTCCTGAACCACATCCTGTGCTTCCTCATGATTGAGCCCGGCTTTGATGGCTGCGTGATAGATGAGTTTCCAGTACGTCATAAAGAAATCATGCCAGCTCTTTTGGTCGTCCCAGTTTTTCAATCGCTCAATCAGTGTCCGTCGTGTGCGTTCAAAGTGATCAAAGTTGATTGCCATGGTTTCTCCTGTGTCTGTTATCATCTTCTATACGCCGACGAACAAGCAGTTCTTACACACGTAGCCGCGAGCGTCAGCGAGTGGATGCCTCCCTTCTTCCTGCGTCTTGTTTACCCCTGATTCGGTGGTTCCCAGATTATGACCGTGCTCTGTAAGACTCCACCATGTTTCCCCGTATGTCCTGAGATTGAAATCACTGGGACAGGACAAACCCGATCCTCGCAATTTCGTTCGGTCACTCCCCGAACAGTCGGGCGTGACTTTCGAGGCCTTGAAGCGGCTGCCACTCTTGGTTGACTACCTCGGTGCATTCCGAAAGGCCACCGGCCTCGGTCTTGGACTCGGGGGAGCCTCTGAAGGCATCATAGTACCGGCCCGTCCGCCTCGAGACACCACCCATTTTGAATCCATCTCGCAGCCTGTCATGTGCGACGGCAGACATATCGCCACGCTCATGACTGAAGTGGTTGTGATTGCGCCGGTCAAGAGGTCGCGCATGAAAAGCCCAGGTGCGAAGCGAGCCAGGCGCTCGACCCCCGTCTTCGATGAAAGGGAGAACACGAGATATTTCGCGGTGATCACCAAAGAAAAGCGGCAAGGCATCGAGCGGCTGCTGAGTATCTTCGCCGAGCATTTGAGCATGGTCGCCAGCCGCCAACGGCTCGCCCTTCAGCCTGACGAGCCCGCCTACATCGCTGGCGCGAAGCAGTACGTCCGGTCGCGCCTCACCGAGGACATCACCGCGCCGCAGGTGGCGCAGCACGTTCACGTCAGCCGCCAGCATTTCTGCAAGGTGTTCCGCCGGGTCACGGGCATGACGTTCACCGAATACCTCGCGCGGTCCCGGGTGGAACGCGCCAAAGAGTTGCTGGTGGACCATTCGCATCGGATTGCGGAAGCGGCCTTCGCGGCGGGATTCCAGTCCATCCCCCAATTCAACCGCGTATTCCGAAGATATGCCGGGATGGGCCCAAGCGAGTACCGAAAGGCGGTTTCTCGGGAGCGACAATGTGCACAACAAAAGCGACCCGGTGAGGAGACAGCCGCTGCGTCCCATTGGCAATCTCCGCGCTAAATTGGAGGGACTCTCTGAAAAGCAACCAAGGACAACGAAACGAATCAGGAAAATGAAAATGCGTTCCACAATTAAAACATGTGGCGCCTCAAGCTCTAGCGTGGAGCTGGCGTCAAATTGCAGCGTGGATTCCAGGCGGTGAATGTCACGCTGGGCCGTGGGAGTGGACATTCTGTGCCGTGGGACGAGTTTTCTCGCTTGGCAGTCCGAACGCCCGGGCGTATCCAACCTTCCTGGATCACCCTTACATCGAAGCCATTCGCACAGATTTTCCCCAGATTCGCGCGTATCAGGAAGACGACTTTGAATGGCGCAATGAAGGGATAAACCCGCTCAAGGCGTTCGTCGCCCGGGTCCAGGCGATGCCGGAGTGAGCGCGTCGGACGGCGACGAGGGCGTCGGACTGGTTTGCCCCTGCAGACCCAACTGCTGGCGCATGCGAGACCACTCGGCCCGCATCAGTTCGCGTTCTTGCATCGTCGGTTCTGGCAACACGCAACGGCTTGCGGGCGCCGAGGCCGACGGCGCGCGCAATCGTACTCCTCGGATCTGAAGGTCTTCCTCGAAGCGGTCGGGTTGCAGCAGGTTGGACAGCTTCAATGCCCCGACGTTGCGGCGGCCTTCCCGGATCTCGCGTTGCAAATAGCGCACCACCGTTTCCACTTCCCGCACCGTGAAGCCGGCGCGGAGGTGTTCGTACCATTGCCGTTGCCGGGTGTACAACGCCCGATGCGCCCGCAATCGCAGCGTCTCCAGCAGGTGCGGATCGGCCAGCAACACCCAGGCGAACGTCGGGCGCGCCGCCAAGTTCAGGCCCAACAGCAACCGCACTTCTTCCAGCGCCTCCGTGCCGCACAGGTGCGCCTCGTCGAGAACCACCACCGCCGTCATCCGCTCCATCGGCCCGAGCGTCTCCTCCAACCGCCGCACCGGCAGGCCTCGATACAGCAGCATGCCCTTGGGATCACGCTGAGGGTACCACCGCCACAAGACCGTGCACGTCAATCACTACTACTACTGTCTAGTTGCTTCACGATCCGGCTGGTTGGTAGTGAAGCTGGTTGATGCCCTCTTGGCAGGACACCTAAGGCGAGCAGCAATCATCAGCTTTCCTTCTTTCGGTATACTCGTTTCTGTCTTGGTTGTGGCGTTTACTACTTTCACTGTAACTGCTCAGGTAGCCTCCCGCGGCGGGAGGCTGCCTGAGAAAAATCGGGCA
>CAZOTB010000027.1:2447-49403 GCA_964582645.1 uncultured Verrucomicrobiota bacterium | reverse complement strand
TGTTATTGCCGCCGCCACCCAGGCCGGAGTCACCGCCCAGAGACACGAACGTCGAGCCGGGGCCGGTGACCCGCAGCAGGTTGTTGCTGCTGCTCGCGCTCACGCCGATCGAGGTTCCGGCCAGGTTGGTGACGTATCCGCCGTTCGCCACGATCAGCGTGTTGTCATGACCCGTGCCGCCCACCCACAGGCCATATGTGGGACCGATGTTCCATCCCGAGCCTGTGCCGGTCACGGTCACGACATTGTTGCTGACGTAGTCGTAGTAGTACCCAATGATGCCGTAGTAGGTGCTGTTCATCACAGCGCCATTGGTGATGAGAAGTTGCGCATCCGTGCCGAAGTATCCAACGATGGTGCTGGCGCCCACGTTCCAGACGGAGCCGGGACCGGAAAGGACTGCGAGGTTGTTCTTGGCCGTGCCGTTGACGCTGATGTTGGCGTTGCCCGAGTTGGTGAGAGTCGTTGCGTTGCTGACTTCGAGGTAGTTGTTCGTGCCGGAGACGCCCACATTCACATCGCCCGATACGCCGTTGAGGATTCCGTTGGTGTAGTACGTGGACGTGTTGTCTTCTGCCAGGCCGGGTGTGGCGACGAACAGAATGCCCGCCAGGAACACCGTGTTTACTGCCCATCGGTAGCTCGAGATCGCCTTCATTTTGCCCTCTACAGTTATGTTCCTTGAATTGCCGCGCACGACCGCCGCTCGACAAAAGTCGGTAACACCAGCGTTTGCGCGGAGTAATTTGCCCCTTCAATCAACTGCAACAACTGCTGCGCTCCGATTTCCCCGGTCGCACGCTGGTCTATGTGAACTGTAGTCAACGGGGGATCGGTGAACGCGGCGTAGTACTGATCTCCAAAACCGGTAATCGAGATGTCCCGCGGCACGCGCATCCCGCGCTCGCTCGCCGCCAGCATCATCGCGGCGGCGATGCCGTCGGTGGCGCAGGTGATCGCCGTGGGCGGGTCTTCGAGCGTCATCAACTCGGCGAGCCATTTCCGCGAGAGCGTTTCGCTCTCATCCGCGTGGATGATCCAGTAGTCGTGGATCTTCGCGAGGCGCTCGTCGTACTTGATCTGGCGCTCTTCGAGGGCCGAGCGGTACGACTGGAACCGGCGCAAGTTGAGCATCGAAATCAGGCTGGCGCTCAGAAACGCGATGCGCCGGTGCCCCAACTCGAACAGATAGTTCATCAGCAACCGCATGCCCGCCCAGTCGTCGGTGATCACGCAGGGCACGTCGAGGTCGGCGAAGGTGTTGCCCAGCACCACGGCTTTGCGCCCGCGACAAAACTCGACGAGCAAGCCACGGTTGGGGGGGGGGCGAACCAGCACGCCGTCCACGCTGTTCTCACGAAGCATCTTTGGCATCGCCTCGATCGGATCGGTCTCGTAAGGATAGTGATCCATCACCAGTTCGAGTCCGCGGTTCTTGAGCGTCTTCTGAATGCCTTTCAGCATCTCCTCGGTGATGCTCTCGGAGGAGCGGTACGGGTAATCCGGGACCAAAAAACCGACCCTGCCGGTGCGCAGGGTGCGGTGACGACGACGGGTCATCTGCGCCTCTTTGGAGATGCGGAAGTTGCGCTCCTGAATGACTCGCATCACGCGATGCCGCGTCTCTTGGGCGACGAGCGAGGGATTGTTGATGACCCGAGAGACGGTCGCGATGGAAACCCCCGCCTCTTTAGCCACTGAGATGATCGTTGACGTTCTATCTGACGGCGTCATTTCCATTCTGAAATCGTTGTCAGGCTAATAAATTGGGGTGCAAAAGTCAATCCTAAAAGCACGATATGGCAACCTTGGGTGCCCTGCAAAAAGCCTTGCACGGCAGGCCTTTTCCGTTACAAGGCGTCCATGGTAGGACAAGTTCATCCCGCAGAGAAAACGCAGTTCCGCGATCCGGCCACGGGCGCGGAGATCACCCAGTACACGAGCGTCGGCAAGACCAACCGCACCTTGTATTTCACCAACCGCCCGTACGTGTGCGACGGCGAGCATGTGGTCTTCCTTTCCGATCGAACGGGGCGCAACGAAATGTTCCTGCTCCACCTCAAGAGCGGCAAGATTAGCCAACTCACCGATCTCGAAGGACAGCGCAACGTCTCCAACTGCATCCATCCTCAGCGGCCCGAGTTGTACTTCCACAACACCAAGCGACTGTTTCGCGTCCGGCTCGACCCGCTCAAGACGGAGGAGCTGCTCCGCGCTCCCGAGAAGACGTCCTTCGGCATCCTCAACCTGAACAGTCCGCCCTGGCTGGCGTTCGAGGTGATTGAACAGGTCGAGGGACTTTCACTGATGAAAGATGGCAAGCCGGTGCCGGCGAATCTGAATTTCGAAATGCACCATCAGCGTCCACGCTCGCTGATCTATCGGTTCAACGTGGACGACGGAAAACTCGAGTGCGTCTGGGGGGATTATCAACTCCTGACGCACGTGCAGATCTCCCCCACTAATCCGGATCTCCTGATCTTCAGCGACTGGTGCGGCGGAGCGGGACGCGACCGGGTGTGGTATCTGAATTTGAAGAAGCGAATCAAAGCCCCGGCGCGACCGTTGCTCGGCGAAACGCAGACCTCGCGTGGCGGCCATGAATGTTTCACGCGCAAAGGCAACCTCTACCTCCAATGGATGGAGGGCGACTTGCAAGAGGACGGCGAGCATCAGCTCATGCACGCCTTCAAGTTCGTAGCTGGCGTACCCATAGAGCAGGTCGAGCAAGCGCCGTTCAAGCGCTACGCGCTGCCCGAGAAGAGGGGATACATGGGTCATCACTACACGATGAGTAGCGACGAGAAATGGGGCGTCCACGACCGCTGGATCACGGCCCCGAGCTTCGAGGAGAACATGTCGTGGCTGTCGGTCTTTCGCCATCAAGACGCCGAGCCGCAGACCAAAGTCGAGCGGCTCTGCTTCCACAACGGCCACAAAGGGGACCGCATCGGCCTCGGCGCCGAGTTGACGATTGACGACAAGGATGAGACCGCGCTGTACACGTCGTTTCTGGGAGGCAACGCCAACGTCTGTCAGGTAAAGCTCGGACCGTTCGTGGAGAAGCTGTTTGCGCAATGAAAACCGATGGCTTCATCAGGGTTGGCGCATTGAGTCCGGCGCCAGCGTTTGGAGTACAAGCTTCAGCTGGCGCCGGTGTGAGGATTGCCGGACGCAAGCTGAAGCTTGTACTCCAAACGAGAGTTGAACGCACCGCACCGGCAAAATGAAACGCGCCGTTCCCGACCTTCGCTATCTCATCCGCATTGGTCCGAAGGAAGACCTCGGCACGCGAGCGCCGATGGTGCGCGCCCTGACCCAAAGGATGCGCCGCTACCGGGCGCAGCGAGCGACGGAATGGATTGGCGATCTCCGCCAGACCGCCCGCAAACGCACGGAATTGCTGGCTCGCATGGCCTACCAGCCGCCGTCGGTGCCGTTTCGCGCCCGGCTGCTTCGCGAGGAATTGTTCCCCGAGTTCATTCGTCGCACCTACCGGCTGAGAATCAATCCCGACGACGAAACGGAGGCGTATCTGTTCCTGCCTCGTCATGCCTCGCGCCGACAACCCGTTCCTGTGCTGCTCGGTCTCCACGAACACGGCGGTCAACTGTTGCTCGGCAAAGTCAAACTTACCCACATCGAGGGAATGCCGGCCACGTTTCGCCGATACCAGGAGACGTGCTACGGCGGCCAACCGCCCGCCGACTACTTCGCTGCGAACGGGTTTGCCCTGTTCGTCATGGACCAGTTCGGCTTCGGCTCGCGCGCCTATTGGAAGCGCGGTGAGCCGCCGTACCACAACGGTCGTAAGAAAATCTCGGCCTCGAAGGATTTGGAGTTGCGACTTCGGATGCGCTACGAACACCTCTGGGGGCACAAAGCGCTGCTCGCGCACGGCATCACCGAGTCCGAGATCACGCTCTACGACAACCGCCGCAGCATTGATTTCCTCGAAACCATCGCCGAGGTGGACGCGACACGGCTCGGCGCATTCGGCTTGTCCGTCGGTTGCATGTGGACGCACCACATCGCCGCGTTCGACGCGCGCGTCAAGGCGAGCGTGCGGGTTTGCTGGAGCGGTGACTTCGAGCCGATGTTGCGTGTCAACGGCCCGCGCGCAATGGGCGTTCATTTCCTCCTGCCCGGCATCAACGCGGAGTGTCACGTCCCCGAGCTGGTTGCTCTCTCCGCTCCCAATGCTGCGTTGATTATCAACGGAAGGAAGGACTCGCTGTATCCGTTCGAGTCGCAGGAGCGTTGCAGGCGCGAGGTGTTACGTTATGCGCGGACGCAGCGTCGCCTCGATGCTGTGCGCTGGAGCTACTTCGACGGCCCGCACTGTTTCCATCCACCTCAACAACGCGAAGCGCTGGAGTTTTTCCGCGAGTTCCTCGGTTAGGCCGCCGTGTTAGCGTTGTCGTCGGAGCAATAGCAGCGAACCGCACGCGAGCAACGCGACGGTGGTCGGTTCGGGTATCGCCGCAACGGTCTGGAAACTTTCGATGCGAAAGTAGTTACCGCCGGCGCCTCCGGTGAGACTGACCACCTCGAACCGAATCAAATCCACGGCGGTGAGGTCCACGCCTGCCGTGCTGAAGGATGTAAGGGCGAAATCAAGCGGGCCGAACGCGACGCTTTTCACGAGCGTGTCGGTGAATGTATCCGCGCCGGCGTTGCTTTCGAGAGTCAGCGACACCGACGTGGCGGCGGTGTTGGTGAGGAAGTTCATGCGAAAAATGCTCTCGCCGCCAGCGGTCAGATCCACGTTCCCGCCGCTGTACTGCGTCGAGAACGAACCGTCCTCTCCGGCATCCACGCTGCCGAACAACTCGCCGGGATAACTGATCGAATTGAGCTGAAAATTTGCAATGGGGTTTCCGTTGAGACTGTTGTCCGAAACCGAAGCAAGGCGAGCTATCAAGGCGGTGCCGCCCGGCACTTCGATCCAGCCGGAATCGCTCGTGATGTCGAAACCACCCGTGTTGAAGTTGTCCACGACGACCGCCTGGGTGTGCGTCGCCCACGCGCATGTCATTGCTGCCACCGCCGCCTGCAACCACCTGAGGTGTATTTTCATTCGGTTCCTTGTACCTGCTGCGATCAGTGCTTGCTTATAGGAAGAGTGGTGAACGATGTCAAGCCCGCTGCGACCGTGTCAGAACTGGGGAATTTTCATAACCTTGGCGCCCAACCATGCCGATTCCTGTGCCGTGATCGTCGCCGCGCAGGAGCGGGCGGCTTCGCGGGCGCTGATCAGCGGTTGACGCTTCTCCAACACCGAGAAAACAAAATCGTTGGTAAGGATTTCGTCTGTGCCCATGTGACCGGTGCGCGTGTTGATGCCGCGCTGGCGCAACGGCACCTTCATCATGTGGCTCTGATGCTCGATGCTGTCGAGGAACAGGTACGGCCCGCTGAACTCATCAAGCCGGTCGGACTCGTATGTGCCCTTGGTGCCGTAGAACGCGTGATAGTTGAGGTGGGTGCGGATCGGATTGTAGTTCACGTAAATCTTCACCACGGTGCCGTGCTCGCCCGTGAACAACGCCACCATGCCGTCGCCCTTTTTCGGGTCGCGTTCGCTCGGACCGAGAGGACCGAAGTTGTGACAACGCACCTCGATCATCCGTTCGCCGCCAAGGACCCAACGAATCGTGTCCAGCGCATGCAGGCCGGGTGAGTTCATGTGCGGCTGCCATGCGCCCCGGCAATCCCGGGAAATCTTGATGCCGGCAAATCGTTCTGTCCAACGCATCTCGGGCAAACGATCCTTGAGCATCGGATTGAGGTAGTCGCCTTCGGCGTAATAGACTCGACCGAGTTGGCCTTCCTCGACGAGTCGTTTCACCATCGCCACGCCCGGCCAGAAGCGCACCTCGTTTCCCATCATCACGTTGAGCTTCTTGCGCTCGCTCAACGCGACGATGCGTTTGAGGTCTTTGATACTGCTCGCAAGCGGCACATCCACATGGACGTGCTTGCCGGCTTCGAGCGCACGGATTGTCAACGGCCCGTGGAAATCATCGCCGACTTCGAGACACACGGCCTCGACATCGGCGCGCTGCAACAGTTCGTCGTAATCGGTGTAAACCTCGGTGACGCCGAGTTGTTTCGCGGCGGCGCGGACGAGCGGTTCGTTCCGATCGCACAACGCGACCACGTTGGCGTAAGGACAGGCCAGATAGTATTCGGCAAACTGCCGTCCTCGGTGGGCGCCGACCACGGCCACATTCAGTTTGCGGTTTGGGCGACGCTTCACCGTTTCCTCCCGGCGCGTCGGGCGTCCTCGTCGGCGTAACGGATGGCCTTTTGGATGACCTGGAGTTTCCAGAAAAGCGAATACCACTCCTGGTAACGCTCGCACCGCCGTTGGTGCGACTCGGGCCAGTCGGGATCTTCGGGTTTCAGGGGAACCACGGGGTTGGACGTTTGATTAAACCGGCTCATGCGATTGAGCACGAGCAAATCAGGGATAAGGAGGAATTGCAACGCCTGCCTGCCATTCCTCCACGACAAATCATTGTGGACTGATTGGATTGAATATATGCACATGAAGGATCGGAGACGAATTGGGCGCAGGGGCACAGGCCTTGAAGAATTCGCCGTCGGTCGGTTTCTCCGCCGCAGCATCCCAATGCAGGTTGCCGTCAATCTGCATGTCCTCTTCGACCGATGGCAGCGTGTTCGTCGCCATCGGGATGATTCCTTTCAAGTACACGAAGAGGTTGTTGAAACGCGCCGCGGGTAATTGGTGGACGCAAAGAACAGCGTGTGTTGCGCGCAGGGCCGTGCGCGGTCCTGGATTCCCACGTGTATGGGGCTGACGTGGAAGATGAACGTGTTCTGATAAATGGTGAGCGGCCCAATGAGGTTCGGGTGGCCGCCGCGGATGACGAATGTGTTCGTGTGACGCGGTTTTAGTTCCATCCGCCGCCCGGCTTCGCTGCCGCCGCGCCAGGGCAGAATCCCCTGCCGGTGATCAATGACGTTGCGATAAATGTAAATGCTTCCGTCGGGCACGACGCGTCCGCCGATGTTGTGACCCGGTTTGCCCGCAATGGTGGGGCCGCCGAAGCCAAAGGTCATGTTCAGGCAGGTGAAAAGATTCTGATGGATGTACACCTGGCCCATCGCATACAGCGTCAGCAGGCTCAAGTACACCTGATCGTCCATGATCCGATCCACGCGGTTGTGATGGAACCGAATCCGTTCGCCGCCAAAATAAATCCTATGGTGGCCGTCGGTGAAGTCGCTGTGGCTGAATTCCCAGTCATGGTTCAGCGGGAGATAGTACACCTGTTCCTGCGTGTGGCCCTCCATCACCACCAACGCGTGCGCGGTCAGGCGCGCGAGGCTCCGTCCCTGGGCGACGCCGGGCACGGCCGGGTGCTCTCGCATCGCGCCATCTTCGAGCACGCCCCACGGGGGAACGCCGCCGTGGATGGCAGAATTGTGGAAACGGACATGGCCGGAGTAACGACCGCGCAGGCCGTATGTGTTGCAATAGACCACAACGTTGTCGAACTCGACGTGCTGTGCGCCCTGGAGGATAACGGTGTCGAACCCGCCACCGCGTACAACGAGATCTTGGACACGAATGTGCCGCGCTTCGTCCACAAAGAGCGGCACGCTGCGGAACGGCGCGAGCACGAGCGGCCCCTTGCGCGGATCGGTGGTGCCGCGATAGTCGGCGACGCCCGGATCGTCGAAGTTCAGATGCGTGTGTGAGAGACGCGCATGGATGCAGCCGGTGTCCTTGTCGTACCACACGCCGGGGCCGCAGTTGTATGGTTCGACCGGTTTGCCCTCATGCATCACGAACTCATTGGCAGCGGCCGGGAGGGAGGATGACTCGCGCATTCAGCGAAGGCTGGAAATGGACACGCCAGCCAGCCGACCATTCCGAGCGAGAGGAGTAGCGTCTGGGAACGTGACATGGTTGATTGACCCTTTAATGGTTCGGTGGACACAGAAACCGGCGCAGCTCAGTAGCGTTGCGGTGCGGTGTAGTAACTGTAGAGATACCAGTTCTTCGGCGGTCGCCACTCGACTCGGCCATCCCACCAGTTCGATCAGTGGAAACCCCGCCGACAGCCTCGAACGATGAACTCAATGGATGGCCCGGATCACACCCAGAGGCTAGCCATGAATTACGCCATTGACAAGACGAAAGCTGGATTTTGCTTTGATGAAAACGTTGACAGGCGCAATCCGTGGCCCATACGCTGTCAGATGATGAGTCGTACTGTCAGTCGATCTCGAGGCACGGTCTCGGCGCTCGCGTTGGTTCTGGTCGCAGTGATCCAACTCGCCTTCATCGCCGAGCTTCGAGCCCAAAATGCACTGCGGACCTTTGGCCAACTCATGTATCCCGCCAAGGGCAACATTCATCTCGATGAGGGCACGGTCGAGTTGTACGTGATCAGCGGGTTCGACTCCGAAGAGGAATGGAAACACACCTCGTCGTACGCCGTGCTGTTCGATGTCGTCTTCCCCGAGTTGAACTGGCATTACGTGCTCAACTTCATTACCTGGCAGCACGGGATCTCGATGGTGGGTTACTCGCAGCCCCAGCAATCGTACGTGTCGTTCGGGCATCCGCGCTGGAAACCGGGCGAGCACCGCACGGTCGCCTGGACCTGGAGCGGACGCAAACGCAGCCTGATCGTGGACGGCAAGTACCAGTACGCGGGCAAACACGGCGCCCCCGGCGACTCGCGCGACAATATCGTTGAGGGTTGGCTCCAAGGCGATCTCACCACCGCCCGGCTGGTTCTTGGTGCGGGCGTATTTAGTGTGGACGAGTTCCGCGTTTCGTCCATTGCGCGCACACCCGAGGAATTGATCGCGCTGCAAAGCAACTCTCCCGTCGCCGACGCGCACACGTTGTTGCTTGACCATTGCGACGGCGGCCCGGCTGAAATCATCTCCGGATTCAGCGGGGAAACCGGCGGGACACTCAGCGGCAGCTACGAAATCATCAACGGAAAGTACGGAAAGGCCATCAAACTGTGGAAGGAGGGGAAGTGAAGCGGGTTATCAGTTATCAGTTCTTGGTTATCGGCCTGATCGGCCTGATCGGACTCGTGCAGGCCCGCGCCGACGTCCGACCCCATGGCCTCTTCTGTGAGAACGCCGTCCTCCAGCAAGGGATGCCGGTCCCGGTTTGGGGTGCGGCTGCGGAGGGCGAGAAAGTGACGGTGGAGTTTCAGGACCAGAGCGTTTCCACCACCGCATCGAGCGGCCAGTGGAAAGTCACGCTCAAGCCCCTGAAGGCAGGCGGCCCGTTCACGTTGAAGATCAGCGGCGCGAACAGGCTGACGTTCACCAACGTCCTCGTCGGCGAAGTCTGGGTCATCAGCGGCCAATCCAACGCAGCTCAGGGTCTGGGCGATTGTCTCGGCGCCGAGGAGCACAAAAAGAAGGCCGACGACCCGCAGTTGCGCCTCTTCCAGTTCCCGTGGAAATCACCGCGTTCGCCCGAGCGCGATGTGGCGGGCCGGTGGAACGCCAGCACCGCCTACTGGGCGCACATGTTTTCCGGCGTCGGTTATTTCATGGGACGCGATCTGCGCCGGGCGCTCCAGGTGCCGGTGGGGCTGATTCAGTCCGCCGTCGGCGGCACGCACGCGGAACATTGGACTCCCCGCCCATATCTCGCAGCCGATCCGTTGTTGAAACCGTTGCTCGACAAGTATCCGCAAGAGCTTCAGCGTTACGAAGCCGCGCTCGCCAAGTACCAGCAGGACGGTGAAAGGGGAACGCCGCCGCCCAACCCCGAGGACGACACGCGCCGCCGCACGAGCGGGCTCTACAACGCGATGATCGCGCCACTGCAACCGTTCGCCATCCGCGGCGTGGCGTGGTATCAGGGCGAGAACGATGCCGGCTATGCGTGGCTCTACCGCACGATCCTGCCCACGATGATCCGCAGTTGGCGCGAGACCTGGGGCCAGGGCAACTTTCCGTTCCTGATCGTCCAGCTCGCGCCGTACGCCGACACCAACTGCTGCGGCGACAGCGCCTGGGCGGAATTGTGCGAGTCGCAATTGCACACCAGCCAGACCGTGACCAATACCGCGTTGGTCGTGATCACCGACACGGCTGACGAGATAAAGAACATCCATCCGCGCAACAAAGAGCCGGTCGGCGAGCGGCTCGCCATCGCCGCTCGCGGCGTCGCGTACGGCGAGAAGATCGAGTACTCGGGGCCGATCTATAAGACGATGCAGATCGAAGGCGACCGGGTGATGCTGTCGTTTACGCACGTCGGCGGTGGATTGGTGAGCAAGGATGGGCCGTTGAAGGGATTTACCGTCTGTGGGGAGGACCGCAAGTTTGTGCCTGCGCAGGCGGAGATTCAAGGCGACAAGATTGTGGTGCGCAGCGAGCAGGTCGCCAAGCCGGTGGCGGTCCGGTTTGGCTGGGCCAGCTATCCCATCGTGAATCTCTTCAACAAAGAAGGCCTGCCCGCATCGCCGTTCCGCACCGATGATTTCCCGATGAGCACGCAGCCGAAGCAGCCATGAAAGTGATGACGAAGCAAGCTGAAGCTTGTACTCCAAACGAGAGCAATCGAAGCGCTTCTGTGGGAGCCGTGTCGAGCTACCTGCGAGCATCACAGCTAACGTTTGGAGTTCAAGCTTTAGCTTGTTTTCTGTTCTGTTCCATCAACCTCCACGCCCAGCAATTCGGCAACCTCATCTACCCCGCTCGCGGCCACATCCAACTCGACGAAGGCACCGTCGAACTTTGGATCGTCTGCGGCTACGACGTGGAGGAAAAACAGAGGGCAGCCGGCACCTATTGTAATCTCGTCTTTCCCGACCCGCCCGCCCATTACGTCCTGACCCACATCGGCTGGGGCGGCGCTCTGGCGATGGTTGGCTACACATTCCCGCAACAGTCCTATGTCTGGTCCGAGAAACTGAACTGGAAACCCGGGGAGGCCCACCGCATCGCGTGGACTTGGAGCGGCCGCAAACGCAGCCTTTTCGTTGATGGCAGAGTCGGCAAAGGCCAGCCCGGCCACGGTCCGCTCCAGGGCGAAGGACGAGTGGACACGTCCCAGGACGTCGTCGTGGAAGGGTGGCTGCACGGCGATCTCACCAACGCGCAACTGATGATCGGGCGCGGCTACAGCCGGTTCACGATTGATGAAGTCCGCATTTCCTCCATTGCCCGGCCTATCGAAGAGGTCGCGAAGCAGATGAACGCTGCGCCGAGCGCGGATGCCTATACCTTGTTGCTCGATCACTGCGATGGCGTCCCGACCGACGGCGGCCAACTCACCGGCGCCTACGAGATTGTGGACGCGAAATTTGGAAAGGGAATCAAGCTGTGGAAGGAAAATGCGGAGACAAAATGAAGGCGACAAGACAAAGACAAGCTAAAGCGTGTACTCCAAACGATAGCAAACGGGCGTGCTTCCGCGTAAGAAGTTCGAAAGAAGGTGGCGCTGTCGCAGCTCGCGTTCGGAGTACAAGCTTTAGCTTGCTCTGCCTTTATCTTTCATTGAATCTACACGCCGGCAACGTTGCCGACACCCAGCGGTTCAATCTCACCCCGGCGACGCACGTGGCGACACCGCCGCGGATTGACGGCGTGGTGGACAAACGCGAGTGGTACGGCGCTTCGCTGCTACCGCGGCTCATCAACGCCGACCGCGGGACCGCCTCGGATGCCCGTGCGCGGGTGTACCTCTGTCACGACGACACTGCGCTGTATGTCGCCTTCCAGTTCGACCGGCCTGAGAATGCGCTCGTACCGCAGGAAGCCGACGCGTTTGAGATGTTTCTCGACACGGCGCACGATCACAAGGCCACAGCTTTGTTCAGCGGCAATGTGTCCGCACCGCTGACCGGCAAGGACTGGCAATACAAGGCGCGTGCAACGGACTTCGGCTGGGAAGGAGAGCTCGCGATCCCGTTCAAGTCGCTCGGTCGAAACACGCCCGCCGACGGCGAGGTCTGGGGGTTCGATTTCATCAACCATCAGATGACCCCGGTCGAGCAGCTTGCCGGCTACTCGTTCGGCAACAAGAAGGGCGACCCGGCTCAGTTCAGTCACATCATGTTCGTGAAGGCTGTGCCGCCACTGCGCTTCGGGCAACTCGGCCCGTTCTGGAGCGAGCAAGGCGGCGGCGCGGTGGTCGAACTCGCCAACGCCTCCGACCAGCCGGCCCATCTCGGCGTGACGCTGGAACTGCTCAAGCGCAAGCCCGACGCAAAAGGCAGCTACCTGCCGGGCATCGTCAGTGGATTGCAGGACGGGGTGGACATCGTGCTCGCCACGCCGCAGGAATTGATCGCGCAGGAGATCGCGAAATTCCAGCCAGTCACCAGCACAAATGCCACGATCGCATTACCGGCCAACCGCCGCGCCGCAGTCCGCCTCGCCGAGAACGAAGTCGGCGAGTACCTGCTGAAATATCGCGTCGCGCGCGGCGAACAAACCATCGGCGGCGGCGTGTTGCCGTACGTGCTCGCGCCGCCGATCCAGTTGACGCTGACGCCGTATCATCTGTCGCCGGGCGTGATTTCGGTCAAGACCGACCTGCGCAAAGCCAGGGAATGGGACAAGGGCGCGAAGGCCGTGTTCGCCGTAGTGAAGAAGGCGGGCGACAAACCACTGGCGGAAGCGGTTCGCGAATTCGATGGCGCGCGGGAGTTCGACGTGCCATTGCCGACCCGGCAACTCGACCCCGGCGGCTACCTCGTGACGCTGGACATTTTCGGCGCGGACGGCAGGAAGCTCGGCTCGCTCAGCGAAGGATTCACCAAACCGCCCGTGCCCGATTGGTTCACGAATCGAGTCGGCTACACCCCGGTCATTCCGCCACCGTGGAAGCCAATCCAGGCGAGCGGCAAAAGCGTTTCGGTCCTCATGGGCGACTACCAAATCGGCGAGTTGACGCTGCCGGCCCAGGTCAACGTGCGCTCGATCTACGAGGAGAAGCGTGTGCCGTTGTTGAATGGACCGATTGCGCTGAAAGGCAAGATCAACGGGAAGGACATCCGGTGGGGGAAGAGCAAGAGCAAGAGCACCGACAAGAAACCGGAGCGGGTGGCTTACGAGAGCGTGACGGTGTTTGAGGGTCTCACGGTACGCGCCCGGACGGAGTTCGAGTTCGATGGCATGGGCAAGCTGACGCTCAAGCTCTCCGCCGCGAGTGGAGAGCCGGTGTCCATTGATCATCTCGCTCTTGAGTTCCCGTTCACCAAAGAATTCTCGACACTTTACCTGCGTGCGCCCGCCGTGGATGGCATGAAGATCTTCATGGCTGCCGGTGCTGTGCCCACGAACGGCATCAAGCACGAGTTCGTTCATTCCGTCTGGCTCGGCAACGAGGAACGCGGCTTCCGCTGGTTCTCGGAAAACATGCGCGGCTGGCACGTCGGCAAGAGCTTCCGCGATCAGGCCATCGAAGTCGTGCCGACCGAGACCGGTACCGTGTTGCGTCTCAACCTGTTCAAAGACGACAAGCCGTTCCCGATCACCAAGGAGCGCGAGATCGTGCTTGGTTACATGTTCACGCCGAACAAACCGATCACCGACAAGCCGCTCGCGCACGGTCTTGTGCACGAAAAGATGGCGCAGACGGCCGGCAGCTATATGAACAGCGGCGAAATCTGGTTCTTTCCGTTGCAGGGTTGGCCGATCATTCCCGAACCGCAGACCGAGGCGGAACTCCAGCGCGCGCGCGAGGCCGACAAGTACGGCACATGGGGCGTGGTGAAACGCGACGAAATGCGCGCCGCGGTTGAACTCGGCCACAAGTACGGCGCGCGCGTCGTACCCTACTCGGGTTGGATGCTGCCGTACGAATCGCGTGAGTACAAAGTGTGGGGTGACGAGATGATCGCCACGCCGTTGCGCGGCATGGGCTGCGGCTGCAACGTCTGTTGCTGGAACACCTCGATGACCGATGTCTATACCGCGCTGTTCGCCGACCGCATCCGCGACCTCGACATCAACGGCTTCCGCATGGACTCCGGCTACTCCGCGGAGACCTGCGACAACCTCCATCATACCGGCTCCGGCTCCGTGTGCGGATGGTTCGACGACGACGGCAAGCTGCAACCGAGCCGTGGCATTTTCGCCGCGCGCGAGGCGGCGAAACGGGCGCGCCGGATTTTCCACGGCGGCGTGCGCAAGAAGGACGGCCTGTGTCTGCATCACATCCACCAAGGCAACCGGTACGATCCGATCCTCGGCATGATGGACGGTGTGGTCAGCGCCGAGGGCGGTGAGATGAACATGAAATCGCTCAGCGAGTTCCCGCTCGATTTCTTCCGCGCCAACATCATGGGCGACGCGCACGGCTGGCAGGTCAGCTACCTGGCGAAGACGCCTGTCATTGGCTACGACTGCCGGTACGGGTTGTGTCTGTTGCACAACTTCTCTCCGCGCGGCGGCCACATGATGTTGGACATGGCAGACACCTCCTACAGTCGCTCCGCGAATGTTCCCACGCCGATCTGGATGGCCCGGGATTGGATCGGACCGTTCGACAAGGGCACCGAGCTGTGGGGCTACTGGAAGAACGCCAGGTATCTCGACACCGGTCACCCCGAGGTGCAGGGCACGTTTCACGTCCGCCGCGGCGAGAAGTTGTTGCTCGGCATGTTGAACAAATCCCGGCAGCCCGTCGCGACGACTGTCCGACTGGAACTCAAGGCACTCGGGTTCAAGGGGCCCGTGTACGCGTACGAACCGAACGCGCGCGCCGAAGCGCCGCTCGACGGCGACAAGTTGAATCTCACCTTCACGGGCGAAGGCTACCGGATGGTGATGATCGCGTCGAAGCCATTCGATTACTACAAGCCCGAGTGCGCGGGGGAGAACCTGATCCCTGAAGTCGCACCGGCGAACTGGCCGAAAGAGGGCTTGCCCGCCGGTTGGGAGGGCTACACCTCGGTGGGCAAGACGAACCTGCAGAAGGCCACCCCCAACCACTTGCGCGTCGAGAACGGCGCGATCGTGATGCAGAGCGACGGCACTCTTGACGTCCGGCTGCGCAAGCCGCTCAAGGTTGAAAAGGGCAAGAGCTACTGCCTCGAAGCCGAAGCGTACGTCGAGTGCGACGACAGGGTGTTTGTCGGACCATCGCCCGAGTTGAACTTCTTCCGCATGGCGCTCGGCGAGATTTACGTCGCCGACGTGCACACGATCACGAGCCAGGCCGTTCCCGGCCACGTCGAGAAAATCAAGCTGTGGTTCACGGTGAAAGACAACGCCTATGCGGATCTCTGGCTGCGACAGTCCAAAAGCAAAGTGATCATCAAGAAAATGGAGTTGTACGAGTTGAAGAACGAACCCCGAAGACCATGGGAGATTGGGAAATGAATACTGCAGACCGGATGCAATTGTGGATATGCCTCAGCGCTTTATTCTGTGCTCGCGCTCTCCTCTTCGCCGCCGAGCCCGACAAGACCTTCCGCGATTTGTTCGTCTCGGTGCCGCTGTTGAAGCAGGCGCCGACGCTGGACGGCACGGTCAACGCGGACGAATGGGCGGGGGCCGGCATGGCGCCACGGTTGGTGATCTTCGAGCGCGAGGAGCGGCTGACGGATTCACAGGGGAAGTTCTATTTCGGCTACACCGACGACGCGCTCTGGGTCGCGTGGCAAATCCAACGTCCCAAGGATGCGCTCGCGCCGAAGGCGATCATCACCAGCCCCGACACGAGTTTCTGGCGCACCGATGATGCAATCGAGTTCATGCTCAACTGCACGCCTGCCGGCAAGGATCGTCCGCGCGGACGCGATTTCTACATCTGCTGGAACGCCATCGGCACGAAATACGACCGGCGCGAGGCGCTCACGGCGCAGCAGTCCGCCGACATGAACTGGACGGGCGATTGGAAAGCCGTCTCGCGCACCGATTCGCCGATCGGGTGGGAGGGCGAAGCGCGGATCCCGTTCGCGATTCTCGAAGGCGCGGAGAAACCGGCCGCGGGCGGACGCTGGCGTTTCCAGTTCTGCGAGAATCGCTCGACACCCGAGCCGTTCGTCGCGTTGGCGGGTTTTCAGGACGACTGGTTTTGGTCGCGCGACTTTCCGCATTTTTTGTTCACCGGCAAGGAAGGCGTCTTCGCGCGCGTGCTCGACAGCGGCGCGATGGCCGATGCCGGCAAGGGCGGACTGATTCTCGAACTCGTCAATCCCGGCAGCGCCCCGCGGACGGTCGTTCCCACGATGCGGTTTTACAAACGCAAGCCCGACGCGTTGTCGCAGGTCAGCTATCTGCGCGCATTCGACCAATCGCGCGACCGGCCCGAGGACATCGCGGGGACGGGCAAGGTGGCGTTGCTGTTGCCCGACGACAAGGTTTCGCAGGACCTGCTCAACGAGAGCTACACGCTGGTGAAAGAACTGAAGGACCCGCTCACGCTCGCGCCCAACGAGCGCACGACGCTCGACTTCACCATCCCCAAGGCGGCGGGCGATTACGTCGTCATCTACGACGTGCGTTACGCCGAAGGCCAGGCAGCCCCGGCCGAGCGTCCGCTTATCGCGGGCGGGGCGTTGCCGTTCTGGATTCCCGAGCCGCTCGCGGTCATCACGCGCAACTTCCTGCTGCTCGACAAGACCATCGAGGTACGCGCCGACCTGCGTTACGTGGACGGTTGGGACACGAAGTCCACCATCGCGGCGAAGTTCACTCAGGCTGCCGCGCCAGACAAGGCGTTGTTTGAGAGACAATGGACGGGCGAACAGGCGCGTACCAGGCTCGAATTCGATCTGCCGATCAAGGATGCCGCGCCCGGCAAGTATTCGTTGTCGCTGACGGCGAACGACGCCAGCGGCAAGAAACTCGGCGAACGCCGCACTGAGATCACGATCCCGCAGACACCCGAGTGGTACGCGAGGCCGGTGGGGCTCGCGCCCGTCATCCCGCCGCCTTGGAAGCCGATCGAGGTGAAAGACAAGAAGCTGTCGTTCCTGATGGGCGAGTATGAACTGAACGACTCGGTGTTGCCGGCACAGATCCGCGTTCGATCCATCTTCGACGACAAGCGCGAGCCGATCCTACGCGCGCCCGTCCGGCTGCACGGCGTCGTGGATGGCAAGCCGGTCGAGTGGAAGGGCCGCGCGAAAATGGACGAGAAGAAGCCGGAGTTGGTTCGCGCGTCGTCTTCGGCGGTTGCTGGCAACATTGCCTTGAACGCCACCGGCGAGTTCGAGTTCGACGGCTTGCAAAAAATCACGTTGAACATCGCGCCAGCGGAAGGCCAGCCTTCGATCACGCAGCTCACGCTCTCGATTCCGCTCGTGAAAGGTTTCGCCGACCTGTACCGGCTGAACCGGGCGATCGTTCATCCCGACAAGGTTACTGTCATCTCGGGCACGATTCCCGCCCAGGGCATCGCGCACGATTGGCGGCCCAATGTCTGGCTTGGCAACACCCGCCGCGGCATCGAGTGGTTCGCCGAGAATTGGCGCGGCTGGCGCGTGAGCGGCGATTTTGCGAAGCAGGCCATCGAGGTCGGGAACGGCGCCGACGGCGTGACGTTACACGTCCATTTTATCCGGGTGCCCGACGCCAAGCCGCTCAAGCTCGACAAACCGCGCCAGATCGTGTTCGGGCTGATGTTCACCCCGCCGCGCGACATCAACCGCGCCGCGGTCCGACACGGGCTGGGATATTACTTCACCGAGGGCGGCAAGGGTCACGCCGAGAAGTTGCCGGGCGAGATCGCCAACGGGATGAACTGCGTCGAGGTCTGGAATCATTACGACCTTCAAGGCTGGCCCGATCAGACGCCCGAGCGTTCGGCGGAGTTGAAGAAGATGGCCGACAACCTTCACAGCAAGGGCATCAAAGTCACGCCGTACTCGGGCTGGTTCATCAGTCGCAAGGCGGAGGTGTATCCGACCTGGGGCGCGGAGATGCTCGTCGAGCCGCCGATTGACGCGGGCTGCGGTTGCGATACGGCTTGCTGGAACTCGCCGTTGACCGAGGCGTATCTCTGGCAACTCCGTAAAGCTTCCATCGAGAGCGGCTACGATGGGTTTCGCATGGATGCCGGGTTCAGCGTGTCGCCCTGTTCGAGCTTGAAACATCGCGGGTACGGCTCGGTCTGCGGTTGGAAGGACGACTTCGGCAACCTGCAACCGAGCGTGGGCATTTTCGCCGCGCGCGAGGCGTCCAAGCGCGCCTACCGGATGTATCACAGCAAGGACATCACGGAGGACGGCCTGTGCCTGCATCACATTCACGGCGGTTGCCGGATCGCCGCGATCATGTCGTTCTGGGACGCCGCAGTCAGCGCCGAGGGCGGCGAACGCACGGCGAAGACGATGAAGGATTTCGATCTCTCGTACTGGCGTTCGGCGATCATGGAAGACCGCAGCGGGCTGCAGCTGATCTATTGGCCCAAGACCGATACGCTCGGATGCGATTCCCGTTCGGGCGTCGCTGCGTTGCACCGGCTGACGATCCGCGGCGGCTCGCTGGTGTCGTTGAAAGAGGCGTCGTACAGCCGGGCCGCGCGTCCCATCGGGCCGATGTGGCTGGCGGAAGACTGGGTGCAGTGGCTCGACAAGGGCACGGAGTTTTACGGTTACTGGGAAAACAGCAAGTGGCTGCAGACCGGTCGCCCCGAGTTGTACGGCTCGTTCCACGTGCGACGCGGCGACAAGGTGTTGCTCGCGCTGTTCAACCGCGATCTGGAGCCAATCGAGCAAACTGTGCGACTCGACTTGAAGGCGCTCGGCTTCAAAGGCGACGTGCATGCGCTCGACGCGGTGTTGAACGAGCCGATCGCGATCAAGGACGGCGCGATCACGTTGGAGTTCACGGCGGAGAGTTTCCGATTGATCAAGATCGCCGCGAAACCGTTTGATGTCGTCGTGCCGAAGAAGACTGGCGACAATCTGTTGCCCGAACTTCAGCCCTCTGCGATGCTGGGCAAGCTCAATCCACCGGGATGGACTATGGGCGACCCGGCAGCCTTTTCTCTGGTCAACAACGAGATCGTCATCACCGGTAAAGCCGACAAGGCGGTGACCATGAGCCGAAGCTTGGCCCTCCCTGCGGGCAATAGTTACGTGCTCGAAGCCGACGTGCGGATTGACGCCGACGAAGGCACGTATCTCGGGCCCGCCGCGGAGCTGCATCACTTCGGCATCGTCTTCGGCGGATCGTATTTCCCGTTGCGGACGCTCGGCAGCGAGTTGTTGCCGGGGCGGTATCAGACGTTCAAGATTTATTACACGACGCCAAAGGACAATCCCGTGGCCACCGCGCGGATGTGGCTGAACGGAAACGGGAAGGTGTACATCCGACGGATCGGGGTGTATGAGGTGGATGCGCGACCGTGAACACTAAGTGAGACTGAAGTGAATCAAACCCGAAATAGTCGTCGTTCCTCATTTGGCGAACGAAAGCTAACGTTCGGAGTACAAGCTTTAGCTTGCCTCCGATCGCACAACGCAGACAAGCTGAAGCTTGAACTCCGAACGCAAGCTGCTTCGCCTCGTCGGTTTTATCGTCGCGGTTTCACGCTTCTCGAACTGCTCGTTGTGATCGGCATCATCGTGCTGTTGATGGGCCTGCTGTTGCCGGCCATCGGACGCGGGCGGCAGGTTGCCAGGCGCACCCAATGCTCGAACAACCTGCGCCAGATCTTTGTGATGTTGAATGTCTATGCCGATGACTGGAACGGCGTGTTGCCGCCGCTGTACGGGACCGATGCGCCTCCGCACGAACACTGGATGGTGCGATTGCAGCCCTACGGTTTGCGCACGGCGGTCATGTTTTGTCCGACCGATCCGAATTACGGCCCGTCGTCCTCGCCGCTCGATCCGGACGATCGCAAGAGTCACAGTTACGTGCTGAATGGATTTCCCACACTCAATCCCGCACCGGGATCGTCCCAGTCGTTTTGGGCCATCGCCAATCCAAGCGAGGTGGTGTTGATGGCCGAGAAGAAACACACCGAGACCGACTATTACCTCGCGTTGCCGCCCGAGGACCCGTACCGCGTTCTGGAGCAGCAGCGGCACGTGGGCCGGTCGAACTATCTGTTCGTGGATGGCCACATCTCGTCGCTCCCCAGCGGAAAAAGTCTCGCTCCACAGAACCTCTGGTCGTTGCCACCGTGAAGCACCCCGACGGCAGCCCGATCACGAGGCGCCAATTCGTTGGCGCGCTCGGCGCCTCTGCCGGCTTGATGGCGCTCGAAACAATGGGTGCGCGCATGGAGTTGCCGACGACCGATTTCTCCGCCTTGATCGGACCAGGTGGCCCCGATTGGCAGAAGGTTCGCAAGGGTTTCCTTCTCCCCAACGATCTCGTCTATCTCAACAACGGCTCGCTGGGGCCGAATCCAGCATACGTGATCGAGAGAATGTTCGAAGCCTGGCGGATCCTGGAGGAGAATCCCGTCGAGCAAGGGTTCGGCCCGTTGCTGGAGAAGGCGGAAGCTGTGCGCTCGAAAGCGGCGGCGTTCCTGGGTTGCACCAAGGAAGAGATGGCCATCACGCAGAACACGACGGAAGGAATGAACGCTGTCGCGCAGGGAATCGAGTGGAACGCAGCCGACCGGGTGTTGACCACTGACCACGAACACCCGGGCGGATTGGTCGGTTGGCAGTACGTCGCCCGTAAGCGAAGCGTCATTCTCGACACTGTGGCGTTACCGGCTGCGCCTCGCGACGCGAACGAGATCGTCAAGCTGTTCGAGAGCAAACTCACGAAGCAGACACGCGTCATCAGCGTCAGCCACGTCACGTTCTCCACCGGCTTACGGCTGCCCATCGCCGAACTCGCATCCCTGGCGCGCGCCAACGGTTCGCTGCTCGTCGTGGACGGCGCGCAAGCGCCCGGCGGAATCGTTGTGGACGTGAAGAAGCTCGGTTGCCATGCCTACGCGACGAGCGCGCACAAATGGTTGCTGGCTCCGATGGGCACCGGCCTCCTGTGCATCAGCGAGGATGCCAAGGCGCGGATTGACCCGATGATGCTGGCGGCGGGACATCGCGTCTATACCGCCCATACCGGCACGCGAAACCTTCCCGCGATCATTGGTCTGGGCGCGGCGATGGAGTTCCTCGACAAACTGGGTAGGCAAGCCGTCGAAGCCCGCGCGCTGGATCTGCGTCAACGACTCTACGAAGCACTCACCAAGTTGCCGAAGATACGGCTCGCCAGTCCGCCAGCGGGCCCGCTCGCTTCTCCGATTCTCACGATTGAGTTGCCGAAGGAGATCAATAGCGGGGCATTGGCCGACCGGTTGAACAAGACGCATCGGATCGTGGTGAAGGTGGTAACGTCGAACCTGGTCAACGGACTGCGGTTCTCGACCCACAGCTACAACTCCGACGAGGACATCTCCCGGACCGTCAACGCGCTGAAGAGGGAATTGTAACAGCGGCGCGATCGTTGAGCGGAGACGGAAAGGATCAATTGGGGCCGAGGAGTTCCGACAACCGTCGTTTCATCGCCTCGATGGTAAAACTCGCCTTGGGAAGGAAACCCCATGTCAACGAGCGCAGGGCGACGATTTGGCCTTCCTCAAGCGAAAGGCCGGACAGCGCGAGCACTTTCACCTTGTTCAGAGGCGGGTTCTGCTTGAGATGGCGAATCACATCCCACCCGTCCATGTCGGGCAGGCACAAATCGAGCAGAATCAGATCGGGCTTCAGAGCGCCCAGTTTCTCAATGGCTTCGGTGCCGGTCACGGCTTCCGTCACTGCATACCCTTCTTCGAGCAGGATGTGCTTCACGATTTCCCGGAAGCTTTGTTCGTCCTCGACGATGAGAATGTGCTTTTGATTCGGCTGGCGAAGCGCCACGGAGGCCTTTTTGACGGCGGCCTTGGTGGATGCCCCGGCTCGGGCACCGTTTCCGTCGCGTAGCTGTTTGAGGCACCGCAACAGTTCGGCGGAAACATCGTGGATTCGCTGGATGACTTCCACCTGCTCCCTGGTGAATCCCGGGGCCACGGATGCCGGCGTGGCCGATTGCGACAGTCCGTGTCCGCTCTGTAAGCGATCCCCGAGTTCGTTGAGGAGCGTTGCGCTGGCCTTCAGATCCGGTGTTGGGTGTCCGTTCTCCGTCGCATTCATTGTTGTCTATATCGGCATCTGGATGCCCGCAGTGAGCGATGTCAGACGAATGACGATGCTCCGACGCGCCAATCCGATGGCCTTCTCGGGCGGCTTATCCTGATTTTGCTGCAAAAACTTGAGTTCAAATGAGTCCCTTTGTATCTCCGGCGACCACGCAATGAGTCACTTTAGCAGTCGAGGTGCCACGGATGCGAACCGAGGCCGCGGGAGTGATTTCGTGCAAGAACGTCTTAAATCTCTTTCAAATGGATGCTCGGCGTTCTTGATCCACGCCTTCCTCATCCGTGAGTAGTTCGGTTTTCTGCATTCGAAGGCGTTCATCGAGTGCCAACCGTGGAGGGTTCATTATTGGCCGGCGATGCAAAGGCCCGAGATCCTTCTTTGCAGGCACGACCGCTGCTTAAGTTCCTCCGAGGGACGATGCCAAACGAGGCAAAGCGTGAGAGGAATGTGTTTCCGTGTTGTCGCCAGTCAGACGACTTCGCGGCGTCTGATCCGGCCTCGCTGATCCCACGGCGGCTTCAGGGAGCCGCCGGCAATGAAGACGCAGAACAGTTGGATACGAATTAACCTGCCCGGGGAACGCTGAAGACCGTCTAGAGAACCATGATCCGATACGAATACATCGCGCGCGACCAGAATGGGAAAGTGGTCAAGGGACAGATCGAAGCGACCAGCGAAACCGCCGCGGCGGATGCGCTTTGGAACGATCAGTTGTTGGTGACTTCCTTGACCCAGTCCGTCGTGCCGCAAGCGATCCGGCGGAAGAGCCGTCGAAAGCCCAGCGCCCAGGATGTGATGGGGTTCACCCGCCAGCTCGCCACGATGCTCCGAGCCGGTCTGCCATTGGTCCAGGCGATGAGCGCCCTGGCGAGGCAGACCAACAACGCCAAACTGGGCGTGGTCCTGCAACAAATCGTTACCGCACTCGAGGAAGGAGAGGCCTTCGGAGATTCGCTGACAAAACATCCCCGGCTGTTTGACCGGCTCTACATCTCGATGGTGCGAGCGGGCGAGGCATCGGGCACGTTACCGGAGATACTTTACGAGATTGCCAAGTACCAGGAAGCGAATCTCAAGTTGCGGAGCAAAGTCAAATCGGCCATGAGCTATCCGACCGTTGTCTGCGCGGTCGGAGTGGCGATTTCCCTTTTCCTGATCGTCAAAATCATTCCGGCGTTTGCGGACATCTACAAGCAGTTCAACAGCGAACTGCCCGCGCCCACCATGATGCTCATCATGGTCAGCAATACGATCCGCCACAACCTGATCTACTGCCTGTCCGTGTGCACGCTGATCAGCTTCCTCTTCATCCGCTTCAAACGGTCGAAGCGCGGTGCCTTCTACTGGGACATGAAAAAGCTCCGATTGCCCATCGTGGGACCGTTGGCCTTGAAGATCGCCCTGTCTCGTTTTGCCCGCACTCTTTCCACACTCGTTCGCTCAGGGGTGCCGATCTTGAATGCGCTGCGGACGGTCAACACCTGCACCGGTAACAGATTCATGGAAGCGGCCCTGGAACAAACCGCAACCGATATCGAGCACGGCAACACCCTGGCGGTGTCATTGGGGCGTCACAGCATCTTCCCACCCATGGTGTTGGAAATGGTTTCCGCCGGGGAGCAGACGGGCTCCGTGGACGGCATGTTGGAGCAGGCCGCCACGCACTTTGAGGAGGAGATTGATGCCACTTTGAACGGACTGACCGCCCTGATCGAACCAATCCTGATTGTCATTCTGGGACTCGTCGTCGGCACGGTGGTGGTTTGCATGTTCCTGCCGATTTTCCAGATCAGCCAGGTGATCAAGTTCTGAGTGTGACAGGAAACGAAACCATGACACTGCCAACGCCAGAGGAGAGGATCGCGCAGGCCGGACCACCGGCCTGGACGTTCAGCTCGCCTGAATTCGCCAATGCCGCGGCGGTATTCACGACGCTATGCCTCATATCGTTGGCGCTCGTCTGCCTGTTCTTGCACAAGAAAGACCGGCTGAAACACACCCGCTGGTGGGGCCTCTCCTACCTTGCGTATGCAAGCTACGCGTTGCTTGCTCTTCCCTGGTCGGGGGTGACCGGCGCGTATGCAATCGCGGTGGCCGCCGTTGCGTTCGGCCTGAGCGGTCCTTTCGTGGCGTGCGGTGCTCTGGAACTCGCCGACCGTCGGGTTTCCCCCATACCGCTATGGATTGGATGCGCTCTCGCGCTGGGTTGGGGTTATTGGGCGATGATTCAGTTGGAGAGCGTGCGTTGGGCCACGCTTCCCGCGTTTGTGGTGCTTGGGGCGAGCGAGGCCACGATCGCTTTCGTGTACCTGCGGCGAGCGGAACGCAATTTCGCGACCTTGCTGCTGGGGTTCAGTTTTCTCGCGGCCGCACTGCAACACGGTGTGCTCGCCGTAGTGCCGGGTTTGTCCCCCTGTTTCTATCTGTCCTCCGTCCTCGCCCTCACAACCCTCGTGGGGTTGATCTCGCACTGGGTTATCGTCGCCTCGGAACAAAAATACCGGGTGGTGTTTGAGGCGATAGAGGACGCCATTCTTCTGGTGGACCTCTGGTCGTTGAATGTCCTCGAGGCCAACGATGCAGCCCGACGGCTTACCAAACGCAGCAACGGAGACCTGGTCGGCGCACATTTCACCGAGCTCTGCCCCAGTTTGCTCAAGGTGGGCGATCCAAAAGCGGAGCCACACCGGCGGCTTGCCAAGGTGTTCCGTCCCCACAGCCAGTTTTCCATCGTGCGGGGTGACGATTCAGTGCTCATGTGCGAGGGAGAGATGGGGCAGGTCGAGTGGAACGGAAGGCCGGTCCTGCAAATCCGAATCAGGGAGATCGCCAAAAAAGAACAGGTCGGGCAGTTGGTGCGACGGGCGGACAAGATGGCCGCGTTGGGCAAGTTGGTGGCCGGAGTCGCGCACGAACTCAATAATCCCCTGGCGGTGGTTCTCGCGCGGGTTCAGATCCTGGCCAAACGGGTTGACGGCCATACGCAACAGGAGTTGATGAAAATTCTCCACGAAAGCGAACGAGCCGCCAAGATCGTCAGCGAACTTCTCTGCTACGCCCGCCCCAGCGATCCGCAGCCCGGCGCGGTGAACATCAACCGTCTGATCGAGAACGTCCTCGATCTGCGGAGCGGCGAACTCGAGGCGGTTCAAATCCGGCTGCAAAAGCAACTCGCGCCGGATTTGCCCGTGACCAGTGCGGACGAATTTCAGATCGAGCAGGTTCTCGTCAATGTCATCAACAACGCAATCCAGGCGCTGGTCTCCCACGACGGACCCCGCAAATTGACGGTTTTCACGGACGACAATGGCCGGTTTATCCGCATCATCGTTTCGGATACCGGACCCGGGATTCCCGCCGAGATCATTGACCGGATCTTTGACCCCTTCTTTACCACCAAGCCACCGGGCAAAGGAACCGGCCTTGGACTTTCGATTTCCAACACCATCGTCGAGGCACACCACGGCCGGCTCTACGTGCAAAGCACACCGGGAGCGGGCGCGAGTTTCCACATCGAGTTACCGGTCGTGGGCTGCATTGTGGAACCACCCAAACCGAAAAAGCAGCCTCGGAAGCTCCAGACCGGCTCGCCCCGGGTGAGTCGCGTCCTTGTGGCGGACGACGAGGAGGGAATCCGCGAGGTGTTGAAAATCTCACTGGAGGGCATCGGGTACAAGGTGGACGTGGCCGAGGACGGACTGAAAGCACTTGCATTGATTGCCGACCAGCGATACGACCTGATTTTGTCGGACCTGCGCATGCCGCAACTCGGCGGGGAAGAATTGTTCGAGAAGATTCGCACGACCAATCCGGATCTGGCGAACCGCATTGTGTTTGTCACCGGGGACACCGTGAGTGATGAGAGCCGCCGGTTCCTGGAGGGAACGGGCAACCGCTGGATCAGCAAGCCTTTCCGCATTGACCAGGTGGAGGACCTGGTCGCGGGACTGGCTTAGGAGGAGGACAATCGTGAGCATTCACCTCTTCCGCCGCCCATCGAAGCGCACCGCAGCCTACACCTTTGTCGAGGTGATGATCGCCGCGCTGCTTCTGGGAACTTCCATCCTCTCGGTGCTGGTGATCACTTCGCATTCGGCGCAGATCGTCAGCGACTCCCGGCATGTCACCTATTCCTCGCAACTGCTTCATGACAAGATGGAGCAAATTCGCACGCTGACTTGGGGCAACCTCGGGACGCTCTCCAGCTTCGTGGACACGAATGACCCTTCCACAACCTATTCGGGAACGATTACACAGGCTGTGTACGATTCGTACAAGGGTACGACGACAGTAATCAACGTCACCGTGGCCGTCGCTTGGACGAATCAAAACGGCCGGGTTTCCAGCAACAGCTTGAGCACGGTGATCACCCGAGGGGGGCTAAGCACGTACTTCCGTTGAGCCAATGGCACCTTCATCTCCAACGCAAGCCAGGCGGGACCGTCGGTGCAGCGTGGCGTTCACCATCGTGGAACTCATGATCGCCGTGGCGATCGGCACGATCGTGCTGGCATCCATGATGGGGAGTTACCTGTTCTTGATCCGGTCCTTCGTGTCCATTTCCAACCATGCGGACATGAACGCCCAGGGTCGCTTCGCGATGGGGATGTTCGCGGCCGACATTCGCTCCGCTCGCAGTGTGTCCTCCGCCAATCCATCGAACTTGGTGGCAGTCATTCCCACCGGATTCAACGCCACAGGAGTGGTCACCAACAGCAAAACCATCACCTACTCGACCACGGGCACAGCACTCTATCGCTCGGACACCGGCGACGGCACCACCCAGATGCTGGCAACGAACCTCACGCAGGTGTTGTTTGCCTTCAGCGGCGCCGGCGGGGTCACCACCATCAGCAGCAACGCGACAGCCGTGCAACTATCGCTCGCATTCCGACAACATGCGAACAACCTGGTGCAAGATGAAACCTGCGTGTCGGCCCGCGTGCTGATGGCAAATCACAACGCCAAATGAATCCAGTGAACCGATTTCAAGACAGCCGCGGTTCCGTTCTGCTCACCGTCCTCGGCTTCTCCGCGGTGCTGGCCATCAGCTTCGCCGGAATTCTCGGCTACGTGAACTACCAGAGCAGCCTCGACCGGCGATCCCACTACTGGAGTCAGGCGTTGCATCTCGCCGAAGCCGGCATCGAGATCGGCTACGAAGAAGTGACCGTCCGGTATCCCGACGCGGCTGGTTTCAAAAGCACGCGCGGCTGGACCAAAATCGCCACCGGTACCTATCGCAAAACCACCACCCTCACCAACACCTCCGGCAAGGCCGTCGGGAACATCTCCATCACCGTCAGCGGAGCCGGCGGATTGAGCCCGCAGATTCTGGCCGTCGGCACTTGTCAGCCCGGATTCTACGGCCCTGCCGTCTCCCGTGCCGTCAAAGTAATCGTCAGTCAGGGCAGGCGGGGCTTCTGTTTCTTCTGCACCGATTTCATGACACTGAGCGGAAGTAAGATCTTTGTGGACAGCTACGATTCGACCGACCCCGCCAAGTCCACCAGCGGCCTCTACGACTCCGCCAAGGCGCAACCCAACGCCGACTGCGCCGTGCTGGGCGGGTTGTTCACGCTCTCCTCCTCGGGCAATGCGGACATCTATGGCAGGGTATGGACCAGTCCGAGCGGCAGTTTCACCATGAGTGCCGGCGCCAGTGTGGGCAACACCTTCGATGCGGCGCAACGGGCTTACGACGTGCCCACCGGTGAGGCTCTGGGTTACATCACCCACGAACTGGAGGGCAGCCTGCCGGATGTGACCCTCCCATCCGCATTGAGTTCTGCGCCACTGCTGCCGGACATTACCTCGGACCTGGTGATCGCAGGTGGGGACTATCGAGTGAACAAGATCAACATGGCAGCCGGGGATGGCTTGGTCATCCAGGGAAATGTGCGGCTCTATGTCATGGACACGGTCTCCATATCGGGAACCGCCGCGATCAGCGTGGACAGCGGGGGGTTCTTGGAGATCTATGCCGGCGGCAACTGGAGCGTCAGCGGCAAAGGAGTCGTCAACAATACCGGCGCGGCCGCCCGATGTCGCGTCAACGGCTTGCCCACCTGCACGGCCATGTCCTATTCGGGCAGTTCGGGGATGCATGCCTACGTCTATGCGCCCCAAGCCGATCTGACGCTCACAGGGGGCAGTGCGTCCTACCACGGCGCGATCCAGGCCAAGAGCATCAGTGCCTCCGGCTCGGTCGTCTTCCACTACGACGAATCCTTGTTCGCAGTCGCCACCACCGAGATCAAGAGCTGGCAGGAACTGCGCAACGTGGGCGGCAACTGGGTGCCGTAACGCCGCTTGCGCATTCGTTCGTAGTGACGCCGTAAGGAGTTTCCTTTCCGCCATCTTCGGGGTGCGTACTCCCTCCCATGAAAGCTGCATTCGCACTTGTGGCTCCGCGCCAGTCTGTTTACCATTGCGGCCACTTCTCAACCCGAAATCATCTTAAACAACCCATGAAAACCATTACTTCCATCTTCCTTGCCGCGATCATCTCTGCCCTCTGCGTCGCTGCCTCGTCTGCCGACGAGACCGACAAACCCTACCGTTATCTCTACGTCTCCGGCCCAAAGCTCGCGAAAGCACCGACCGTGGACGGCACGGTCAACGCCGACGAATGGGCCGGGGCCGGCATGGCGCCGCGGCTCTATCACATCGAGGAAGATCGGCTGATGGATTTGGAGTCGAAGTTCTACTTCGGCTACACCGACGAGGCGTTCTACATTGCGTTCCAGATTCAGCGGCCCGAAGGCGCAATCGAGCCGCGCGCCGGCATCGTCGAACGCGACCGCAGCTTCTGGCGTCAGGATGATGGGATCGAGTTCTGGCTCAACTGCATTCCCGGCCCGCGGCCCAATGCCGCGTTGAGAGATTTCTACCTGATGTGGAACGCGCGCGGCACGCACTACGATCGCCGCGACAAGGACGGCAACCTCAAGTTCGATCCCGATTGGCAGAGCGTCTGCCGCACCGTGCCCGGTTACGGGTGGGAGGGCGAAGTGCGGCTGCCGTTCAAGGAGTTTGCCCCGATGCAGGCGCCGAAGGCGGGCGACGAGTGGCGTTACGCGTTGATGGACAACCAATCCACGCCGTTCCCCCAGATCGGCATGTCGGGCTGGTGGCCGTCTCCCGATTGGACGTACTACGCCAAGGACGACACGTTCACCCGGCTGCGCGCGACGGGCGCGGACGGCGTGTTCGTGCGCGTGCTCGATAGCGGCCTGTTGCGTGGCACGAGCAAGGGCGGGTCAACTTATGAACTTGTGAACCCGGGTGCTCAGGCACAGAAGGTGGCCGCCAAGCTGAAGTTCTACCGCAAGAAACCTGACGCGACGAGCAAGCTCAGTTACCTCCGCAGCTTCGAGCAATCGCGCGACAAGGGCGGCACGTCCGATGCCGGCAAGGTGTTGTTGATGGTGGCCGACGACAAGCTGTCGGAAATGATCCTCACCGAGAACTACGACCTGGTGAAGGAATTGAGCGAGCAAATCGCGCTCAACCCGGGCGAACGCAAGACGATTGATTTCGCGCTCGCGGACAAGATCGGCGATTACCTGCTGCTCTATGATTTCCGCGGCGCAGACGGCAAAGTGATCGCGGGCGGCCCGCTGCCGTTCCGTCTCCCCGAACCGCTCGAAGTGGATTTCGCGGAGTTCTTCCTCGTGGACAAGAGCGTCACGGCGAAGATTGATCTGCGATACATCCCCGGCTGGAAGAACGACGGCTCGCTTGAGGCGAAGGTGTTTCCCGCTGGCGCCACCACGGTCAAGGCGGAGAAGACCTGGAAAGGCGCGGAGTTAAGCCAGAAGCTCGACTACAAGTTCCCGATCAGCCATTTCAAAGAAGGCGACCATACGCTCCACGTGACCGCCAGGGACGCCACGGGCAAGGTCCTGGCCGAGCGCAAGGCCCCGCTCACGATTCCCGAGACGCCGCAATGGTTTCTCAAGCCGGCAGGGCTCGCGCCGCTTGTTCCCGAGCCGTGGTCGCCGATCCAGGTCAACGGCGAGAAGTTGTCGTTCCTGATGGGCGAATACGATCTCGCTGTCAACGGTCTCGCCCAGCAGGTGAACGTGCGTTCCACCTATGACGAGAGGAAGGTGCCGATCCTCCGCGGGCCGATCGCGATCAAGGGCAAGGCGGACGGCAAGGAACTCGCCTGGGAAACGAAGAGCAAGCTCGTCGTAAAGACCAAGACCAATCATGAGGTGAAAATCGCCGGTGCCGCCGCCGCGGGCAATCTCACCCTGGCGACCGACGTGACGTTCGAGTACGACGGATTGGGCAAGATCGTCGCCACGCTCGCTCCCGCGGCCGGACAGAAGGTCGAGATAGACGAACTCTGGCTCGAAGTGCCGTTCCAGAAGGAATTCTCCTCGCTCTTCCTCACCGGGCAGACGCTCCAGCCGGCGAAGGCGTTCACGGGCGCGGGCAGCGTGCCCGAGGCGGGAATCAAGTTCCCGTTCATTTGTTCGCTGTGGGTCGGCAACGAAGAGCGCGGCTTCCGGTGGTTCTCCGAAAACATGAAAGGCTGGCGCGTCGGGAAGAAGTTCGCCGAGGAAACGGTCGAGCTTCTTAATTCACCGGAGGGCGCGACGTTGAAGCTGAACTTCATCAAGGACGAGAAGCCGTTCGTGCTCGACAAACCCCGTGAGATCACACTGGCGTACATGTTCACGCCCACGAAGACGGTGCGGCGCGATCTCGTGAATCTCGCGACGACGTTGCCCAGGGAGTCCGAGGGCAAAGCCGGCGTCAAGGCGTTCGAGATCTGGTACTTCAAGAACCAGGGCTGGCCGGAGTTGTTCGACGACAAGGAACGCCAGGAGAAACTCGACCAGGCGAAACTGGTGCATGCGGCGGGCGGCAAGCTCACGCCTTACAGCGGCTGGGGCATTCCCCGGGCGTCGCTCGTCTATGGCTCGTTCGGCGCCGAGATGATCACTGAACCGCTCGTGGACATGGGCGTCGGCTGCGACACCGCGTGCTGGAACACGCCGGTGCAGGACGCGTACGTCGGGTTGTTCGCGGACCGCATCAAGGACATTGACCTCGACGGCTTCCGTCTAGATGCCGGCTTCTCCGTTGATAATTGCTCGAGCCTCCTCCACCACGGCTACGGATCCGAGTGCGGCTGGACCGACGACAACGGCGCGGTGCAACCGAGCAAGTTCCTGTTTGCGGCTCGTCGCGTGGCCCAGCGCGCCTACCGGCTTTTCCACGGCGGCGGCGAGGAGGCAGGCATGTGCATTCAACACGTCCACGGCGGCAACCGGTACGACCCGATCCTCGCTCACATGGACGCCGTGCTCAGCGTCGAGGGCGCGGAGATGTTGATGAAGAACCTGGAGGAACTGCCTCTGGAGTTCTACCGCGCAAACGTCATGGGCGACGCGCATGGGTACCAGGTCGTGTATCTCCCGAAGTCGCGCGCGATGGGAACGGATTCGTTCTACGGTCTGGCGTTGCTCCACAACTTCAACCCGCGCGGTGGCTACCCGGTCGCCTTCAACGAGGTCTCTTACAGCCGCGCGGCCAACTCACCCCGCGAGCTCTGGCGCGCGCGCGAGTGGATCGGTCCGTTCGACAAGGAAACAGAGTTCTGGGGTTACTGGAAGAACGCGCAGTTGCTCGATACCGGCTCGAAAACGCTGGTCGGTAGCTTTCAAGTGCGTCGCGGCGACAAACTGCTGCTGGGAATTCTGAACCAGCAACGCATGCCGGTGGAAGGAACGATCAAGCTCGACCTGAAGGCGCTCGGGTTCGGCGACAAGGTGTACGCGTACGATCCGATTTTGGGCGAGCCGGTGCCGCTGGATGGCGGGGTGCTCAAGCTGACATTCACGCCCGAGGGGTACCGGTGCATCCAGATCGCGAGCAAGCCGTTCGAGATTTGGGTCCCCGAGAAACTGGGCGAAAACCTGATCCCCGAAGCTGATCCGTCAAAGTGGCCGAACGGTGCCGCGCCGGCCGGCTGGACGTCGAACAAGCACGTGGAGGAGAAAACGCCGCTGCAGTTGACCCCTGCCGACGTGACGGTGAAGGATGGAAGCATTGTGTTTACTTCCAATGGCGAAACGAATCTGCGCTTCCAAAAGCAGCTACCCGGTCCCGCCGGCAAGCTCTACGCGCTCGAAGTCGAGGCGACGATCGAGTGCGACAGCGGAACATTCCTGGGCGAATTGCCCGACGTGAGCAACTTCATGGTCGTCTGCGGCGACATCTATCTCGGCCACAAGCGTTCGATGACGAGCCAGCCGTTGCCGGGCACGACACAGAAGTTCCGCCTCTACGCCGAAGCCCCCGGCGCAGTGGACATTCGCTTCAACAAATCCAAAGGTAAAGCGATCATCAAGAAACTCGAGCTGTACGAGATCAAGAGTCTGCCGCCGGGGTTTCAGGTCGGCAGATACGGACAGTGAGCACCAACACACACCCTGCAACTGCCCACCCGTCCGTCAGATTACATTGACGCCCTTGAGGCCGAAATGTGAAGCGGCGGAGAGAAGCCGCTGGTCGTTGGAATGAACTTGCTTGAACGCGTTCTCTGCGGCGCAAGCGAGATGGATGGCGTCGGCGGCTCGCAAGGAAGCCGTCTTGGGAAGGGCCACATATGCCTTGGTCAATCGCGCGAGGACTGCCTCCGACAAGACCAGCCAGCGGTATGCGCCTTCGTCGCAGTCGGTCTCAAATTGATCGAGCAAGTCGCGGAACTGGGCCGGGGTCAGAACTCCCTCTCGCAGCTTGCGGTGAAACGCCGCGATGGCTTCCGCGCGCCCGTGAAGACAGCACGCCAGGTGGTCGGTCGCAGCCAGCGTGCGTACCTTCTCCCATCCAGGGTCTTCGAGATACAGACGCGCGAGGTAGCTCGTGTCGAAGTAGATCATTCAACAGACCGGTCGCGGTCTTCCGAGATGATGACCGTGCTGTCCGTCCCCCCGCGAAGGTGGCCACTCTCCATGAGCTTGCGGAAACCGGGCGTCAGCTTGCGTCGGGCAAAGTATGGCACTCTGGGTTCTCGGGCCTGCGGGACGATCTTGGCCACGGTCTTGCCGCGGTCCGTGATGGCGATTTCGCCGAAGCGGGCCGCCTGGCGCACCCATTCTCCCGTTTTTTCGTGGAGTTCACGGATGGTGATGATCTTCATGTGTCTCAATGTGTCACTTCAACGGGATGCAGTCAAGACGGGGGCGGACCTCGTCGCGAACAGTGCCATTCAACTACCGCACGCCCACCACGCTCTACAACGCCATGATCGCACCGCTGACCTCGCTCACCATCCGCGGCGTGATCTGGTATCAGGGCGAAGGCGGGACGGCCACGTTCAAGTGGGATGTTTTCGGCAAGATGACGTCGGCCATGATTCGGGCATGGCGCCAGGACTGGGGGTTGGGGAATTTTCCGTTTCTCATGGTGCAGCTTCCGTATTACACGGCGGTCATTCCCGACCCGAATGCGGAACATGCGTTCGCGAGCTGCCGGGAGGAACAGCGTCGGGCGGCTGCGGCCCATCCAAATGCGGTGGCGGTGGTCACGCTCGACACCGGTCACGATACCGACATCCATCCGGCGAACAAAGATGTGGTGGGCACCAGATTGGCACTGGCGGCACGGGCCCTCGCCTATCGGCAAAAGGTTGTCTATCAGGGACCGGTGGCCAAGTCCGTTGAAATGACGGAAGGTAAAGTGCGGGTCCGCTATGATCACATCGGTGGCGGATTGGTGACGAAGGGGGAGGATGGGAAGCATTTGGAAAAGGCGACGGTGAAAGGCTTCGGGTTGGCGGGCGAGGACGGCAAGTTTGTGTGGGTTGATGCTGTGATTGACGGGATACCGTCCTCATCCACGGCGACAAGATTCTCCAGCCGAAAAAGCTTCGCTACGGCTGGGCCAACCATCCGGTTTGCAACCTCTTCAACCGCGAGGGACTGCCGGCCGCGCCGTTCGAACTGAAGCTCTCATCGTCGATGATGAAAGCACCGAGCATCGGCGATAAGAAGCCATGAGTTGTCGGAACGGTCTGTCGCCGGGTCATTGTGCAGTGCTCGCACGACGTTGGAACGCGGCGGCTTCCTCGGCGGTGAGATGGATGTTGAGCCATGTGGCGACGATGTGGCCGTCGGGTTCGGGCGTGTATCCGTACAGATCGGCGGGCTTGGCCGCGCTGACCTCGCCGGGCGGGACTTTGTAGGCGACGATCACTCTGCAATCTTTCACTGGCGTCACATGGACGCGCTTGCCCTGCTCATACTCGATCTCGATTTTGCCTTCCCCTTGGTGGAAACGCCCCGAAGCCTCGCCGGCCAACAGGCCTCCGAAACCGCTGCCGTAGCCGCGATAGGTGATGATCTCGCTGGCCTCAAACGAGAGCCGATCCTCTGCGAGTTTGCCATACAACACCGTGAACCGGTCGCTGGGCACATCGGCCAGCGTGCCCGGCGTGAACAGCATGATCGTTGCGGCGCTGAGGTCCACGCGACGCTCTCCCTGCGGCAACTTCGCGGTGCACGCAACGTTCGCGTGGTCCACGGCTATGATCTGGATGCCCTTGAATTGATGATGCTCCTGCTTGAACGTCTTCGGCGGAGCGCGGTTGACCGCCTCGACTTGCTCGCTGGGAGGAGGCAGCTTTCCTGCAGCGGGTTTCTTCTTTCGATCGAAACGCACCGTCACCGGCTTCGACTGCCTCGGGTTACCCAAGTACACCTGCGCCATCGCTTCGTGGCAAAGGAACAGGTTCGCCGTGGCGGTGATCATGACGTTGTTGTCCTGGCATATTTGTCCCTGCTGGCCGCCGTTGTCGTCGAGCAACACCCGCTGCGCCGAAGCGAAGCTCGCTTCCTTCGTCGCCGCGAACAACTCTTCGAACCGCCGGTACGGCACTCCCGAAATACTGTGTGGGTGCTACGACGGCTTCGTCGCCGCGAACAACTCTTCGAACCGCCGGTACCGCGCCCGGGCGTTCTTCATGTAGTCGTACTCCTCCGTGCTCTTGTCGTACGGGCGGAACTTGTCGGTTTGGAAGAAGTTTGTTGCGTAGAGCGGTTCGTTGGTCTTCGTCGGACGCACTCCGACGGCGGACGCCGAGTATTCAAACACCGCGCCGTTGCCGGTACGGTCGAGCACGGCCACGTTGATGCCCTTGCTGATCTGGCGGTTCGCAGTGAACAACCTGGTCACGTCGTCAGCCGACTCCTGGAATTGCAACGCGTAGCGAGAGAGCAGTGCATAGTACATCCCATCGTAGTTCGCGCCGCCCCGGGGCGCTCCGAGTCCTCCCGACGTCGAGCCCATTGCGAGACCGGCATCGTTCAATCCCTGATGCGCCCAGACGGTGCCGTAGTTGCAAAGAAACACCATCGCGTGTCCATCAATCGGATACGCGACCTGCACGAAACACGGGTAGTTCTGGTGGTGCTTCCCGGATGGAAAATCATCGAGCGTGTTGAGCAGGATCGGGCCGTCCGCTGTTGTCGGCAGGAGCGCCATGCTGCACGCGGTTCGCTCGCCGAGGTCGTAGGTGAAGTTCAGCGCTGCGATGTCGTAAAACGAAACGCCCGCGCCTTCGGCGATCCCCTGCATCTCGTCCACCAACTCCTGTCCGTGCGGCAGGGCTTGGAGGCGCTTCACCCATCCGCTCAACGCCTCCGGTGTGCGGAAACGCATCGCGGCGGACCAGCCCCATCCACCCTTCTGGCCGAAGTCGCGCTGGACTTCGGCTCGCAGCTTCTGTCCGTGTTGCAGCCCGCGTTCATAGGCGGAACCGCGCGTTTCGAGCATGGTGAACTCCCACGCTGGCGCCAAATTCGGGTCGAGCAACAGCAGCGTGGCCGACAATGCGATGAGAAGCCTGATTTGGAGTTTCATGCGAAATACGCCGGGCGTCATGATGGCACAGGCCGGGAAAACGCGCCACTGTGGAAAAGTCACGCCCCAATTCAACTCAGTCCAAATCCAATACCGGCTTGATTTCCGTCGGTTCCTGCAGTACCTATTGCGCTCCAAGGAGCAAGAAATCATATGCATCAACTCAAGGGTCTTTGTGTACTTACGGCGCTGTGCCTGAGCGGCGGCGGGGCCTTCGCTGATGGTGGCGCAGCCCACCAAGCAACCCAAACCCGCCCGATCCAGTTGGGCACTTCGGGCGGTAATCTCAACGAATTTTTCACCTGTCCCGACGGAACGTATTGCTCGAGTGGTACGCTCGGCGCGTTGGTTCAGGACACCAACGGCACGCACTACATCCTCAGCAATTTCCACGTGCTGACGCGCACCACCGGCGGTTGCCAGCCCGGCGACGCGATCACCCAGCCCGGTCTTGTGGACTCCGGCTGCTCGCTCGATGCCTCCGATGCCGTGGCGACGTTGAGCGCCTGCATCCCGATCAACACGAGCGGCGGCAACAACACCGTGGATGCCGCCATGGCCGCGGTCATGGCCGGCGACGTGGATCCGAGCGGCTCCATTCTCGACATCGGCCAGCCTTCGGCGACGACTCTTGCGCCGAAGAACCGATTGAAGGTCAAGAAGAGCGGTCGAACCACCGGCCTCACCAAGGGCAGCGTCGCGGCGGTGAATATCACCATTGATGTGGACTACGACGCCTGCGGTACCAGCCCGAAAGTGGCGCGGTTCGTCAACCAAATGGCCATCTCGCCCGCTAACTTCAGCGCGGGAGGCGACTCGGGTTCGCTCATTGTCGAAGATGTCGCTTCATGCCCTCGACCCGTGGGGCTTTTGTTCGCGGGCAGCTCCTCCTACACCTTCGCGAATCCGATCTCCGATGTCCTGTCCTCCCTGAACGTCACCATGGTCGGTTGCACCAACGCGCCGTCGTCCGGCGGGGGAAAAGGCAAGCCGCGCTCCGCCACCTCGAACGGCGTCGCCACTGCCACGCGCGCCAAAGAGCGGGCCGAGGCCGGGCTGTTCAACATCCCGGGCGTGGTCGGCGCAGGCGTCGGCTTGGGTGACGACGATGGGGCGAATGCGGTCGTTGAGATTTACGTCGAGAAAGACACGCCGGGGATTCGGCGTTCGTTGCCGGCCAATCTCGATGGCGTGCCTGTCCGCGTGATCGAGACCGGACGGATCGTCGCCTATTAACCGCACCTGCGCGCGGTCGGTCTCATCCCAAGGAACGGTGCAGGTTACGCCGGCACCGGCCAGAGAAACGTGCCGCGCTCCAAGAAGTGACCGAGCTGCTCCACGCTTTGCCGCGCTTTGCGCTCGACCGCTTCGTGGGTGTTGAATGCATTGTGCGGCGTGCAGATCACGTTCGGACGCTGCACAAGCTCCAGCGTGGCGCGAACGCTGTCGGTATCGTAGCCGCGAGCGTGAGCGAGTGGTTGCTTCGTCCGCTCGCTCACGCGTGCGGCTACAGCTTCGCTTGATCGCAACGCCACCGCGAGTTTGCTCTCCTGATCGAACACATCCAGCGCAACGCCTCCGAGCTGACCTTCATCGAGCAGGCGCAGCAGATCGGACGGCGGCGACAGTTCGCCCCGGGCGACATTCACGAACAGAACACCGCGTTTTGCCCGGCCCAGGAGGCGATGGTTGAAGTAGCCCGCGTTGTCGGCGGTGAGGTTCATCGCACACACGATCACATCGGCCCAAGGAATGCCTTCCTCGGGCGATACGTACGAAACCGATGGGTGCCGCTGCACGATGTCCACGCCGCGCACGTTCATCCCGAGTCCGACGCCGATCTTCGCCACCTCGCTGCCGATGTTGCCGACGCCGACCACGAGGAGGTTTTTCTGTGCGCACTCGAATCCCGTCAAACCATCGCGGTGAAAAGTCGCGAACTGTCGCAGTTGCCGCGGCAGCCTCCGCAGCAGCGCCATCCAGAGCAACATCGCCTGCTCGGCCACGGCTCGCGCGCAATAGAGCGGTAGATAGCCGAGTTGCGCCGTGGTGTTCGTGGCGCTTCGATACCGCAACAAACCGTCGTAGCCGGTCGCGCGCGCGAGGATGCCGGCCAGTGCACCGGCCCATGCGGTCGGCACGACCGACTGAGTGCGGATGCTGATTAGGCGAGCCGGTGGGCGTTCGTGTCCGGCTTCCTGCGTCGTCTTCCAGGTGAACTCCGCGCGAATCGAAGCCGGCAGGAATCGCCGCAACATCGCCGCTTCCTCCTCGAAGGCTTCATAGAAATACACATCCAGCTCGGTGGTGGCGCTCATGCCTCAGATCATCTCTTCGAACGGAGTGCCGGCATCACGGTGCCGGTCAGGATTCGCGCGCACGGAGCAAAGCCTGCCTTTTCGAGTGTCTTCCGCGAGGCGATGTTCGACTCGTTGCAGCGCGCGGCCGGCAGGCTGCCCAGTTCATAGCATGTTCGCTTCAGCTCTTGCACCAGGTAGCTGCCCAATCCGCGTCGGCGAAACCGTTTTGACACCTCCATGAAGATGTCTCCGTACGGACGGTTGTAATGGAACAAGACGCCGCCCGTGGCGACGATCGTCGCCTTCGATTCCAGCACCCAATCGCCCACGGGTTCATGCTTGTGCGGAAAGATGCGGCTCGCGTCCGCCTTGGTGGCCTTGCGAAATGTAACCCCCGGCAAGGTGAGGCTGGTTTCTCGCGCGTCGTGGAAGAGAATGGTCCTGCTCTGAATGTTGCGCGCGCAGTCGTAGAGCATCAACGTCAACAGCGTATCATTCGTTTGCGATTGGATCTGTGTGGCCCGGCTGGCCCGCAGCAACGCATGAAACAGCGTCAACGCCGACGGGCGATGCGCGGGAAGCACGTAAAACTCCATGACGGTCCCCTGGAGTGGCTTCAACTTGGCGCTGCCCACCGCTCCATAGCCGGCGACGCGACCCTCCACGGTGACCGAATACACATCGGAAAAACCTCGTTCATGGCCCGCGTCGAAGATGATCTGGCAATTCATCTCCTGCTGGTAAAGATCGCGCAGGCGGAAAACGTCCGCCAACTCGGATTTGGTGACCTTGATTCTCATGTGCCGCGGCCCCGCGCGCTGACTTCCCCCGCCGGAGGGCATTCTCTACGGACGAAACAGCCGGCAGACGAACGATTTCTCGTCGAAGATGCCGACTTCCCGAAACAGCAGCTCCATGAACACGAGGTGGCCATGCTGATTCGGATGAAACGCATCGCTCATCCAGTAGTGGAAGTAGCCGGTCCCTTGCTTCGCGAAAATGTCCCGCCAGTGCCGCGTGTGGTCAATCAACGGCAGTTGATTCGCCGAAGCCACCGCCCGGATCGTATCCATGTATGCGTCGAAGTTTGGCTCGCGATCGGGCGAGAACCCGGGAAGAATCGGACAGGTGGTTTGGAGAACGGGCACCGCGCCCGGCATCGCACGGATCTTGTCGCAGATTGTCTGCAGGTTTGCACGGAACTCCTCGCGTGGAATCTGACGTCCCGTGCTGCAGTCGTTCATGCCGAACATGAGAAACACCACCTGCGGACGGAACTGGCCGACGCGCCAGTCAAAATTCGACAACAGGTCCCGCGTGGTGTGGCCGCTGGCTGCGTTCTTGATGATCACGTCGCGGTGGCGTCCCATTTCGAACCGCAGTCGCTCGGAGAACAGCTCGGTGTAATCGCGCCAGCCAAACGTGTGAAGCGCGCCGTGCGTGATGCTGTCGCCCTCGAAGATCCACTTCACCGCGTCAGGCGATTCGAGCAGCTTTCGGATTCGTTGCATAGGTCGCACAGCATTGGGGCGCGAACATGCACGGTCAAGAGGGAAGCGGACCTGGCAATACTGTGACCGTTGTGGAGGCGCCCGTCATCGGGCTCTGTGGTGGACAGTCGAAGCGGAAGCCGCCCGGGACGGCGGCCTCTGGCCCGGATATTTCCCAATCAGGCCGCACGTTGTCTCCACATTCTCATTCACACCCCACTTCAGTCGGGTGGTCAGCAGCTACAAGACACCGCGAACCGCTTCAGCGGTTTCGACACGGTGAGGAAAACCGCGGAAGCGGTTCGTGTGATGTTGCGTCTGCTTTTCACCCCGCTGAGGCGGGGGTCAATGAGAATGCCGAGGCAGCATGCGACTCCGTGTGTGAAAGATCCGGGCTAAGGCGACAACGTGCCCAGATTTGCTCCGGTCACCAGCTTTCCTTTCGGGATCAGCACGTCGAAACGCTCCGTGCCGACGTCGTCGGTGCTGGTGACGTCCATCACTCCCACGGCGGTGGCGTTCGCTTTCGTCAGGCAAATACCTTCATTGACGGTGAACGAGCCCGCCAACACGAGCGTGCCGTTGTTGATGCGATTGTCCTCGCCGCCGACGCTCTGCAATTCCATCACCATCACGAACTGGATGCTCTTGCTGCTCGCCACCACGGACACGTCTTCAGCCACCGCGATGGTCGCCAGATTGCCCGACGTGTTCTTGTCGAACACGATCATCCGAATGGTGCCGCCCTCGCCGCATTGACTCGCAAGCGCCAGCACTTCATTGGGCTGCGGCGTCGTGTCCGGGGCGCGACCGAGCGCGAGATTGATGAGTTCGTTCGCCCCCACCTTGACCTTCTGGGCAACGGGTGTGCCATCCTTGTCATCCTGCACGACGCCGCTGAGCGTGGCCACCAGTTGCAGAACGGTCTCGGAGCCATCGCCACCGAAGGCACACAACGAAAACAGGAGCGACGCCGCAACCAAACCAGTTACGATCCATTTCATACAATTCTCCTTTCATGGGGCGGAGCGCGGGTGTGGGAGAACGAAAGCGGTCTTGCGCGATTGCGATCCACCCCCAACGCGCAAGACCGTTTCCGACGGACAGGTTTCCCACCTCACTTTGTCCCGTCCCCCGATGCGCTCGCGAAGTGCATAACCCATGCCCCGAGGTGAACGATTCCGCGCAGCACTCGCTGGCTCCCAAGACCCATGTTGCATGGCTTGCAAGTCTGCGCGAGAGCACTCGGCACCGTGATTTCCTTGCAGGTGCCAAGTTGTCGGAAACGATCCGGCACCTCCGACAGAATGGCGGTGCAGCTAGCTTCGAGACATCACTCAGCATGCGCGGATTCGCTGGAGTGTTCAGTGCTTGTGGAACCGGCTGGCGTCGTGGCATCGGCAGTGCTAACCCGCTGCTTGAACCGCCATGATCAAACCGCCCAAACCCAACGCCGAGTCTGCGCACGACATCCTGCGGCACCGTCGCCAGCCGCTCGATGTGCTCTTCACCCCCGAGAACATTGCCGTCATCGGCGCCACCGAGAAAGCCGACAGCGTCGGACGCACTCTGCTCTGGAATCTCATCAGCCATCCGTTCGGCGGTACTGTCTTCCCCGTCAATCCCAAGCGCCCGAGTGTGCTCGGCATCAAGGCGTATCCTACCATCGCCGCCGTGCCGGAGAAGGTGGACCTCGCCGTGGTGGCGACTCCGGCCCCGACGGTGCCGGGCATCATCGGCGAGTGTGTGGACGCGGGCGTGAAAGCCGCGATCATCATCTCGGCGGGTTTCAAGGAAACGGGGACCGCAGGCGTCGAATTGGAGAAGCAGATCCTCAAACAGGCGAAACGCGGCAACATGCGGATCATCGGCCCGAATTGCCTCGGCCTGATGAACCCGCTCAACGGACTGAACGCCACCTTCGCCCACACCATCGCCCAGCCGGGCAAGGTCGCGTTCGTCAGCCAGAGCGGCGCGTTGTGCACTGCCATTCTCGATTGGAGCTTGAAGGAGCACGTCGGCTTCAGCGCGTTCGTGTCCGTCGGCTCGATGCTCGACGTCGGTTGGGGCGACCTGATTGATTACCTCGGCACCGACCCGCACACGCAGAGCATTCTCATTTACATGGAGTCCATCGGCGACGCGCGGGCGTTTCTGTCGGCGGCGCGCGAGGTGGCGCTCAACAAACCGATCATCGTGATCAAGGTCGGACGCACCGAGGCCGCGGCGAGGGCAGCTTCGTCGCACACCGGCTCATTGACGGGGAGCGATGAGGTGCTCAATGCCGCCTTTCGTCGCTGCGGTGTGTTGCGCGTCAACAGCATCGCCGAGCTTTTCGGCATGGCGGAAGTGCTCGCGAAGCAACCGCGTCCCCGTGGTCCGCGCGTGGCGATCGTGACCAACGCCGGCGGCCCCGGCGCGCTGGCGACCGATGCGTTGATTGGCGGTGGCGGCAAACTGGCCGAGCTGTCCGCGGAGACGACGGATGCGTTGAACCAACTCCTCCCGGCGCATTGGAGCCACAACAACCCCGTGGACATCCTCGGCGATGCCAGCGCGGAACGCTACGCGAAGGCGGTCGAGATCGTTTCGAAAGATCCATGCACCGACGCGGTATTGGTGGTGTTGACCTTGCAGGCGATGACCGACCCGACCGGCACGGCCGAACAGTTGCGCGCCGTTGCGACGAAAGGCGACAAACCGATCCTCGCCAGTTGGATGGGCGGGGCCGACGTGGCGGCGGGCGAAGCGATTCTCAACCGCTCGAACATCCCAACGTTCGCCTACCCCGACACCGCGGCGCGGATGATCAATTACATGTGGCGGTACAGCTACAACCTGCACGGATTGTACGAGACGCCCGTGCTGGCCAGCCACACTGACAAACACGCGTCCGATCTGGAGAGAATCGAGAAGATTCTCGGCGCGGCACGCAAAGCCGGTCGCACCGTGCTGACCGAGGTCGAGTCGAAGCAGGTGCTTGCCGTGTACGGTATCCCGACTGTCGAAACCCACATTGCCAGGAATGAAGAGGCCGCCGTCAAGCTCGCGGAGAAGATCGGTTATCCGGTGGTGCTCAAACTGTACTCCGAAACGATCACCCACAAGACCGACGTGGGCGGTGTGCAATTGAACCTGGCAAACGCGGCCGCGGTGCGAAAGGCGTTCCGCTCAATCCAATCAGGGTGGGAGGCCGTCTCCGACGGGCGACCTTCCAAGATTCAGAAGAAGTCGCCCGACGGAGTCGGCCTCCCACATTCGACTCCGACACGCGACGAGCATTTCCTCGGCGTGACCGTGCAACCGATGATCAAACACGAAGGCTACGAATTGATCCTCGGCAGCAGCGTGGACCCGCAGTTTGGTCCGGTGCTCTTGTTCGGACTCGGCGGGCAGTTGGTTGAGGTCTTCAAGGATCGCTCGCTCGGGTTGCCGCCGCTGAACACCACGCTCGCGCGACGCATGATGGAGCAGACGCGCATCTACGCCGCGTTGCAGGGCGTGCGCGGACGCAAAGCGGTGGACCTCGCCGCTCTCGAGCAACTCATGGTTCACTTCAGCCAGCTCGTTGTCGAGCAACGCTGGATCAAGGAGATTGACATCAACCCGCTGCTCGCCTCGGCGGATCAGCTCGTTGCGCTCGATGCACGGATCCTGTTGCACGGCCCGGAGGTCAAAGAGGAGAAGTTGCCGAAGCTCGCCGTGCGTCCCTATCCGAGCCAGTACGTCGGCCAATGGAAGTTGAAAGACGGCGGCACGGTCACGATCCGCCCGATTCGTCCCGAGGACGAGCCGATGTTGGTGAAGTTTCACGAAACGCTCTCGGAAAGCACGATCCACTACCGCTACTTCCACCTGATCAACCTCAGCCAGCGCGTCGCGCACGAGCGGTTGACGCGCGTCTGCTGCAACGACTACGACCGCGAGATGGCGCTCGTCGTGGACCGCAAGCATCCGAAGACAGCCGGACACGAAATTCTCGGTGTAGGTCGCCTGATCAAGATCCAGGGAACGAATGAAGCCGAGTTTGCGATCCTCATCAGCGACCAGTATCAACGGCACGGACTCGGCACCGAGTTGTTGCATCGTCTGGTCGAGATCGGCAAGCAAGAGGGGGTGCATCGCATCACCGCCGACATTCTTCCCGACAACCGCGGCATGTTGCGCGTGTGCGAGAAGATCGGCTTCACGCTCAAGCTCTCGAAGGACGAGGAAGTGGTGAAGGCTGGGATTGAGATCTAGCCCGGATATTTCCCAATCAGGCCGCACGTTGTCTCCCAATTCTCATTCACACCCCACTTCAGTGGGGTGGTCAGCAGCCACAAGACACCGCGAACCGCTTCAGCGGTTTCGACCCGGTGAGGAAAACCGCGGAAGCGGTTCGATCCCGCCTCACGACGCAAATCATCCCACTGAAGTGGGGTATGAATGAGAGCGCACGGCCTGAGCGTCCGAGAACTTGTGAAAGATCCGGGCTAGGAGTACAACCGCCAAGACGCCAAGGTCGCCAAGAAGAATTCCGGTCTGTGAGCTCTTACCTGGGCGCTCTTGGCGGTTGGTCTTGCCTCTCGACAACTTGTCCTCGCTCCGCGTGGGTGCTGACAGCCTGTCGTGAGCGATTGCCGGCAGATTATCCCGCTTTCGATGGTTTGCCGCGCCCGCTCTCCCGTGGCATCGGCAGTGCTAAAGCGACGCTGCAAACAGCATGCACAGACCACGGATTACGATTGACGGTAACGAAGCGGCAGCGGCGGTCGCGTACAAGCTCAGCGAAGTCATCGCCATCTACCCGATTACGCCTTCGTCGCCGATGGGAGAATGGGCCGACCAATGGGCCTCGGAGGGCAAACCCAACCTCTGGGGCGCGGTCCCGCGCGTGATCGAAATGCAAAGCGAAGGCGGTGCCGCCGGGGCGTTGCACGGCGCGCTGCAAGCCGGCTCGCTCGCGACCACGTTCACCGCATCGCAGGGGCTCCTGCTGATGATCCCCAACATGTACAAGATCGCCGGCGAACTGACTTCGACGGTGTTTCATGTCGCCGCGCGCTCGCTGGCGGCGCAGGCGCTTTCGATTTTCGGAGATCACAGCGACGTGATGGCGGCGCGGCAGACCGGGTTCGCGATGCTGGCGTCGAACAGCGTGCAGGAAGCGATGGACTTCGCGTTGATCGCAGAGGCCGCGACGCTCGAGTCGCGCGTGCCGTTCCTCCACTTCTTCGACGGCTTCCGCACGTCGCACGAGGTGGTCAAGGTCGAACAACTCACCGACGACGACATCCGTAAAATGATTGACGAAGAACTCGTCCGTGCGCACCGCGCCCGGGCGTTGTCGCCCGAGCGACCGTTCATCCGCGGCACGGCGCAGAATCCCGACGTGTATTTCCAGTCGCGCGAGGCGTGCAATCCGTTCTATCTCGCTTGTCCAACCATCGTGCAGAACGCGATGGATCGGTTCGCCGCGATCGTGGGCCGGCAGTACCGGCTGTTCGATTACGTGGGCGCGCCCGACGCCGACCGGGTGATCGTGATGATGGGTTCGGGCGCCGAGGCGGTCGAGGAGACGATCACCCAGCTCAACGCCCGCGGCGCAAAGCTCGGGCTGGTGAAGGTACGGCTCTACCGGCCGTTCTGCGTGGAGGCCTTCATTCAAGCATTGCCGGCCAGCGTGAAGGCGCTCGCCGTGCTCGATCGCACCAAAGAACCCGGCAGCACCGGCGAGCCGCTGTACATGGACGTTGTCACCGCTCTCCACGAATCCGGGGAGTTTGCTGCCAAAATCATCGGTGGTCGCTACGGACTCTCCTCGAAGGAATTCACCCCGGCGATGGCAAAGGCGGTGTACGACGAACTCGCCAAACCCCAGCCCAAGAACCATTTCACCATCGGCATCCACGACGACGTGACCCATACGAGCCTCGACTTCGACGCAAACTTCTCCACCGAAGACCCGCAGACGGTGCGGGCGATTTTCTACGGCCTGGGCTCAGACGGTACCGTGGGCGCGAACAAGAACTCCATCAAGATCATTGGGGAAGACACAACCAACTTCGCGCAGGGCTATTTCGTTTACGACTCGAAGAAATCCGGCTCGGTCACGATCTCGCACCTTCGATTCGGGCCGAAGCCGATTCGTTCGACGTACCTGATCACGAAGGCGAACTTCGTTGCCTGCCATCAGTTCCAGTTCCTGGAGCGGCTCGACGTGTTCAAGGCAGCCGAACCCGGCGCGACCTTCCTTCTCAACGCCCCGTTCGGCCCGGGCGAGGTGTGGGATCATCTGCCGCGCAGCGCACAACAGCAGATCATCTCGAAACGGCTGCGCTTCTTCGTAATTGACGGCTACCGGGTTGCGAAGGATGCCGGCATGGGCGGGCGCATCAACACGATCATGCAGACCTGCTTCTTTGCCATCAGCGGCGTGTTGCCGCGCGAGGAAGCCATCACCGCGATCAAACACGCCATCGAGAAAACGTACGGCAAACGCGGCGAAGCAGTGGTGCAGAAAAACTTCGCCGCCGTGGATGCATCCCTCGAACACCTGCACGAAGTCAGCGTGCCATCGCAGGACACGAGCACATTCGACTTGGTGCCGCCCGTGCCGAAGGACGCGCCGGAGTTCGTTCGCAAGGTCACCGCGCCGATGATCGCGGGCGAAGGCGATTCATTGCCGGTCAGTCTGTTGCCACCCGATGGCACATATCCGAGCGCGACCACGCAATGGGAGAAACGAAACATCGCGCTCGAGATTCCCGTCTGGGACCAGTCGCTCTGCATCCAGTGCGGCAAGTGCGTGTTGGTGTGCCCGCACGCGGTGATCCGATCGAAGGTGTATGACGCGGGGCTTCTTGGGAATGCGCCGCCGACGTTCAAGTCTGTGCCCGCGAAGTGGCGGGAGTTGGCGGACAAACGCTTCACGCTTCAGGTCGCGCCCGAGGATTGCACGGGTTGCACGTTGTGCGTGCAGGTCTGCCCCGTGAAGAGCAAGAGCGAGGTGAAGCACAAGGCGATCAACATGATGCCGCAGCCGCCGATCCGCGATCCGGAACGGGCGAACTGGGACTTTTTCCTCACACTGCCCGAGATGGATCGGACCAAGTTGAGCCTGCACCACGTCAAGGACGTGCAGTTGCTCCAACCGCTCTTCGAGTTCAGCGGCGCGTGCGCGGGCTGCGGCGAGACGCCGTATCTGAAATTGCTGAG
>CAZOTB010000027.1:0-2437 GCA_964582645.1 uncultured Verrucomicrobiota bacterium | reverse complement strand
CTCTTCGGCGACCGCGCGTTGATCGCAAACGCCACCGGCTGCTCCTCGATCTATGGCGGCAACCTGCCGACCACACCCTGGGCGGCGAACCGCGAGGGACGCGGTCCCGCCTGGTCGAACTCATTGTTCGAAGACAACGCGGAGTTCGGTCTCGGGATGCGGCTGGCGGTGGACGCGCAGGCCAGCCATGCCGGCAAGCTGCTCAAGAAGCTCGCGCCGCAGCTCGGCGATGACCTGGTGAAGGCGTTGCTCGAAGCCGATCAATCCACCGAGGCTGGTATTCAGCAGCAACGAGAGCGGGTGCAAGAGCTCAAGCGGCGCCTGGAGGAAAAGTTTGCAGTCGAGCGCTTCAGCGCGGGCTCGCAAACCTCCACGACCGCGCTGAAGCGCTCTACTACAAACGCGCCACCCGAAGTGGTGGACCTCCTGTCCATTGCCAACGCCCTCGTGAAGAAGAGCGTTTGGATCGTCGGCGGCGATGGGTGGGCGTACGACATCGGTTACGGCGGGCTCGATCACGTCCTTGCCTCCGGCCACAAGGTCAACGTGCTCGTGCTCGACACTGAAGTCTATTCGAACACGGGCGGCCAGATGTCGAAGTCCACACCGCGCGGCGCCGTTGCCAAGTTTGCCGCGGGCGGCAAGCCACGTCCGAAGAAGGACCTGGCGATGATGGCGATGAGTTACGGCAACATCTACGTCGCACGCATCGCGATGGGCGGCAATGACACACAGACGGTGCGGGCCTTCCTCGAAGCCGAGGCGTATCACGGGCCGTCGCTGATCATCGCGTACAGCCATTGCATTGCGCACGGCTACGACATGGCGTTCGGACTCGAGCAGCAGAAGAACGCAGTGCTCTCGGGTTACTGGCCGTTGTTCCGATTCAATCCCGGCCTGATCCGGGAAGGCAAGAACCCCGTCCAGCTCGATTCGAAAGCGCCGTCCATCCCGCTCGAGAAGTACATTTACAACGAGACCCGCTACACGATGCTCGCCCGCAGCAAACCCGACGAAGCCAAGCGGCTCCTCGGCCAGGCCCGGGAGGACGTGCTCGCGCGCTGGCAATGGTATGAACACCTCGCGACCAAACAGGCCGGGAATGGCGCGAAGGAGGGCGACACGCATGATTGAGTTTCCACGACACCCCTCACCCTTCCCTCTCCCCAAGGGGAGAGGAGTTTGCTCAATCTCGAAGTCGCAGCTTGCGAATTTCCTCTCCCCGCCGGGGGAGAGGATAAAGGTGAGAGGGTGCGGCGCGTGATCAGAAGGAAGGGTAGCCATGATTGACCTCACCACATCCTATCTCGGTCTGACGCTGAAGAACCCGTTGGTCGCGTCCGCGTCGCCGCTCTCCGACAGCCTCGACCACATCCGCCGACTCGAAGAAGCAGGCGCATCGGCGATCGTGCTGCAGTCGTTGTTCGAGGAACAAATTGATCTCGAAAGTCATGCGCTCGATCACAGTCTTTCGACCGGCGAATACAGTTCCGCCGAATCGCTGACGTACTTCCCCGACATGACGAGCTACAACCTCGGTCCCGAAGGGTACCTCGAACACGTCCACCGCGCGAAGGAAGCCGTGGACATCCCCATCATCGGCAGCCTCAACGGCGTCTCCACCGGCGGCTGGATCAAGTACGCGAAGAAAATCGAGGAAGCCGGCGCCGATGCGCTCGAACTCAACATCTACTACATCCCTACCGATCCCGAGATGACGGGAGCGCAGGTGGAGCAGCGCTACGTGGATCTTGTGCGCCACGTGAAGTTAAGCGTAAAGATTCCCGTCGCGGTCAAGATCGGCCATTACTTCAGCGCCGTGGCCAACATCGCACGGTTGCTCGACCAGGCGGGTGCGGACGGGTTGGTGTTGTTCAACCGATTCTATCAACCCGACTTCGATCTCGAAAATCTCGAGGTGGTGCCGCGTTTGACGCTGAGTTCCTCGTACGAACTGATGTTGCGCTTGCATTGGGTGGCGATCCTCCACGGTCACATCGAATGCGACATGGCCATCACGGGCGGTGTCCACACCGCGCCGGATGTGCTCAAGGCAATGATGGCCGGCGCCCGCGTGGCGATGATGACGTCGGCCTTGCTGCAAAATGGTATCGGCCATCTCTCGCTCGTACGCGACGCGTTGCAAATCTGGATGGAGGACCACGAGTACGAGAGCATCCGGCAGATGCAGGGCAGCATGAGCCAGCGGTCGGTGTCCGATCCCTCGGCGTTCGAGCGCGCCAACTACATGAAAGTGTTGAGCAGCTACTCGTTGAGGATGGGGCGATGAGAAGGTCGGGCGCAGTTTCGAGGTCGCAATTGTAGGGCGCGAATGCCTCCGTCCCGCGTCGTTCCGGGACGGAGGTTTCGCGCCGTAGCTCGGTTGCCGGGAGGCGAGGCGCTGAGCCCCCATCGCCCAACGGCAGGCGATGGGGGC
>CAZOTB010000026.1:0-49553 GCA_964582645.1 uncultured Verrucomicrobiota bacterium | reverse complement strand
TCAAAGAGGAAAACTTCCGAGCATCCCTCCTCGCGGCTCAAACTGCCGAGGAATTTCTCAGTCTGTTTCAGCAACAAGAAAACGGCCACTGAGCGGACCGTCGCCTCTTGGTCGTCTTGACAGCTCGCGTCGGATTCTTGTTGGCAGAACCATTCGATCAACCCGAATCGGAAACATTGAAGCACTGATCGCTCATCGGTTCGCGCCGCTTTCGATTCTGTTCCACCTTTGCCGACGTTGATCTCGATCACGACAAAATCGAGGCCGGGGATGATCCCGTCGTCCCCCTAAGGGCGTTACGCAGATTGGCCGTTGGGCCGGACTTCCAGATCGGTCGCCATCCGTAGGTCCACGACGTTGTAGGAGTCATCCGATTGGTACACGATCATGGAACGGCCACTGGGGGCGAACATGACAAAATCTGGATGACGGACCGAAACCTGCCTTCCGTCGTCCAGATGGACGACAAAAGGCTGGAAAGGGACTTGATCGCACTGGGCACGAAGCTCGGTGACGGTCATGTCACAGTTTCACTACCATAACCTCGCTGTGGAAAAAAGCCTCGGTCTGGAAGGAATGCCGACGCGAAAAAACGGCGGGAGAATGGAAGGTTGTTGACGGAGCAGGGCTCGCTCAACGACGCGCAGTCGTGCACCAGCAAGCAGTGTTAGCCACCTCCCTTGGCGACTTGGCGGCTTTGCGGGAGACTCTCGCTACCTAACATTCCCCACCAGCGGCTGCACGTAGCGCGGGACGGCGTTGAAATCCTCGACGCGTTTGCCGAACTTGCCGAGGGTGTTCTCGATCACGACGAAATCGAGGCCGGGGATGATCACGTCGTCCCATTTGTTGCCGACGCCGCGGATGGCGACGTCCAGCATGGTCACGATCTGCTTGCCGAGCGGTTCTTTCGAGTCGAGCGTGATGGCGCCGTAGAACTCCTGGCACTCGGTGTAACCCGCATTGTGGGTGCCGGTGTAGGGTTTCTGACGCTCAAGTTGAATTTTCCTGCCGATGCGCTTGCTGACTTCGGCGGACTTCGACGCGAAGAAATCCACGAGCGCTTTCTCTTGCAGGTAGGCGGGCTTGTTGTGCCTGGCGACGTCCACGTAAGCGTTGAAGCCGACCTCAAAAGCCTCCTCGACGAAATCGAACCAGTACTTCTGTTCCTTCGTGACCTCGCTTGGGTTCTCGACAGCGATGACCGAGCGGCGCAGGCAGGAGTTGATGCCGTCGCGCTTCGGGGCGACGCCGAGGTGGACGTAATCGCCGCGCTTGATCGGGCGATTGAGCGCCTTGCCGATGAGCGTGCGGTTGGCGGTGTTGGCGCCGACCATCACGTCCCAACCGTTCTCCTCGCAGCCGAGTTCCTTGCCGACGAGATAGGCCCAGCCGGCGACCTGTGTTTCGAGCAGGCCGGGCTTGAGCACGGCGAGCATGGCGCGCATCATGGCGTCGGCGACCTTGTTAGCGTCGCGGATCAACCGCATCTCAGCGTCGCTCTTCTCGTACTTGATCTTGTAATAGATCAACTGCTGGTCCACGACGTTCTCTTTGCCATAGACGCCTTCGAGAAACTCGACCAGCGCGGCCGGGATGACCTGCCGGGGTGTGAGCAACGCGATGCGGTCCACCTTGCCGCCCGCGGCGGCTTCGATGATGTCTTCGACCCGCTCGGCTTCGATCGGGTATTGCTCGTCGGCGAGCTTGAGCATTTCGGCTTTGTGAACGATCGCCTTGGCGCGCGGTGCGAGCTGCTCGGCAATGTAACCGCCTTCGAGTCCGGCAATGATGTGGAAGCCGGTCTTGCCGATGACGCCGGCAACCTGCTCGACGCCGATGTTGGTGTTTCCGCCGAGATACGGCACGTCCCCGTCGTAGTGTTCATCGCTGAACACGAACCCGACCTCGAATCCCGCCTTCTTCAATTCGGCATAAGTCTGCTTCTGTCGCGCGACGAACTCGCTTGTCGGGATCGCGAACGTCTTACTGATGGGCTCGCACGTCGCGAGGATGCGTTCGACCTTCTTGTACTCGTTGCGGAACTGGCTCAGTCGCTTGGATGGGATGCCGGGCATGGGGCCTCGTTGGTGGTAATTGGTGATTGGTAATTCGTAATTCGAGCGGTCTGAGTGTAGTCGGACCAACCAGCGAATTTCAAACCGAATTTGTGTGCGTCTCCTAATCGCTTGACTCACTTCCGAATCTTTCCCAATGCTACCACGATGTTCGGCAACATGGCTTGGAGTCTCCTGTTCTGCTTCGGCGCCGTGGCGTGCGCGCCGGGCTCGATTCCGTCCCATACGTACGGACCGCTCTGGCATTCCGAACAGGACACAAATCACACCCGACTCGACGCGCTCGGGCCGTTCCTGACGGTCCAGGACGACAAGCCGAAGAACACCGAGGAGTTCGGCTTTCGCCCGTTCTTCTACCGCGTGTACGACCGCGACACCGGGCTGCTCGAATGGGACGCACTCTATCCGCTGATGACGGTGGACAGCATCGGCGATGAATCACGTTTTCAATTCATCCAGCTCTTCTCGTGGTCCACGACCGGACGCGAGCAGACGACTCCCGATGAACGGTTCACGCTGTTCCCGTTCATCTTCATCAGCGACGCGGAACGCGCCGAGAAAAGTTACTGGGCGGTGTTCCCGTTGTACGGCGAAATCAAGCATCGGCTGAGGTTCGATCGCATCTTTTTCGTGGCCTTTCCCGCATACCTTGACACCAAGAAGAAGGACCTGCGCACCCGGTACGCGCTGTTTCCACTGGTCTCGTGGAGCGAGGGAAAGGACATTGAAGGCTGGAAGGTGTTTCCCTTCTACGGTTGGCAGACGAAGAAGGGTGCGTACGACAAGCGCTACATTCTGTTCCCGTTCTGGATCAGCGCGGACCTGTTTTGGGATCCTGAAAACGAACGCCATGCCCGCGCGTCGCTGCCGTTCTTTTATCATGAGTGGACGCCCACCTTCGATGCGCGCACGGTGCTGTGGCCGTTCTTCCGTCGGGTCGAGGATCGCAAGCGCGAGTACGTCGAATGGGACTTTCCCTGGCCGCTTTGGGTGATCGCCCGCGGCAAGGACTACAACATTACGCGATTCCTGCCATTCTACGGCAAAAGTCAGGATCGAGATCGGCGCGGGTATGCATTCCTCTATCCGCTCTGGAAATGGAATGTGGCCGACCAACCCGGCGGCAAGGTGGAGACGAGCCGGTTCTTGATTTACCTCCTCGCTGATACCGAAAAGTCGTTGGAGGGAAGGACTGCGCGGCGGGTTGATTCTCTGCCGCTCTTCCAATACAAACGCGACTACGATGGGAGCGTCAGTTTCCAAACGTTGGCGTTGCTCGAACCCCTGCTGCCGGGGCAGAAGAGCATCATTCGCAACTATTCGCCGCTCTGGACGATTTTCGAGCACAAGCGCGCGCCCAACGGCGACGCGCGGAATGTCTTCCTCTGGAACTTGTGGCGCTGGGAGAAACAGGGCGACAAACGGCAGAACTCGGCGTTGCTGGGGTTGTTCCAATTCAGCAGCGAAGGGGAGAAACGTTCGCTGCGGCTTCTCTACTTGCCGAAAATCGAGTGGAAATAGAAGACAAGAATGAGGGATGAAGGATGAAGGATGAATAAGGCATTCCCAATTCTTGATGTTTGGATGAAGGGGGTTCGATGTTCATCCCTCATCCCTCATCCCTCCTCCTTCCATGTCCCATGAGCTTTCTTCTGAACATCTTTCGCGAGATCGGTGAGGCGCTGTACCTGATGTTCGCTGCGTTCGGACAGACACGCGCAGCGTGGAGCAACCGCCAGAAGATCATCGCGCAGGTGCTCGAGATCGGTAACGCCAGCCTGCCGATGGTTGTCGTTCTCTCGGTGTTCATCGGCGGCGTGCTCTCATTGCAGACCGGCTACGCGCTCTCCACGACCGGATTGCAGTCGCGGCTCGGCGTCATCGTCGGACTCTCGATGTCGCGGGAATTCGCGCCAGTCATGATGGGAGTGTTGCTCGCGGGGCGCGTCGGCTCGGCGTTCGCGGCAGAACTCGCTTCGATGAGCGTCTATCAAGAGATTGACGCGCTCAAGACGATGAACATCAACCCGGTTCGTTTCCTGGTCATGCCTCGGTTGGTGGCGATTGTGCTCGCCATGCCCGTGATCGTGATCGTCTCCGACTTTGTCGGCTGGTTCGGCGGCGGGGTGGTTGCGGCGGTCAACTACAAGATCAACGTTCCGTTCAACTCCTATTTCCTGAATCTGCAATCGGGCGTCGAATTGACCGATGTCATGCACGGCCTGTGGAAATCCGCGATCTTCGGACTCATCATCGCGGTCGTGTGCTGCTACAAGGGCATCACCACCAAAGGCGGCCCCCGCGAAATCGGCTTCACCGTAACGAAGGCCGTCGTGGGTTCGATCGTGCTCATCACGATCTTCGATTACTTCCTGACCCGCATTTTGATCGCCGCCACATGAACGACCAGAACCAAGAGCGTGCTGTGCGCGTACAGGTCGAGGGGCTGCGCAAGTCCTTCAACGGCGTGGAGGTTCTTCATGGCGTCAGCCTGTCGGCCGAACGGGGCGAGATTCTTTGCGTCATCGGCCCGTCGGGCAGCGGCAAGAGCGTGATGTTGCGCCATATCATCGGACTGGAGCCTCCCGACGCGGGCCGGGTGCTCATCGAGGGGCTCGACGCCAGTTCCGAGGAAGCAAAGCAACGCTACCGCATGGCGATGGTGTTTCAGTCGGCTGCTTTGTTCAACTCAATGACCGTCGTCGAGAACGTCGCCCTCTATCTTCGCGAGAACCGGGTGCTCAAGAACGAAGGTCAGGTCCTCAAGGAGGTCGCGGGCAAACTCGTGCTGCTCGGCCTGGCCGGCAGCGAGCACAAACTCCCGTCCGAACTCAGCGGCGGCATGAAAAAGCGCGTCGCCATCGCCCGCGCGTTGATCGTGAACCCGAATCTCATTCTCTACGACGAGCCCACCGCCGAACTCGATCCCGTCATGGCCATCAACATCGGCGGGATCATCCGCGATTTGAAAAAGCAGCTCCACGTGACCACGATTGTGGTGACCCACGACCGCGAGCTTGCCTTCGGCATTGCCGACCGGATCGCCGTGATGCACGACGGAGCCATCCTCGAGACGGGCACGCCGCAACAGATTCGCGCGAGCGCCAATCCCGTGATCCAGGAATTTATCAACGCCAGACTCAACGATTCAGGAGGAAATTAGAATGCAACGATTATCCGCAATCAGCGCCGGACTGTTCTTCGTTCTCGGCATCATCGTCTTCATGGTCGTGTTCGACCTGCTCAAAGGCGGCAAGGGCGTCCACAAAGGCTACGAACTGAAGGCGCGGTTCCAGACCGTGCACGACCTCAAGATCGGCGACCCCGTCAAACAGGCGGGCGTCGAGATCGGTCAGGTGCGCGACCTGCGCATTGCCGGCACCAACGTCGAGGTCACGTTGATGATTCGCCGCGGCGTGCAACTCAACCAGGATGCCGAGGCGATGATCAAGACCATGGGCATCTTCGGGCAAAACTACGTGGGTCTGAGCTTCGGCACGCCAGGCGCGGGACGACTTGAGGTCGGCAGCTACCTCCAAACGCATGAACGACCCGACTTCGATCAGTTGGTGGCGCGCATAGACGGTGTGGCGTCGGGATTCGAGGGACTCAACACCACCATCGGTGAAGCCGTCAAGGCGTTCAGCGGCGGCGAAGGGGCGGACAGCCCATTTGGGTTCCTCAAGGATTTCGTCACCGAGAACCGCAGCAACATCTCAAACACGCTCGCCAACATCACCGACGTCACGCTCAAGCTCAAAAGCGGCGAGGGCACGCTCGGGAAGTTGATCAACGATGATTCGATGTACACGAAACTCTCCGAGACGGGTGATAACGTCAACCAGCTCGTGGCGTCACTCCGCAAAGGCGAAGGGACGATGGGCAAGCTGTTCACCGACGACACGCTCTACCGGGAAGCAACCGCCACGATGACCGACATGCACTCGATCATGAACAAGATCAACAAGGGCGATGGGACACTCGGCAAGTTCGTCAACGACGATTCGCTTTTCAAGAACGCCAAGCTGACCATGCAGAAACTCGATAAAGCCGCTGAAGGCATCGAGGATCAGGGGCCGCTCAGCATCATCGGCATCGCAGCCGGGGCGTTGTTCTGAAGTATGGTCTGATCGAGTAATGTTGAAAGGCCTGATTCTGCCGATCCGCCACACCAGCGCTCCGCATCCTTTACCTTCTTCTTACACTTCCCCAGTGGACACACCCCAAGCCTGACGCTATATTCCGTCCAGATTCAGGAATTGCCCGATGAAAAAATTTCTCTTTGCTGTCGTCGTTGCCTTGCTCGGCGCCAATCTGTTCCTCGGCGCGAAGATTTATTCCGCGTCGAGCGACAAGACCGACAAGGACTCGCCCTACGAGAATCTCCAGCTCATCACCCGTGTGATGGAGTACATCCGCCAGGATTACGTGGACGGCGACAAGCTCAGTTACAAGGACCTCTCCTACAGCGCGCTCAAAGGGATGGTCAGCTCGCTCGACCCGCACAGCCAGTTCATGGACCCCGAGGTGTTCAAGTCCATGCGCGACGACACCGAGGGACAGTTCGGCGGGCTCGGCATCCAGATCGGCATCAAGGATAACGTCATCACCGTCATCGCGCCGATGGAGGACACGCCGGCATTCGAGGCGGGCATCCTGGCCGGCGACCAGATCATCAAGATTGAAGACAAACCCACCGAGCGGTTGACGATCGAAGACGCCGTCAAAAAACTTCGGGGCAAGCCGGGCACGAAGGTCAACCTCACCATTCTGCGTCCCAAGACCAAGGAAATCAAAGACTACAACATCACGCGCGAGGTCATCAACGTGCCGAGCGTCAAGGACGCCAACGGCAAACAGGAATACCCGCTGCTTGAAGACAATATCGGCTACATCCGCCTGCAGCAGTTCAACGAGCCGACCGCGGAGGAATTTGAGAAGGCGCTCGATAAACTGGAGGCCAAGGGAATGCAGGCCTTGATCCTCGACCTGCGCAACAACCCGGGCGGCCTCCTCGACGCGGCCAAGACTGTCGTCGGCAAGTTTGTGCCGCGCGGCGAACTGATCGTGTTCACTGAAGGACGCGACAAACGGCAGCGCATCGAGTATCGCGCGCAGGGCGGCGAGAAACATCCCAATTACCCGATGGTGATCCTCGTCAACGGCGGCAGCGCGAGCGGCGCGGAGATCGTTGCGGGCGCGCTCCAGGACCTCAAGCGCGCCATCGTGGTCGGTGAGACAACGTTCGGCAAAGGTTCGGTCCAGAGTGTGTTGCCGCTAAGTTCGAACCCGGATGGCCCGGCACTGCGGTTGACCACGGCGAAGTATTACACTCCGAGCAAGCGTGTCATCCACGAGAACGGCATTGTGCCCGACATCGTCGTGCCGGTGTCGGTCGAAGATGAGCGGAAGCTCGCGATGCAGCGCGCCGGCATGGGCGACGAGGAGGTGGAAGGCAAAGAGAAGGAAGCCCAGGAAAAGACCGAGAAGATCGAGGACGTCCAACTCCACCGGGCGATTGATGTCATCAAAGGCATCAAGGTGTACACCGGCCTGGTTAACGGCGCAAAGCCCAAACCTGTTGCCGACTCCGCTTCGAGCAAACAGTAGCTGGGCAAATGACGAATAACGAATGACGAATGCGCGCATTGCCGGACGGGTTCATTAGTCATTAGGCCTTCGTCATTCCATCATGTTGGTTCTCGGCATCGAAACCTCCTGCGACGAGACCTCCGCTGCCGTGGTGCGGGACGGACGTGAAATCCTCTCGAACGTTGTTTCCTCCCAGGTCGAACTCCACCGTCCCTTCGGCGGTGTCGTTCCCGAGATCGCCTCCCGCCAGCACTTGCGGTACATCGAGCAAGTCATCCAACAAGCGCTGGAACAGGCAAAAACACCCATCGAACAAATCGAGGCGGTCGGCGCCACCCGCGGTCCCGGGCTTGCGACCTCTCTCCTCATCGGCGTCAGCACTGCCAAAGCCATCGCCGCCGCGCGCAAGATTCCGTTCCTCGGAATCAACCATCTCGAAGGCCACCTGCTCTCGCCCTTTCTCATGCACTCCGGCGTTCATGCACCTACGCACTCTCCTTTTGTCTCTCTTATTGTCAGCGGCGGCCACACGATGCTCGTCCACGTCCGCGGCATCGGCGACTACGAGGTGATGGGGCAGACGATGGACGATGCCGCAGGCGAAGCGTTCGACAAGGTTGCCAAGCTCCTCGGCCTCGGTTACCCCGGCGGTCCCGAGGTGGACAAGCTCGCCCGGGAAGGGAACCCGACTGCCGTCGCCTTCCCGCGCAGCATGCAACACAGCGGTGACTTCAACTTCAGTTTCAGTGGCCTCAAAACAGCGGTGATGTACTACTTGAGGAAGTACCCAGCACTCAGCACTCAGCACTTAGCACTGGCCGACGTTTGCGCCAGTTTTCAGGAGGCGGTGGTGGATGTGCTCGTCGAGAAAACCATCGCCGCAGCCCGCGCGAAGAACGTCAGTCTCGTTACGGCATCGGGCGGGGTCACCTGCAACCGCCGTCTTCGCGAAAAGCTGACCACCACGTGCCAACAGAATCGTCTGCGACTTCTGCTTGCCGATGCGAAACTGTGCACCGATAACGCCGCGATGATTGCAGCCGTCGCCGATGCTCACTTGCAGCGTGGTGCGCGGAGCGACCTCAGCACGGACGTGGACCCCAACCTGGGTCTGCGCGCGTGATTGGAACGCGCCGCCCGGGATCTCGTGTCCGTCGCGCCTATTGGTTGATGAATCGCCCAAAGGAGATAACGCCATTGGTGGTGGCGTAAATGACGTTGACCGTGCCGGTGCCGAGACCGCCGCCGGGCGGGACTGTGGCGGCGATGCGTTCCTTGCCCAAGACGATCACATTGGTCAGCGTCAGATTCACGGGCGTGCCGATGCTGACTGTGGGCACCGCTGTTCGCCGACGCTCACAATCCTCGCCAACCATGTGCCGCTGGAAACGGTCATGTCGCCCCGGCCGAACAGGCCAATCTGCGCCTGATTCGTCGTCACCAATCGTCCGCCGGTCACCGAGACGGTGCCGGTTGCCAGGGATTGAAAGCCAACCCGGAACTCAGACTTCACCAAGTTGGTGCCACCGGCGATGGTGAGCGTGCCCCTCGAGTTGTTGGCGACAATCAATTCCTCCGCCTGCAACGTCCCGCCGGACACCGTCATCTGACCGACGCCGAACTGGCCGATGCTGGTGCGGTCGTTGGTGACGATCAACTGCCCGCCCGTCATCAACACCGTGCCGGTGCTGTTCGCACTCGTTGCGACCGTCAGATTGCTGAAAATGCTGATGCCACCGGCAACCGCGAGCGCGCCCTGCGAGCGGGCGTTGTGTGCAACCGTCACTTCGCGTGCCCGCCAGGTGCCGTTGGAGATTGTCACTTGCCCGACGCCGTTGGAGCCGATGAAGGTGGGTGCGTTGGTGACGATCAACTGCCCCCCGGTCACCGACACCACGCCCGTGCTGTTCGTGCTAAGGGAAAGTGTCAGAGCTCCTGTGAGGACGCTCGTGCCGCCGGCAACGGTGAGGAAGGCCTGTGAACCATTGAACAGACCCATTTCCACTTCGCGCGCGCGCCAGGTGCCGTTGGACACCGTCAATCGGCCCACATCAAACGAGGCGATGGCTGTCCTGTCGTTGGTGACAGTCAGACTGCCGCCGTTCAGGAGCAGCGAATGGTTCCCTGCAAACCCGAGAATGAGACGGTTGAAGAGCGTGACGTCGCCGCCCGCGATCGTCATCGTGCCTTGTCCGATGCTGCCGTCATCTCCGAAGAACAGAGTGCTGGCCAACATTGTCCCGTTGGACACGGTCACCCGGCCGACGCCGCCCGGGGCGATGAAGTTGCTGCTGAGGTTGGTCATGATCAACGTGCCTCCCGTCATCAACACCGTGCCGGTCGAACCTTGGAAGAAGCTCACAACCAGTCTGGAGGAAAAGACATTCGTGCCGCCGGCAATCGTCAGCATACCGTCCGAACCATCGAAGTGTCCGACGATCACCTCTGTCGCGCGCCACGCGCCATTGGACACCGTCATGCGACCCACGCCGGATCTGCCCACGCTGGTCACGCCATTGGTGACGAGCAGTTGACCTCCCGTGACGAAGACGGCGCCGGTGGCGGCAGCGCCGGAGCCGACGTTCCATGTGGTGCCAATGTCCGTGGTGCCGCCCGCAATGGTCACCGTGCCGTGCGAACCCGCCTCGACTCCGACGAACATTTCCAAGCCGGTGCGACAAGTGCCATTCGAGACCGTCATCTGCCCAATGCCACGGAGCCCCGTAAAGATCCCTCCGCCCACGATCAGTTGGTCCCCGTCAAACAGAATCGTGCCGGTCGAGCCTGTCTCCCCCGCGCAGCCAAAATCGCCGGCAAAGCGGCTCGTTCCGCCCAACAAGTTTAGCACCGCCGTCTGTCCTGCCCCGCCAGACACAAAGTCCTGGGATAGAATCTCTGCCCCGCGCAAGGTCATGGTGCCGCCGGGGAAATTCACCAGATTGCCCGGGCTGGTGGAGGAAATCGCGCTCGCTGTCACGGTGCCGCCGGCCACGGTCAGGGTGCCGAGGCCGGCGCCGATACTGATGATGCTGTTGGTGACGACCACCTGGCCTCCCGTGATCAGCACCGACCCGGTTGCATTCGCCAGCGGCGCGATGCTCAGGAAGGAATGGAAGACGTTGGTCCCACCGGCAATGGTGAGCGAACCTTGCGAGCCGGCATTGCGCCCCACGCGGAAGTCGTGGACCTGGAACAGACCGTTGGACACCGTCATCTGGCCGGTGCCGTTGACGCCGACGACCGATTCGAACACGCCGAGGTTCGTCGCGATCAATGTGCCGCCATCGAGCAAGACGCTGCCGATCGCGCCGGCGTTTTCTCCCACACTGAAGCCGCCCGACAACTCCGTGGACGCTCCCGCGATGGTGAACGTGCCGCGCGAGCCTGAGTTCAAGCCGACGTGGAAGCTGGAGGGGCGGTACGTGCCGTTCGTGAGCGCCGTGAATTGGCCGACGCCGTTCTCGCCGACGATGGTGCTGGCGTTGGTGACAGTGAGTTGTCCGCCGGTCACCAACACCACTCCCGTGCTACCGGCCATGGTGCCGAGACGCAGGTCGGTGGCGAGTGTATTGGTGCCGCCCGCGACGGCCAGCGTGCCCCAGGAATTGAGAGCCCGCCCGAGGATCACATCGCGCGCGCGCCACGAGCCGTTGGACACCGTGACCTGCCCGAGCGCGGAATCGCCGACGGTGGTGGTGCCGTTGGTGACGACCCAATGCCCGCCATTGATGAACACGGTGTTGGTCGCGCCCGAGCCGCCTGCCGGTCCGAGCACGAAGCCAAGCTGGAAACGGTTGGTGCCCGCCGGGAAGTTCAATGTAGCCGTGCGGCCCACGCTGCCCATGATAAAGGCCGTGTTGTTGGCGATTTCTGCGCCGCGCAGCGTCATGGTGCCCCCGAGAAAGTTGATCACTCCCGCAGTGTTCGTGGCCACCAGACGGTCCGCCTCGAATGTTCCGCCGACCATCGTCACCGTGCCGGTCGTGCCGAGGAGCGGCGCGAGAGTGAGAGTCGCCGCGCTGAACATGCCGTTGGAGACTGTCAGCGTGCCGCGGGCGTTTGCAAACTTGCCCAGGGCTGCATTGCCCAGACGCATCAGGCCGTTGGTAATCACGATGCGGCCCTGACCGAAGGACCCGAGGCGCGCCTCGATGGCGTTGGTGGAAACGAATTCTCCGTCCGCGACCAACACGATGCCGGTCGCGCCGGGATTCGTTCCGAGATCGAAGGCTCCGACATTGAGGTTCGTGCCGCTCTGGATCGTTAGCGTGCCGGACGAGCCTTGGAGACCTCCGACGCTGATTCCACTCGCGAACCACGTGCTGCTGTTGAGGACCAGGGAGCCGGTGCCTCGGGTGCCCACACTCACGCCGGCATTGGTGGTGACCATGAAACACCCGCCCAAGGCGTTCACAAAACCGCCGCCCTCCACGTTCATCGTACCGCTCACCGACACAGTGCCCACCTCGAACACGGTGTTACCGAACAGCAGCAAGGTGGCATTGTTGCTGATGCTGACCGCGCTGAGGACTCGAAACGGGGTGGCCAGTCCCGAGTTGTCGAAAAACAAGGTATTGGCCGAGCCGGACGGCGCCGAGACCGTCAGATTGTTGACCGTCATTGTGTTGGAGAAGCTGCCCGAGGTTGTCGCGTCAATCGTTACCGTCTTGCTGAAGGCGTTGGTGATGAGAGCCGAGTGCGAGTTGGTTGGCGCCACACCGAGCGACCAGTTGCCGGGCGTCTCCCACTTGCCGGCGTTCGGGCTGATCCAACTGTTGACCTGGGCGAGCGCCGGGCCGCAGGGAAGGAAAGCGTGAGTCATCAGGACAAGCAGAATCCCCCGTTGAATCCATTGCACGTGCATCGAGTTCCTTGGCCGCACACCGCCCAGTGGCTCGGGACTCAAACAGAACAAGGCTTGGATGTCGAGGAGATTGTGGGAGAGCGCACGCCCCGCCCACGGCAGCGTCTTGGCGCGAGTAAATACAGTTGCAGTTCAATCTGCAAAACGGTACCGCACGAGCGTCCAGATCGCCTCGATCCCGTCCACCCATTTGATCTTCTTGCCCTCGGCGAAGCTGCGAGGGCGATACTCAATGGGCAACTCGCGAATCGCAATCCCCTGACGGAGTATTTTGGCGGTGACTTCGGGACAGAACTCGAAGCCGGTGCAGTCGAGTTTCATGGATCGTAAAACGTCCGCGCGGATCATTTTGTAGCAGGTCGGTTCGTCGGTGAGATTCGAGTCGTATAGGAGATTGCACACCCAACCGACAAGCTGCCCGCCCCAGTAGAAACTCGCGTAGGAGTGTTGCCGCGAACCGAGCGTGCGCGAGCCGTAGATCACGTCCACCTCGCCTTTTGAGATTGGCTCCCATAGCGCAACCAAATCCTCCGTGTTGTATTCCAGGTCGGCGTCTTGGATCACCACGACGTCGCCTGTGACAGCCTGCAAGCCGGTGCGGATCGCCATCCCTTTGCCGCGGTTCGTTTCGTGATGGAACGCTTTGATGTTCTTGTGCTCGGTGGCGAGTTTGTCGGCGATCTCCTTGCCGCCGTCCGCGCTGCCATCGTTGACGAGGATGATTTCCATCCGTAATGGCAGCCTCATCAGGTCCTCGATCACTTTGGGCAGCGTCTTCGCCTCGTTCAGAAACGGGATGACGATGCTGAGCGTGGAGGGTTGGACTCCGTCCCGACCGATCGGCACGGACGGATCCATGCCCTCCATCCGCTGTCGCACGAACGCCGCGCCAGCTACACAGCACAGGAATGGCATTACAGGCATCCGGTAACGTACCGAGCCGACGAAGATCGAGTGCAGCAGAGTGTAGTAGAGCACCGGCGCAAGCAAGAGCAGCCAGAACCGCCAGTCGGCGCGATGCCGCCAGGCTGCCCAGAAGAACAGCAGCATCACCGGCACGTACCATCCTGCGCTGATCAAGCTGTATTTCCACGTCCGGTACTCTTGGAAGTTGAGGATCGGACTCCAGAATCGGCAGAATTTTCGCACGCTCAATCGCAGCGCCCAGACCATGTTCTCGCGCGCGTGTTTCCACGCGGCGGCCTTTACGAGTTTGTTCTGCTCCACCTCGTTTAAGTCTTCCGGCATCGGCGGCCATTCGACAATGCCCATGGCGGGACCGCCGGTGGCGCCTTTGCCGAGCGCCTCGTAGAGACTGCGTCCATCCATGGTGGTCATCGTGGCCACCCCGAGCCGCTGATGGTTGCGGACGAGCCAGGGCGTGACGACCACTAGTTGCACAAGAAACAGTGCCGCCACTGTCAGCGCGGCGCGGGGCCAGTTTCTCAACGCCAACCCGAGAAACGGAAAGAGGAAGACCACGAAATAAATGAGCGAAGGTTTCACCAGCGAACCAAACCCGGCGCAGATGCCCGCAAGCAGCAGCCACCGCCAATCGTTTCGGATTCGGAGCACGGCATACATCGTCGCCAGCAACAGGGCGATGAACACCGTCTCGTTCAAGATCAGCCCGGTGAAATACACCTGGAACGGATCGAACACGACCAGCAACGCCGCGAGCAGTCCCGCCTCCCGGTTGAACAACCGCGCCGCGAGTGCAAACACCTGCCACACCGCCAGCGCGCTCAACGCCGCCTGCACCAACCGCACCGCGACCAGGTTTCCTTGGCCGCAGACCTTGTAGATCGCCGCGAGAAGGAACGGATACCCCGGAGGACGGAACGCCACGGAGGTATCGGAAAGCTGTGGGCCGTTGCCCGCGAGGATGTTGATGGCGACCTGGTGATAGTCGCGTGAGTCACCCCACTTGAGGTCGTTGGGTTGGGTCAGCACAAACCCCACGCGCAACGCCAGCGCCAGCAGCACGAGCAGCAGCAGCGGACGCCTGCAGGAGGTGTAGATCGAAGGCATTTGGTCGCGCGGAGTATAGCGGGCGGCTTCGAATTTGCCACAGGGAACACGGAACCTTCATCTCGACTCCGGTGCAGGGGAGCGGCAGCCGCATGGCCGGAGCGCTTCCCCGAAGCGCGATCGGGCGCATTTTGACACTGCCACCGGAACGCCGCCCTTATTGCTGGTCGAGCACCAAGAACCGCCTCGGAGGCATCTGAGGGCGGCGTTCCACTGATTGGCCAGCGAAGCTGCCCGCAGGACGGTGGCAGTGTCCAGATGCGCCCAGCGCGATCTTGCACGGTCGCCGTTTGGGGAACGGCTCCTACAAAGCGAATCCAGACTACAAGGCCTGGCCGTTGGTGCTTTCCGTGAGCGCGGCAGGGTCTTGTTGATAGAAGGACTTCAACTCCTCGTAGAGGTCGGGATGCCGGGCGCGCAGTTGGATCGGCTGCTCGAAGAAATGTTCGGTGACGACCGCGAAAAACTCGGCCGGGTTTGTGGCGCCGTACTCGCGGATCAGCGTGGCTCGCCCGCTGGATGTGTCGCGTTGCAGCTCGCCGTATTCCCTGCCGAGGACGCGCGCCCACGAAGCGTAACGCGCGCGACCGGACAGGGTGGGGGCACCGTCGGCTTGTCCGTCCTCCTGGTCGAGCCGGTGGGCAAACTCGTGAAGGACGACGTTGTGCCCGTCGCCGCACTCGGTGGCGCTGTGTTTCACGGCGTCCCACGAGAGCACGATCGTGCCGTGCTGCCACGCTTCGCCGGAGCGGTGTTCGCCATACTCGGCGATGGCGCCGCCGGGTTGAGCGCGCTGGACGGGCACGATATAACTGCTCGGATAGACAAGGATGGAAACGAGACCCGGGTAGTAGTCGTGGTCGCGATGCAACACGAGCACACAGGCCTGTGCGGCCACGGTGACCTTGATTTCGTCCGTGAGTTCCAGTCCACCACAGCCTTCGAAATGCTTCTCGGACACAAATACCTGGATCTGTTTCTCGAGTTCAGTTTGATCCTCCCTCGGGAGCCGTCGGTAAAGCGTGACATTGCTCCAGAGAAACCGTCGCCATGTTTCAGGGAACGGCTGAGCGCGAAGACGCCGCCGCCGCCTGCGTTTCAAGAAGCCGAGCATGACGGGCTTATCGTACCGCAAGTTCGACGCTCACGATACGCATCGAGTGGGCGTGGCATTCCTCGGGCGTCGGCGAGATCCTGGTAGCGGCGGTCGAAGGCGGTCATGGGGCGTCCTTTCGATAAATGAAGATCGAGTAGCCGATGGTATCCACGAGCGAGGCGTTGGCCAGGAACTCCCGCCATGCCGCGCGGCCCTCTTCGCTGAAATACAACCCCTGCAGGTGCGTGGCGCTGATCGCAACGTAGCCGGGAATGCGCGCCTGGTCGAAATTCACCGATGGCGCGGTGTCGAACGTCCCCGGAAGGTTGACATGCGGGAAGCCGTAGTAGCGCGCGTCCGTCACACCGAAGTAACATAGGTTGATCGGCTCAGTGATACCGTTGCGCTCGAGCCAGGCCTTCAACTCCTTCAAGCCTTGTCCCCAGTCCAGGTTCGAATCCACAAGCTGTTTGTATCCGTTGCGCGGCCCACCGGCGAGTTCGTTGAAGTAGGCGAGGTAATGGGGGAACACGACTGCGGGACGCCACGGTGGCGCGAACACCACCACCGAACCAAGCGCAACAATGGTCAGTGCGATTGCTGCGGTCGCTCGGCGCATGCTCGGTTTCCAGTTTCTCCATTCGAGCGCGAGGCTGCCACAAAGGACAAACAGGAATGGGTAGATTGGCAGAATGTGACGATGGCCGATGTTCAGCCGTGTCCATACGCACACGGCGAAAAAGATCGCGGCGGGCAGGAGCAGAAAGGCGAGGTCCGCCCCATCACGGCCACGGCGAAGCCAAAAGCCGAGTGCGAGGGCGATTGCCACAAGAGTCGGCAGGGGTGTTTTCAGAACGAACGACCATGCGAAGTAGCTGCGAAAGCCATCCTTCGAATACTCCCCTCGCAGAAAACTCGTGCGACGCGAAGCATTGGGCAGAGTAGCCCATCCGTACAGATACGCTTCGGGCAGGAGGCGGTGCCGTTCTGCGAACAGGAGGAGCTTGCCCGTGATCCCGACCGGCGCGACGGCCATTGCCGAATCCACTTCGATTCGATCGAATCCCGCTTCAGCTTCCGCCTTCGTGCGCTGCTTCAGAAGATGCTTGATAGCAGCCGCCTGGCGGACGTTGTGCGCGATTGGAAAATATCCCGGCTCCGCTCCCGGCAACGGAGCGCCGAGCGAAGCGGCCTCTGCCGGGTCGAACGCGGCGGAATACCGAAAACCGTAGGTCGTCCAGATCGTGATCCATGCAAGCAACCCAACCACCACCGCGATTCCGGCCAGCAGCACGATGGAAGGCTGCCGGACGCCCGTCAGATTCGGCCATGGTTCGCGGGACGCAACCCGCACCAGCGAGAGCACGGCGAAGATCGGGAGCAACAGCGCCGCGGAGGTCTTGGTGGCGTTGGCGAGGCCGAAGAACAGACCGGCCGCCAGCACGTTGACCCAACTCAGTCTGCGGCAGGTTCGCCAGAAGAAATACACCGCGCCAAACATGAAGGCTGTGCACCCAACATCGGCTGTGATGAGGCTGCTATGCGCAATGATGTTCGGATCGAAGCAACAAAGCGCCAACGCCAACACACCACCGGCGAGTCCGTACAGTTCGCGCGCCCACGCAAACACGAGGACGGCAAGCAACAACCCGAGCAGCAGGATCGGCATCCGTGACCAGAAGACAAGATGGTCGGCGTCGTTGAAGTAGTCGGCCCGGTCGAGGCGGTCCGTGGTCGGGATTTGGAAAGGACTCTTCGCGCCAAATCGTTGCAGCGTCTGGTCGTGGACCGAATAGAACATGAGTTGGTTCACGCCCCAACAGCCTTCGGGTTTGTAGAGGCCGTTATGCCACGAGTTCACGAGCAACTTCAGGCATACGGACGGGTGCAAGTCGTTCAGGTCGGTCTGCGACGGCCATGTATCCATCTTGAGCAGCGGCAGCGCAGCGAGCATGCGAACGAAAGGCGGATGATCGGGGCTCATCCGGTAATCGTTCCAAAGCCAGTAGGTGTAGCCGGCCGAGAGATGCCAGGTCTCGTCGTGTGTCGGCGACGCGGAGCGCGAGTGGCTGATGACAAGGAACGAAAGCGCCGCGAGGAACAGCACAACGATGGCGGCGGTTTGCCAGCCGAGGCGTCGAGGTGGGGTGGTGGTGTCCACGGCGAGAGTGGATCACTTCACCAGCTTGAGCACTTCCTTGAACTCGGGCGTGCCGGCGCGTCCGAGCAGTTCAAAGATGACCGACTCGGTGGTGGTGATGATTGCGCCCGCGTCGTGCATTCGCCGCAGGGCGATTTCGGCATCGAGCGCACGCCGCGAGCCGACGGCATCCGCGAGCACAAACACCGTCTGACCGTGCTCGATCAAATCGAGAACGGTCTGCTGCACGCAGACGTGAGCCTCGACGCCGCAGACGATGGCATTGGGACGCGCAAACGATTTCCACGCCACCCAGAACGGCTCGACCCCGCAGCCCGAGAACGTCAACTTCTCGACCACAGGCGCTTCGCCGAGTGCCTGCTTGATGTCTGCACAAGTCGGGCCGATGCCTTTCGGGTATTGTTCCGTGACGAGGATCGGGAGTTTGAGCAGACGCGCCGCCTGGATGAGTTTGCGGCATTGCTCCAGCACGCGCCCGCCTTCGTGAATGGCGGGCATCAGTTTTTCCTGGAGATCAACGACGAGCAGAGCCGAGTTGTCCGCGTGGGTGCGAGCCAGTGGCTGAATCATGCGGTGAGCATAGGCTCGCCGGAGATTTTGTCACTCGCTTTTGCATACTGCGGTGGCGGCGCCAAGGCCAGAAGGCCACCGAGAACGTACTCCATTCCGACGATGAGATAGAGCCAGAACTGATGGCGAACCAATTCAGGCGGGAGGACGAACCGCGTATTGAGCCACAGGAGCAGGATGCCGAGGAACATGGCGGGCGTGACGGCATAGATGCACAGGATCATCAGCTTGCCGTACGTCAGGTCGCGACGAAGGATTCCCCACGCGATGAGGCCCGGGATCGTCAGCGCGAAGGCGAGCGCGAACTTCAAGCCCAGGAACACCGCGAAGGAGGCCAGAAAGACGAAGCCGAGAATCATCCAGCGCCACGACTCGATGAACGCTTGCAGCCGGTTTTTGTAGATCGTCAGGCTGAACCCGTAGGGCAGCGCCGCCGAGTATGTTTGTCCGAAGCGCTGTTTGAGAATCACCGTGTACTTCGTGATCACAAGCGTGTAGTCGTAATCGGTTGCCGCATAGATCGCCGCCTTGTTGCCGTCGAGCGCGAGATCAATGCGCAGGATTTTCTCGGGATCCGAGAACAGCACCCCGGCCGTAGCCGCCACCTCGGTGCTCTCTACTGACACCTGGCCGTTCTTGATGGTGATCGTGGGAAGCTGGCTTGAGGCCTCGTTCAGTTTGGGCAGGATCACCTGCTGCACGTACAGGGTCAGCGAACACGCCGAAATCGCAGCCAGCAGCGTCAGATACACGGCCACCTTGCTGATGGGCAACTCGATCGCGCGCTTGTAGAATCGAAAGCTGACGCAACTCTCCAGCAACGAGGAAAACAAGCCGGGCTGGCCGCCCCCGTTCGTGCCGGGTGCCGACGACCCTCCCGGGGCAGACGCCCCCGTGCTCGCGTAGGTGGATCGCGAGGGGATTGAGAGTAGCACTGCAGCCATAACGTCCTTTATGCTGGGTCAGCGACCGGGTCCGACCGCCACGCGCGGCCGGGTCAGGCTGCGCCCGCCGTGGCGACCACCGGCTTGGCGCCGTCACGGAAGTAACTGGAGACGAGTTCCTCGACCTCCGCGATACTAAACGGTTTGCTCAACCAGTTCGTGCCAGTCGTTTCCAGGAACGCCCGTGAACTGTGGCTGACCGTGTCGCCCGTCACGAAAATGATGCGGCCTGCCATCTCCGGCTTCTTTTCCCGTAGCGATTCGTAAAGTTTTCGCCCATCCATTTCGGGCATCATCATGTCGGAGATGATGAGATCGAACCTGCCCTTGAGCACGCGGTTCAACGCATCGGCGCCATTGCACGCGGTCTCGACCTGGTAGCCGAGTCCGGTAAACACATCCGACATCACGCCGACAATATGCGGCTCGTCATCCACGAGGAGCAGGCGTCGGTCGGAGAACGAAGAATCGGTCGGGACCGGCTTGGCAGGTACAGGAGCAGGCGCGGCAGTCGCTGCGGCAACGACCGGCTCAGGAGCGACCGACACCGGTTCCACTGATGGAACCAAAGAGGCAGCCACCGGGACAGCGACCGGGGTGGCGGCCGGCGTCTCCTGCTTTTTAGCCTCGGGTGCCACGATCGGCAACTCGACGATGAAACGCGCGCCTTTGCCGACGTCGCCTTCAACCCAAATCTTGCCCTTGTGTTCTTCGATGATGCCGTTGGAGATCGTCAGACCGAGTCCCGTGCCCTTGCCGGGCGGTTTGGTGGTGAAGAACGGATCGAAAATGCGAGTCGCGATTTCCTTGGGCACGCCGGGGCCGGTGTCGCCGACGGTGATGCGAATGTTGAACCCGTTGTCCTCGGTGACGATGGTGAGCACGCCCGCCCGCTTGGTGCTTTCCATCGCTTGCATGGCGTTGCTGACGAGATTGGTGAGCACCTGCTCGATCTGATTGGGGTCGGCCTTGGTCAGAGGAAGGTTGGCTGCGAGACGCTTATCGAGCCGGATGTTGATCTCGGCCAGTTCCCGCAGGCGCGGCTCGAGCACATTGTTCACGAGCTGGTTCATGTCCACGGCGGTCAATTGCGGCTCGGCCGGGCGCACGAAGGCGAGCAGGTTGCGCACGATCTTCGCCGCGCGCTCGCTCTCGCGGAGCACCTTCTTGATCTCGGAATGAGTCTTCTCGTCCAGATCCTTGCGACGCACCAGCAACTGAGTGCAGCCCATGACGATGGCCAGCGGATTGTTCAACTCATGAGCCACGCCCGCGACCAGTTGGCCGAGGGAGGACAGTTTCTCCGCCCGGCGCATCTGCTGGCTGACCTTGGTGTTCTGGCTGACCTCGCGGATGTTGAGTTGGATCGCTTCCCGTCCCTCGTGGTGCGATTGGCGCATCTCGCCTTCGCAGATGATCTCCTGACCGTTGGGTCGGAGCACGGCGAAATGACTGTACGGACGAAACACCGCGCCAAAGAGGCGATACGCGTCCGTCGAACCGTTCCGCTCCTTGCCCAGTTCGGGACACAACTCCAGCATGGACATGCCGATCAGTGCCGGCGCGTCGCGACCGCTCAACCGTTGCGCGGCGGTGTTGACGTCGAGAACGGTTCGGGTTCCGGGACTGACCAGGAAGATCGCTTCGTTGGAGGAGTCAAAAAAGGTCCGGTACTTCGCCTCGGAGTTGGCTATCTCTTGTTCGACCACCATGCCCACGGCAATCGCCAGCGCAGCCAACGCCCAGAAGACGTAACCGAGCGCATGGGACAACGGCAACTCGACGAGGAATGGGAAGGAAAGCGAGTGCGTCGCCCACATCAGGAAGCCGATGGCCGCCAGGATCGAGCCGCGGTTCGACTTGCGCCTGCGCACGTACGCCCACGCCATGTATGCATTCGCCCAGCTCAAGAGCCCGAAGATGGGCAGGGCGATCCAGAACTCCTCCTGCACCAACAATACCGCCGCAACACTCCAAACGACGATGCCGGCCACTCCCGCACCAAGTTCCCGCCAGCGTCGCGCATGGGAGCTGGCCGAGAAACACGCCCAGAAGACGAGGAGCGACGTCAAGCCGATGCAGGCGTAGCGCGTCGCGTTTAACACGGTCGAACTCTTGGCCTCGCTGAGTCCGAGACACCCCACCAGGTACACGCAGTAGAAGCCGAGGGCGAGCGTCCATGCGGTGAAGTGATGCAATCGTGTGCTGCGACTGAGGTACGCAGCCGCACCAATCGCGACGCATCCGCACATGAGGGCCAGCAAAAGGCAGGGCTTGACCCAATCTCCCTCGAACAGGAGACGCATCGTGCTCGATTCGAGTAATACGTTGTTCATTTCACTAACGGGTACTCACAAATCGTCTGATTACAGCCGTCGCGCATTACACCAGTGTCCATGTTTTAGCAGGGATGCTGCCAAGCGCAGGAATAATACAGGGCGATAATCTGCGGAAAACCGAGCATTTCGGCGTGCTTTTACTCGAAGAAACAAGAAAGGCCCGGTCGTTCTGACCGAGCCTTCGTTCGCAGGTGGTGGGATGGAATATGCCTAATCTTCGTCCGAACGCAGCTTTGCGAGCACCGAGAAGTCCTCGAGAGTGGTGGTGTCACCCTTGACCTCCCCGTTGGTGGCCAGCTCCTTGAGCAGGCGGCGCATAATCTTGCCGGAGCGGGTCTTTGGCAGGGAGTCCGTGAACCGAATGTCCTGTAGCTTCGGCTTGGCAAAGGCGCCGATGTCGGTGGCGATCTTCCCGATTAGATCATTCTTGAGCGTATCGTCCACGGCCACGCCCGCGCGAGGGGTCACGAAGCAAACCAGCGCCTGCCCGGTCAGATCGTCCGGGCGGCCCACCACGGCGGCCTCGGCGACTTTGGGATGGCTCACGAGGATGCTCTCGACCTCCGACGTGCCGATGCGGTGTGCGGACACGTTTAGCACATCGTCAATCCGACCCACGATCCAGAAGTAGCCGTCTTTGTCACGGCGGCAACCGTCGCCGGTGAAGTAACAATGCGGCACCTCGCTCCAGTACTGGCGCTTGAACCGTTCGTCATCGCCGAAGATGGTGCGTAGCATCGCGGGCCACGGCTTGCGTACCACCAGGTACCCCCCGACGTTGGCGGGTTGCTCCTTGCCGGTCTTGTCCACCACCGCCGCGTCAATGCCAAAGAATGGCAGGGTGGCGGTCCCGGGCTTTGTCGGCGTCGCGCCGGGCAAGGGCGTGATCATGATCGCGCCGGTCTCGGTCTGCCACCACGTGTCCACGATGGGACAACGCTTGTGACCGATCAGCTCGCGGTACCACATCCACGCCTCGGGATTGATCGGTTCGCCCACGGTGCCAAGCAGTCGCAGCGAACTCATGTCGTGCTTCTTCGGCCACTCCTCACCCCACTTCATGAAAGCGCGGATTGCAGTCGGCGCGGTGTAGAACGTGTTGACCTTGTACTTTTCGATTAACGCCCAGAACCGGTCCGGGTTGGGCCAGTTCGGCGCGCCCTCGTACATCAAGGAGGTGCCGCCATTGGACAGCGGGCCGTACACCACGTAGCTGTGCCCCGTTACCCATCCGATGTCCGCCGTGCACCAGAAGGTGTCCTCGTCTTTCATATCGAACACATACTTCGTGGACAGGTGCACGCCGAGCAGGTACCCCGCCGTGGTGTGCAACACACCCTTGGGCTTGCCCGTCGAACCGCTGGTGTAGAGAATGAACAGCGGATGCTCCGAGTCGAGTTGTTCCGCCGGGCACACGGGCGATGCGTCCTTCATCAAATCGTGCCACCAGATGTCCCGCCCTTCCTGCATCGTCACATCCGAACCCGTGCGTTTGAAGACGATGGATTTCTGAATCGTCGACGTTCCCTTGAGAGCGTCGTCCACGTTTTTCTTGAGGGGAACGACGCTGCCGCGCCGGAAACCGCCGTCCGCGGTGATCACCAGCTTCGCGCCCTGGTCATTGATGCGATCCTTGAGCGCCTCGGCGCTGAATCCGCCAAACACCACGCTGTGGGTGATGCCGATGCGCGCGCACCCGAGCATGGCGATGGCCGCCTCGGGGATCATCGGCATATAGATGGCCGCGCGGTCGCCCTTTTGGAAGCCGAGCGACTTGAGGACGTTGGCGAACTTGCAAACTTCGCGATGGAGTTGCTGGTAGGTGTACGTGCGCGAATCACCGGGCTCGCCTTCCCAGATCAACGCCGCCTTGTTCTTGCGCGCCGTCGTCAGGTGACGGTCGAGGCAGTTGTAGCTGACGTTGATCTTGCCGCCGACGAACCATTGGGCGAACGGCTCGTTCCACACCAGCACCTTCTTCCACGACTTGAACCAGTGCAGCTCCTCTTTGGCGAGCCGGCCCCAGAACTTGTCGGGCTTCTTGATGGACTCGGAGTACATCTTCTTGTACTGCGCCATCGAGCTGATCCACGCCTTCTTGCTGAATTCCGCGCCGGGTTTGAAGACGCGGTTCTCCTTGAGGACCGACGTGATGGAAGAACCTTCCGGTTTTGCTGCCTGACTCATAGAAAATCTCCCAGTCTGCTAGGGTTCAATGCTTTCGGGTATTGGCGACACATGCCCGGGTGCGCCGACGGGCACATGCTATTTCCCGCGCCGAAATTTGCAACGGAAAAGAAATGAGACCGGAGCCGGTGGTGCCGCTCATTTCATCATGTAGCGGATCAAGTCCACGCAGCGGTTGGAGTAGCCCCACTCGTTGTCATACCAGGCAACAAGCTTGAAGAACCGGCTGTTCAGCCCGATGCCGCTGCCTGCGTCGAAGATGCTCGATGCAGGGTCGTGGATGAAGTCGGTCGAAACCACTTCGTCTTCCGTGTAACAGAGGATGCCTTTGAGGTACGTCTCGCTGGCCTTTTTCATCGCGGCGCAGATGGCTTCGTAGCTCGTTTCCTTGGTGGTGCGGACCGTCAGATCCACCACGCTCACGGTGGGAGTGGGGACGCGGAACGACATGCCGGTGAGCTTTCCTTTCACCTCGGGAATGGCCAACCCCACCGCTTTGGCTGCGCCGGTGGTGGAGGGGATGATGTTGATGGCCGCAGTGCGACCGCCTTTCCAGTCTTTCTTCGAGGGGCCGTCCACCGTCTTCTGCGTCGCGGTGTAGGAGTGAACTGTCGTCATCAAACCTTCTTCAATGCCGAAGCCTTCCTTGAGCAGGACGTGAACGACCGGCGCGAGACAGTTGGTGGTGCAACTCGCATTCGAGACGACGTGGTGCTTGGTCTTGTCGTACTTGTGGTCGTTGACACCCACGACGATGGTCAGGTCCTCGTTCTTCGCCGGCGCCGAGATCAACACCTTCTTGGCTCCGGCTTCGATATGGCCTTTCGCCTTGGTCGCGTCGGTGAACAAGCCGGTGGACTCGACGACCAGTTCCACGCCGAGCGCCTTCCAAGGCAACGCGGCGGGGCCTTCCTTGACCGCGAGACATTTGATCTTGATGCCGTTGACGACAAGGATGTCTGGCTCGGGTTTGACTTCCTTGCCCGATTTCTGGCTTTCTGCCTTCGCTTTGGCGACTGCTTCCGGTGAAATCTCGCATCCGACGGTGCCGTTGAAACGTCCCTGCGTCGAGTCGTACTTGAGCAGGTACGCCAAATTGTCAGCGGGCACGAGGTCGTTGACTGCGACGACCTCGATTTCCTTGCCGAGCATTCCCTGATCGCAGATCGCGCGGAACACAAGGCGACCGATGCGTCCAAATCCGTTGATCCCAACTTTGATTGCCATGGCTAAATCCTTTCCTGGTTTCTCGATTGAAGTGCGGCACTCTACGAAGCACATGTAGGGGCGTCAACTGAGAACTCGTTCACGATTCCCGCCTGCTCAATAACGCGCTCTCACCCTTACGCTTTCCGTTTCAATACCACCTGCTGCACACGCCGACCATCGGTTTTCAACACCGTACATTCCCACTCGCCGAGGTCCACGCGCTCGCCTTGCTTGGGGAAATAGCCGACCTTGTTCAACACGTACCCGCCGAGGGTCGAAACATCATCAGCCTCGAACTTCGCGCCCACAGCCTGTTGCAGTTGGTGCAGTGGCAGCGCGCCATCCACGCGGTACTCGTGCTCGCCCACCTGCGTCCAGGGCGAGATTTCCTGGTCGAACTCGTCGTGAATCTCGCCGACGATTTCCTCGACGATGTCTTCGAGCGTGATCAAGCCAACGGTGCCGCCGAATTCGTCCACCAGGATCGCCAGGTGCATCCGGCGGGCGCGAAAGGTGTTGAGCAACTTCTCGAGCGGTGTCGTCTCGGGCACGAACAACACCTCGCGTTTGATGTCGAGCAGGGTCGCCTTGTCGCCCTGCTCGCGAATCAACCAGAGCAGGTCCTTCATGTGGATCACGCCCACGACGTTATCGAGGCTGCCTTCACAAAGCGGAAACCGGGTGTGTCGCGACTTGCGCGCGGTGGCGAGGTTTTCTTCCAGCGTGTGATCGGTCGAGAGATAGACGATCTGCGTACGCGGCTTCATCACCTGCCGGGCGGTGCGTTTGTGCAGGTCGAGTGCGCGCAGCGACACCGAGCGTCCGATGTCGGACACTTTCCCGTGAGCGAGCAGCATCCGAAGTTCTTCCTCGGAGTGGGCAAGTTCGACCTCGCTCGCGGGGGCAATGCCCACCAGGCTCAAGAGCCAGTTGGCCGCGTGGTTCAGCGTCCAGATCGCCGGATACATCAGCTTGTAGAACAGGGTCAGCGGGATCGCCACGAACAGCGTGGACTCCTGCGGCTTGCGGATGGCGAGGCTTTTCGGCGCGAGTTCGCCCAGCACGATGTGCAGGAACGTGATGATGAGAAATCCGATGGTGAACGAAATCGAATGCATCACCGGCGCCGAATCAATCCCCATCGCGTGCAGCGGGCCTACCAACAGCTTTGCCACAAACGGCTCGCCCACCCAGCCCAGTGCCAAACTGGAGATGGTGATGCCCAGTTGCGTGGCCGAAAGGTAGGCATCGAGGTGTTTGACGAGATTCTCGGCCACCCGAGCGCGGCTGTTTCCACGGGCGATCAGCGCGCGGATCTGCGTCGAACGCACCTTGACGATGGCAAACTCGGCGCACACGAAGAATCCATTCAACGCCACCAGCGCGAGGACAGTGAACAGTTTCAGGAATATGATGAGCGCTTCTTGCATGGAGGATGAGCGATTTCAGCGAACCATACTGACTTTCGGTTGTAAAGGGGTTTCCCGACGGTTATAAGGGCGCGCGTGAAAATCTGGGGCGCAATCGCCATTTATCTCGTCGCCGTGGTGTTGTGCGGCGCGTTTGCCGCGCCGTGGATTTACTGGGGATGCCACTGGCTTGGCGGACAAGGCGATTCGCTCTCGTGGCTTGCCGAGCAGCGATTTCACGATGTGCTGAAACGGGTGCTCCAACTCTGTGCTTTGGGAGGCGCACTGGGACTGCTGGCATCGCAACGCGCTCTGTCCCGTGACACGATCGGCCTCAGCCCGTCGCCGCAAGCCGGGAGACAATTCCTCTTTGGTCTCGGTATCGCAATCGCCTCGGTGGCGTTGGTGGTACGACTCGGTATTGATTCACGCGCGTTGGTTTGGGAGGAAGACCTTGCCGGCAGCAGCTTCGCATCGGCTTTGGTAACGAACCTCTGCATCGGCCTGCTTGTGGGAGTGATGGAGGAGATTTTCTTTCGAGGTTGTCTGTTAGGGTGGCTGCGTCGGCAAATGCACGTTGCCGGCGCACTGGCGACGGTCACGTTCTTCTACGCGATCACCCATTTCCTGAGGCCTCCCAAGTCGGTAAAGTTTGTCGAGGTGCATTGGGACACCGGCTTCACCATGCTCGGCCAGTATTGGAATTTCCTGATCGGCAATGGGAGCTGGCTTCCCGAGTTCCTGATGTTAGTGCTGATCGGGCTGACGCTCGGATGGTGTTTCCTGCAAACGTCGCGCCTCTACCTCTCGATCGGCCTCCACACGGGCTGGGTGTTCGCGGGCAAAATGATGATGTTCCTGACCGACTCGAACAGCGACGTGGCGATGTGGTGGTTCGGTTCGGGCAAACTCATCGGCAGCCCGATCACCATTGCGGTTCTGTGCGCCGTGTTCCTCTTGATGATATGGATCTGTCGCCGTCCCATGATGCAAAACCGGCCGCACGCGTCGTAGCACGCTGGTTTCGGCACGCGGTGGACCTCGTCTTCCCGCGCAACTGCCCGCTTTGCAACCGCACCCTCCGCACGGACGACCCCGGCTGCGTCTGCCCCGCCTGCATCGCCGCGTTCCGGCGCATCGAACCCCCGATGTGTCACTGGTGCGGGCGGCCCGTGCGGGGCGCGATCCGCGACGAGTTCGTCTGCTCGCAGTGTCTGGGCAAACGGTTGCACTACGACCGTGCGTACTCGGCGTGTCTTGCGGACACGAAAATGCTCGATGCCATTCATCGCTTCAAATACCAGCGCGAGGTGTACTTCGCCCCCTCACTCGCACAGGTGCTCATCGAGTGCGCCGCGCGCCATGTGCCGTGGACAGAGCTGGACGCCATCGTGCCCGTGCCGCTGCATCCACGCAAGGAACGGCAGCGCCATTTCAACCAGGCCCGTGTTCTCGCGGACGCATTGGGCACCGCATTCGGCAAACCGCTCGTTGATCACAACCTGCGCCGCGTGCTGGACACGCCAAGCCAAACCTTCCTCGACGCCGAGGAGCGTCGCAAGAATCTGCGCGACGCGTTCCGCGTGAAACGCACGGCCGAGTTCACGGCCAAGCGCATCGTGTTGCTGGACGACGTGTTCACCACCGGCTCGACCTCGAACGCGTGCGCACAGGAGTTGAAGAAAGCCGGCGCCGTGAGCGTGTTCGTGCTGACCCTGGCGAGAGCGTACTGATCGCTCCACGCTCCCGCTCGCGCCTTGCACTTTGCACTTTCCACGCGCCGTTTGAATGACTACATTCCCGCCCCCAATGAAACTATTCGTCACAGGCGGCGCCGGCTACATCGGGAGCATCTGCGTCGAGGAATTGCTCAACGCGGGTCACGAGGTGACGATCCTCGACAACTTCTCCGAAGGCCACCGGCAGGCTCTCGATCCGCGCGCGCGCATGATCGAGGCCGACCTGGCCGTGCGTCAGCAGGTTCTCAAGGCACTCAAAGAGTCGGAAGCCGAGGCGGTCCTGCATTTCGCCGCCCATGCGCTCGTCGGCGAATCCATGACGAATCCCTCCAAGTATTTCCGCAACAACGTCGGCTCGGGCGTCAACCTGCTCGACGCCATGGCCGCCGCGGGAGTCAAGCGGATCATCTTTTCCTCGACCTGCGCCATCTACGGTCAGCCCGAGAAGATGCCGATGACCGAGGACACGCCGCAGAATCCGACCAACCCGTATGGCGAGAGCAAGCGGATGTTCGAGCAGATGCTCAAGTGGTACGACACGGTGCACGGCATCAAGCACATCGCGCTTCGCTATTTCAACGCGGCCGGGGCCAGCGCGCGGTTCGGAGAACACCACCACATCGAAACGCATCTGATACCCAACGTCCTCGCCGTCGCGCTGGGCCGCAAACCGCACGTCGAGATTTACGGCACGGATTATCCGACGCCCGATGGCACGTGCATCCGCGACTACATTCACATCGTGGACCTCGCGCAGGCGCACATGCTGGCCCTGAAACGACTCAGCGAAGCCGGGCAGAGCGATTGTTACAACCTCGGCAACGGCGACGGCTACAGCGTGCGCGAAGTGATCGAGGTTGCGCGCTCGGTGACGGGACACGCCATTCCCGCGATCGAGAGGCCGCGACGCCCCGGTGATCCACCCCGCTTGATCGCATCGGCGGCGAAAGCGATCCAGCATCTCGGCTGGCAACCGCGTTATCCAAAGTTGCGCCAGATCGTTGAGAGCGCCTGGCAATGGCACAACAAAAACCCCAAAGGCTACGCTGCGTGAGGCGCGGGATTTTTCACTTGAACAAGCCCTCTCATTTCCAGTCAAATGAAGCACAGAAAGGATTGAGCGTAATGAATCGAAAGACAAGCATCCTCGCCGCGTTGGCGGTGGCCCCGGCATTTCTGTTGAGCACACCGGCGTTTGCACAGAAGAGGGAAGAGAAGAACATGACGTGCAACGCGGAGATCATCGAGATTGATGCCAAAGCGAAAGCGATCGTCGTGGCCATCAAGGACGGCGACGCCAAAGGCAAAGAGCGCCCCATCGAGATCGCCGGCAACACGAAGATCCAGAAGAACAACAAGATCAATCAAAAGCTTAAGGATCTCGCGCTGGGCGACATGATCAATTTGACCTACCGCAAGACCAAGGAGCTTGGCGACGACAAGAAGACGATGGTCGAAGTGTACAAGGCCGTCCAGATCATCGTCACCACCAGTTCCACTACGGAAGCGCCGGCGCCGCCCGTGGGATTACAGAAGTAGCGCTGCCGGCCAGACGCCTCGCTGTCCGCTGGAGGAGCCGCCGTCCACGGCGGCTTCCGTTTCGACCCTCACGGGAAGAGCGCCCGGGGTCGGGCGCCTCTACAACCTACAGAGAGCATCTTCGCTCTTGCCATCTGCTGCTGCCTTACTCACAATCTGCCCACTATGTGCGGAATCGCCGGCATCTTCTATAAGGGCAAACACCTCAAATCGCTCCCGCCCGTGGGCGAGCAACTCGTCAAGATGATGGAAGTCATGCGCCACCGCGGCGCGGACTCGACCGGGTTCACGGTCGCGGGCGAGAAGGTCGGCAAGGGCGATCTCATTCTGCGCCTGTGCGCATCCGCGGGCCACGACGGCGACACGCTGGCGGGCGCGCTGGCCGCGTTGAAGAAGCTCGGCGCGCAGATCAAGTCACGCCAACAGATCGGCGAACATCTGCGACTCGTGATCCACACGAAGAAAAACCTGCAAACGATCTCCGATGCCCTGCTCGCGATTCCCGGCCTCGAAGTCCATAGCCTCGGTCACGCCAGCGAAATCATCAAGGACGTCGGCGACGCCCACGATCTGGACGTGAAACATCATGTGTCCAGGTTGCGCGGCACGCACGGTCTTGGTCACAACCGTTTGGCCACGGAGAGCCAGGTGGACATCAGTCATTCGCATCCGTTCTGGGCGTATCCGTTCACCGACGTCACCACGGTGCACAACGGCCAGCTCACCAACTACCACAAGCTCCGTCGCATGTACGAAGAGCGCGGCTTCCGATTCCAGACGCACAACGACTCGGAACTGATCGCCGTTTATCTCGCGGACAAGCTCGCGCAGGGCGCATCGCTCGAGGACGCGCTCAAACAGTCGGTGAAGGATTTCGACGGCACGTTCACGTATCTCGTCTCGACGGCGCAGGGGATCGGCTTCGCCAAGGACAAACTCGTACTCAAACCGTTGGTGGTGATGGAACGGGACGATTTGGTCGCCTTGGCGAGCGAAGAGGTCGCGCTCTGTCAGATTTTCCCCGACGACATCGAGCGCATCGAGCCGCAACAGGCGCAGGTGCGCGTGTGGCTGAACTAGCGCTTACCGCCCGGCTCCTCCGCAGGAGCACTCGTCTCGAATTCGATGGGCCGTTGCGCCGCGCGGCGAACCTTCGAGGATCCGGGCGGCGTCTTTGTCCAGTCTTGCGAGGCGATCGCACGTCGCTTTGTCGAGCCACGCCGACACGACGATGTTGAACAGCTTGCCCTCGAACGCGTGCGCGCCGCCACGAATCTTGATGCCGTCTTCAAGGCTGTAACTGCTGAGCCGGTCGGGATCGTGCGATGGCCAGATCGGCGGCCACGTAGCGATATGAACCTGCTCGCCCTGCGCAATGAGCGAGTACCGTGCGAGCGGTTGGTGTTCTCGCCGCAGATCAACATCCCCCCCCGGCCGAGTCGCGTCTCAACAACATGCAACCCAGCGCCGTCGCCGGGGGGCCACACCAGCTTCTCATAGAACGTAGGCACGATCCTGCGGTGATGGTTCAGTGCTTTCCCGTCGTCGCCGATGAGCGCGTTGCTGTTGAAGATCGTGCCGGTCGAACGATCCACGCCTTCGTTGAACCCGATCGAGACGAAGATGCCGCACTCGCGCGCTGTCCTGGCAATCCGCGCCATTTGCGGCCCGTCGGCGCGCATGGTGTGGGCGGCCAACTCGCAAAAGAGATCGTGGTTGTGAATCGGCGCTCGCAACGCCAGCCACACCGGGAACGCCGGGATGAACGTCTCGGGGAAAGCGACGAGTTGCGCCCCGTTCTGCGCCGCTTCGCGGATGATCGAACACGTCTTGTCCACCGTGGATTCGAGGTCCATGAACACCGGCGCCACGTGGGCGGCTGCGATTGTGTAAGCGGGTTGGCTCATCCAAATTCTCTCCTTTCAAAGCTATGATGGAGCCATAGTCGGAGCATGCTGAATGCAGTTGCAGCTGAACTCACAGAATCTCATGAAGGTGCAACGGGAAGCATTCGAAGGGGCGACATGCCCCAACGCAGCCGACTTTTCTTGTTTGAAACCCGCTGCTAGATTTTCTCCACCGTCACCGCGGTCACCTTGTACTCGGGAGTCTTGGTGTACCGGTCGCGATGCGGGCTGGTGAGTTCGTTGAGGAAAACGCGCGCGGTGTGGAAGGTGGCGTACAACTCGCCAGGCTTGATGCTGTCACAGACATGGATCGGCAACACCGCCTTGCCTTGACGGCTCCGCACGCATACGGTCTCCCCATCGCGCAGGCCCAGACGCTTTGCATCCTCGGGGGCGACGTCGAGGTGGTCGCCCGGGTACATCGTGGTGTTGGGGGTGCGGAAAGTCTGGGTCGCGGCGTTGTATTGGTACAGGCTCCGGCCCGTGGTGAGCAGGAACGGGAACTCGTGGTCTGTCAATTCAGGTGGCGACACATACTCGATGCGCCGCAGCGCGGTGGTCTTGCCATGTGAAAATGTCTCGCTGTGCATGATCGCCAGACCGGGATCGTCTTCGCTGAGACAAGGCCATTGAAGACCACGCTGGTCCAGCCGGGCGTACGTCATGCCGCGCGCCTCGCTCCAGAGCCCCCGGACTTCGTCCCAGATTTCCTCGGCTGAACGATACGCAAAATGCTCGCCCTTGCCCATGGCACGCGCGACCTCGCACACGATCTCCCAATCACTGCGCGCCTCGCCTTGCGGTTCGACCATCTGGTGCACGCGTTGGACGCGGCGTTCGCCGTTCATGAACGTGCCGTCTTTCTCGAACGACGCCGCGGCGGGCAGGAACACGTCGCCAAATTCCTGCGCAGTCTGGTTCAAGAACAGGTCCTGCACGATGACGAGGTCGAGTTTCTCCAGTGCGCGGCGCGTCTCGCGGGCATTCGGGTTGGTCAGCATCAGGTCGTACCCGATGGCCCACAACGCCTTGAGCTTGCCTGCGGCGGCTGCGTCGATCATGTCCATCATGTTCAGGCCCTTGACGTGCGGGATCGGCGCATGCCACGCGGCCTCGAATTGCGCGCGCACGTCCTCGATGGGGACGTAGCCAGCGAGCAGCTTCGGCTCGCAACCCATGTGGGGCGCGCCCTGGACGTTGTTCTGGCCGCGCAACGGGTTGACGCCGGTGCCGGGCCTGCCGATGTTACCCGTGAGCAACGCGAGGTTCACGAGAGCCATGATCCCCTCCGTACCCTGGATGTGTTCAGTCATACCGAGACCGTGAACGCTCATCGAAGGTTTCTCGGTCGCGTACAACCGTGCCGCCTGGCGGATCGTCTCGGCGGGCACGTCGCAGGTGACGGCCACGCGCTCGGGGGCAAATTGCCTGATGTATTCGCAAAACTCCTCAAACTCGGTCACCCGTTCGCGGATGAACTGCAGGTCCACGAGCCCTTCCTCGACGATCACCGCCGCCATGGCGTTGAAGAGGAGCACGTTTGTCCCCGGGCGCAACTGAAGTTGGCAATCCGCGAATTCCGACAACTCAATTTCGCGCGGATCGACGACGATCAGGTTCGCGCCCCGCAACGCCGCCTGCTTGATGCGCGCCCCGGTCACGGGATGGCCCTCGGTCGGGTTTGCGCCGCAGACGAGGATCGTACGCGCGTGCTCGATGTCATCGAGTGAATTGGTGGCCGCTCCGGTGCCAAGCGTCATCTTCATCGCCGCCGCGGTGGGCGAATGGCAGACGCGCGCGCAGCAATCAATGTTGTTTGTTCCCAGCACAACGCGCGCGAACTTCTGCGCCACATAGTTTTCTTCATTCGTGCCGCGCGCCGAGGAGAGCACGCCGATGCTGTCGGGGCCGTGCCTGGCGATGGTGTTCTTGAAATGATCCGCGATGTACCGGATGACTTCGTCCCACGAGACCTTGTTCCAAGAGCCGTTCCGGTGAATCATCGGCGAGGTGACGCGGTCTTCGGCGTACACGTAATCGAAAGCGTAGCGGCCTTTGACGCACGCGTGTCCGTGATTGCTCGGCCCGTCGAGGGCGGGACGGATGGTGACAATGCGACCCTCCCGGGTGCCGACGTTCAGCGTGCAGCCCACACCGCACTACGAGCAGCTGGTTTTCGTCCATTTCGTCGGAACGCCACGGGAAAGGATGGACTTGTCTTCCAGCGCGCCCGTAGGACAGGTGTCCACGCACGCGCCGCAACTGACGCATTCGCTTTCGGCAAAATTCTTGCCCGTGGCCGGTCGCACCTGCGTCTCGCCGCCGCGTTCCCATGCCTGCCAGACGAATTGCCCCTGCACCTCGTCGCAGATGCGCACGCAACGATAGCAGTTGATGCATTGCGACATGTCCACCCGGATGTACGCGTGCGAGTCGTCCCGCAACGCCGCTTGCGGCTTGCCGCTGCATTCCTTGTCCACGCCGTACTCGCGCAGCACGCGATGGAAAGGTTTGTCGGGATACTGCCGCACCGCCTCGGCGGGGTAGTCCTTCACGAGCAACCGCAGCAACGTCTTGCGCAGCCCTTCGATCTCGGGCGTGTGCGTCTCGATTTCCATCCCGTCCGCGATTGGGGTATTGCAGGCCGTCAACGGTCGAGGCGCGCCTTTCACCTGTACGGCGCACACGCGGCATCCGCCGTACGGTTTGAGCCGGGGGTCATGACATGCCGTGGGCACATCGAACCCGATGGTCCGCATCGCATCGAGAATGGTCGTGCCACTGGAAACGCCAACTGATTTGCCGTTGATGGTTGCTCGAAACATACGTGCTCCTTCCGTGCTACTGCTCAAGCATCACGGTCAAAGAATACTCAAGAGTCCTCCGTGTTGCCAGCGAAAGATTCGGGTGTGCGGAAACCGGAAGCGAGGACGCCCGGTTTCATGCGCTGGACAAGTTCTCGAGAAAGGACGCGAGTGCGATCACCCGTAGATGTCACGGACAAATCCTCCAGCGGCACAACGGGCTTGGGCTTCTCGGTCTCGCCATGAAGCTCGCTATTTTTCCGTGGGAATGATGATGCCTCGCAGGATGATGCGTTGGCAGAAGACGAACACCAGCAGCGTGGGCAGCGACGCGATGACAAACGCGGCCATGCCGAGCCAGGGATAGGCGGCGTAATTGATTCGGAACTGGAACAGCCAGACCATCAACGTCCACATATTGGAATCCTGGCACACGAGCAACGCCCACATGGATCCGCCGCAGGTCGCGGTGAACGTTCCCAGCGCGGTCACGGCGAGAATGGGAAGCGAGAGCGGGAACGCCACGTTCCAGCAGACCTCGAGCTCGCCCGCGCCGTCCCTCGGGATGGAAAGCGATGCGGGGCTTGTTGTGATCCCGCAACCAGTTTTGCCAGAGGTGCGCGCCGCTGATCGGCACAAGGTGGCTTGACGGGAGCGAGCGAAGGAATTCCACATAGTCGGCGAAGCTCGGCTCCGCGTCCCCGTTCACCATCTGCCCGAACTTCCACGGCGGCAGCATGACAAACGCGAACATCTGTTCCATCTGGTGATAAGCACGGTTCATTCGCTCGATGGGCGCGAGCGATTCCCAGGTGGGACGATCCATTCCACGCGGACTCGCATCGCTGAACTTCTTCTTCAGGAACGCCTGGTACAGTCGCGTCGCGCGATCGGAGTCGGCGATGGTCAGGTAGGCGGGCCTGGCGGCTTCGCGCAGGAACTGTCGCCAGTCGTTCAAGATCGTGGCCGACGGCACCCTCTTCGGTGCTTGCAGATGACCGCGATAGTCAATGGGACGCATGACGTTCTCCACCGGATAAGCGGAGAACAGGAACCGCTCATCGCCGTAGCCTTGGGTGAGGAAGCGCGGGAACAACTCGTCGCGCTCGACGAGAAAACGGGGCACGAGCGCGCGGTCCTTGAAGTCGAGGCTGCCGGACACGGAACCCGTGATCATCAGCCAGAACGGATAGATCCTCGTCACGCCGCCGATGACCAATAGAAAATAGAAGGCCGTGAGCCACCAGCGGGCGCTCTTGTGTCGTTTGGGATCGCCGACGAGGTTGGCCATCAGTTTCCGCCGCCTCATACAAATCGGTGCTCACGCTCTGCGGCGCGGCGAGATAAATCAGGCAACCCGTCCCCATGCTCGCCCAGATGCCGGGCAGGATCACGCAGAGCATCGCCAGCTTCGTGCTTTGCAGCCATCGGATGGGCCAATCGACACCGAGCGCCGCGGGCATCACTCCGTTCCACCCGTCCACGACCGGCTTGAGGAGGTGATTGAAGGTGCCGTCGGCGGACGGTTCGTAGAGCACCATCCACAATAGCATGATGACCAGGCTGCTCGTGACCGAGGGCAGGAAGAAGACGGTGCGAAAGAGATATTTACCGCGCGGGATTTCGTGGAGCATGACCGCCAGCGCGATCGGCGCGAAGAAACCGAGACCGACGTTGAGCACGACAAACTTGATGCTGTTCCAGATCGTGTACCAGAGAACCGCGCGCTCCACGCGCCCTCGACGAAGTTGGCGAGATCCATCCATTTCGCATCGCCGCCGAGCCGGTATTCCTGGAACGTCAGCAGGAAACCGCGCAGCATCGGGTAATGGTTCCACAACAACACGCTCGCCACCGCGGGGAGAACGAGAAACCAGAAGGCCACCTTCGTCCGCGACTTCGGTTGCGCTGCGGCCGGGGTGTCCCTGGCTTGGCGCGGGATGCGCACCACGGAGCGAATGTCCCAGCCGAGCGATGCCACCGAGCCGACCAACAAAACGATCGCCACCAGTTTCGCGCCGGCACCCTTTCCCTCGCCGGGCGGACGCAGGATTCGTTCGTCCACGTCGCGCTGCACCTTGCGCAATGCTGCCGGGATATCAACCTGCGGCGTGTCCATGATCTTGGTGACAGTGTTCGCGAAGAACTCCGTCTCCGCTTGTTGGTAGCCGGTGAATGTAGGTGAACGTCACGTCGGGCGCGTCGGTCTCGACCTGCAGTCCCGCACGGCCGGCAGCCCGTCGAATCAACACGCGTCCGACGCGTCGCGCGTGGGTTGCACGGCCAAGCCGGTGACCGGCCACGGCACGAGCACGCCGGGGCAAATGTCATCCAGCGCCACAGTGGTCGTGAGGTATTCGTCATGGCGCGAGGGCACGAACACGCCTTTGACCCGGTCGATTCCGAGAAAGCGCAGCCAATTCTTGTGCGCCACCGGATCGCCCCACTCGTCATACTGACCGGACTCGAACGTGGCGAACAGGTTGCCGCCAGCCAGCACGTACTGCTCGACGGCACGCAACTGTTCGTCCGTCAGACACGCCACGTTTGGCAGGATCAGCACCTTGAGCCCGGCGAGGTTCTCGGGCGTCAGATGGATGTCCCACAACACCCGCACGGGCACGTGTCCGAAACTGCACATGTCGAGACAGCCGGGGTATTCATGCTCCACGATGAAGGCCGAGACGTTCCGTCGTTCCTGCACGGTGCCGGGCAGTTGCGGCCCGCCCTGGTCGATCACCAGGCCGGCTTCCTTCCCACCGCCCACGGACCGGCACAACCCGATATGCCCGGGTGATGTAATACCAGTGCGTGCGATTCGAGATGAGCACCCCGGTTTCCGCGGCGGGCTTGTCCGCGGTGGTGTATTCCTCGGTTTGTACGAGGAACTCACCCGTGGTCTGCAACGGTGCGAGCGCTTCCCGCTCGTCGATCGCCAGGGGCTGTTCACGCAGAACGTCGTGCCATCACCGTAGAGCGGCTCCTTGCGACCGTACGGCGTGCCATCGGCGAGCAACTGTTCGCAGTCGGGATGCTTGGCGGCGAAATCGTACGCGTACCAGTGCAGGTTCAGGTACGCGAGCACCTTGATCCCATGCCGGTGCGCGATGGGCACATACTCGCGGACCACGTCCCGCTTCCCGAGCGCCGGGGCCTTCTCGAAATGTGGCGAGTCGAACGTGGTGACATAGCCGAGCCCTTGGGTGCCGAGCGTTCCAAGCACCCATTGGCAGTTGGCCCGCCATTTTTCCTTTGCCTAGAGAGCGAGCTTGTCGAGGTCGGCAGTCAGGAACTCCGAGAAATCCGCAAAGTAGCCGATCCGCACCATGCGGACGGGTCGGCGCCACCAGGGCAGTGAGGGTGGAGTTGTCGTTGTCGGAGTGTGTGTTTTCATGCGGACCGTTGGGCGGAAATCTTCTTCGCCGTCTCGATGAAGACGCGAACATTGTCGGCCAGCTTATGAATGACCGTGTCGCGGGCGATGTGACAGGCCAGGGACGACGCGCCGTTCTCTACCGCGTTGGTCAGGTAGTCGCGGATCTGTTGCGGGGTGAAATCGCGCGTCTGCATCGGGTTGAGCAACCAGTCGAACGGCACGGAGCAGCGATCGCGCAAATCGGCGGGCGTGATCCGGGGTGACACGGACGGATCGAATCCGTCCAGCCCAAGTACGTCGAGAAATGGCAGGTGTTCGGGAATGAGATTCTCGATGTGCGCATGGCGTTCGCCCGAGCTTTGCTGCCGATAGAACCGATCCAGGATCGGCACGACCAGATCGCCCCAGTGTTTGGGCTGGATCATCGCGGCGATGTCGTCCGTGAGGAACACGCTGCCGGGCCTTCCGCGCCCGTTGACGCTGAGAAGGAACTGACGAAAACTGACGATGCTGTCGGTGACAAGCTCCAGATACTCCATGCACCGAGGCATGTCGTCGTGCAGATCGAGGAAGAATTCATGACCCCGCAACGCCCACGCGGTCGTGATCGGCCCTTGGGAACGAAAACCGACGAACGGGATGTGAGCGTCGGGAAACGCCGTGCGGAGTCTGTTCCAAAGCTCGATGTAAGAGGGCATCAATCCCGCCCTCGCCCAGTCCACCGGTTTGCGCAACGCGCGGATTCCTTCCTCGATGCTGTGATAGATGGGCTCGTAGATCGGTTCGCTGTGGGCGGCAAACGTGAGTTCGCATCCGAGGCAATTGATGTGACCGTAGCTGATCTGCTCGAAGTTGACGCCGCCGTAGCTGACATCCGGGCCGAACATCTCGCGGGCGCGTGGTTCCCCCACGATGTACGCATGCCGAATCGCGTCGAAGTCGTGGAAGAGACGATCGAACGGCACGCCCGCCAGTTCGCCGTACGCGGACATGCCGCACGAGGCAGCCCAGGAGAACGGCACGTCGCGGCGCTGCCTTCGACGGCGTTGCGGAGAGATGGATTCGTTCATGGCCGGTCAACAGCGGCGATGGCAATCACTTGGTATTGCCATCAATACTCGGTGCACAACAGGTGCACGGGCGGCACATCCTCTTCGCGTTTCGGGAACCGGCCGACTTTGACATCCTTCGGGCTCCCGTACGCAAACGGCGGCAGCTTGATGTGATGCCGATGCAGGAGGGCCTGGGCATCTTCAATCAGTCGGTTGATCTCGGATGGTTTCATGATGGGTTGCTTCGACAGGCCACTATGACGGTTGCGTCCTGGTTTGGCAGTTCAATTCCACTGTTCGCAACCGCGGAACGACATGTGTTTGCCGGCGATGTATTTCGGGCGCGGCTTGTAGTCGTTGATGCCCGGAACGGCACTGCCGCGCAACAGGAAATCGCACGGCCACGGCGCCTTCGTGATGCGGGTGCTGGTCGGAATGTAACGAATCGTCAGCCCGGCGCGGCGTTTCGGCGAGTTGTTGGCATTTGAGCCGTGAATGATATTCGGATGATGCACCGAAACGTCACCGGCCTTGAGGATCACATCCACCGCCTTCGATTCGTCCACGAACTTCGGGTCAATTTCGGAGTTGAGCACGTTCTTCACGTCTTTGCGTTCGTTGAGCTTCTGCAACTGCAGGTGCTGCGTGCCGGGAATCACGCGCATGCAACCATTCTCGGGCGTCGAGTCGTCCACCGCCAGCCCGAGCGTGACGACTTCCATGGGTTCGAGCGGCCAGTAACTGCCGTCCTGATGCCAGAGCACCGGCATCCCGTCGCGCGGCGGTTTGGAGGGATAGGGGGACGCAAACAGCGCGATATTCGGGCCGATGAACTCCTGCGCCACATCGAGCAGGCGGTCGTCGCTGATGAGCCGCACCCAGAATGGATCGTTGGCGACGAGGTCTTGCCACAACTGTTCCGGTCGCCGGCCGGGATTGTTCTTCATCAACCACTCGACATGGTTGCCCGCTTCGCCGACCAGATCGGCATCGAGGACATCGCGGACGACGACGTAACCTTGTTCATCAAATTGTTCACGAATGGATTTCATGGTTAGCCACCTTCGAGGTTTTGTGCGTCCCATTTTTCATTCACACCCCGCTTCAGCCACTGGCATCTGCAGATGTGGGCGAAAGCTCCGTGAGGAGCGTCCTGTTTGTAGTTTGCCCGTGTGCAAAGCGGGACAAGCCCCGTAGCGGCGACATGAGAGGGGTGTGCTCGAACCGGTAACATGTCGCTCCTGACGGAGCTTCGATGGATTTGTACCCGGCTTCTATAAACGGGACGCTCCTGGCGGAGCTCAGAAATGCGTCGATGACGGAGCACATGGCGATGAATCAGATCACCCTCTCGTTCCCGCCATCAATCGGCACTTGTGCGCCGGTCGTCTTTGCGAAGAGCGGCCCGCACATTTCCGCGACCAGCTCCGCCACGTCGCGGCTCTGGACTTCAACGCGCAACACGTTGTTGGTTTTGTATCCCTCCACACTCAACCCGTAATGCTTCGCGCGCGACTCCAGCACCTCCTGCGTCCAGATGCCGGTGTCGAAGACCATGTTGGGATGAACGGAGTTGATGCGGATGCCGTCCTTGCCCCATTCGAGCGCAGCCACGCGGGCGAGTTGGTTGACCGCCGCTTTCGACGCCGAATACGCCGCCGCCCCGGGCCCGGGTGCGGGGACGTTTTTCGAGCCGATGATGACGACGCGGCCGCCGTTGGGCGCGAGCTTGAGCAACGGATGACATTCGCGCATCAACACGAGGTTGGAGTCGAGATTGACCGACATGACCTTGCGCCAGAGATCGGTCGTCATCTCGGCGATCGCGACGCTCATGGGAAAAATGCCGGCGTTGAGAACGAGAATGTCGAGTCCGCCGAATGCGCGGACGGCTTGATCGAGCGAAGCAACGATCTGCGATTCGTTCGTGAGGTCGCAGGCGATGCCGCGAAAGTCGGCGCGGTTGTGGAGGCGAATGATTTCGGGATTCACGTCGAGCCCGACCACTGCCGCGCCGCGTTTCAACAGCGACTCGACGCACGCCTTGCCGATCCCCGACGCCGCGCCGGTCACGAGCGCGACTTCGCCCGCGAACATCGGCGGCTTGCCGGCTTTCTTCAACTTCGCCTGCTCCAGGTCCCAATACTCGACCTCGAAGATGTCGCGCGCGGGCAACGCCTGCCAGCGCTCCAGCGCCGTCGCGCGAAGGATGATCTCGATGGTGTGCCGGTAAATATCCTCGACGATCGCTGCGTCCTTTGCCGTGCGACCAATCGTGCACAAGCCCAGTTCGGGATCGAGAATCACACGCGGGGCCGGGTCGAGCATCGTCAACTTGCCGGTAGCGTGTGCGGCGAAGTACTTCTTGTACGATTCCGTGTACGCCTTCACGTCGCGCCCGACGAGCGGCAGGCGTTTCGTGCGGATGACGTGATCGGGCGTGGCCGGGCCTTGTTGGGAAATCACGCTCACGTCCGCTCGCTGCGCGAACGAGTGCGGCTGGGTCTTCATCACCATCGGCGCGCCGGCGACAAGTGAAACTTCCCGGCGTAACGCGGCGATCTCGTTCGGTGTACCGCCTTCAGGCGGAATCTGCGCAGAGCCGACTGAAGTCGGTACACCAAATTGTTCCGCCATCGTCACCAACTCGATCATGCGCTCGTACGATTCCTTCGCCGTCGCGCCGAACGTGAACAGCCCATGGTTCATCAACACCATGCCGACCGTTTTCGGCCCGGCCTGCTTCGGGAACAGTTCCGCGCAGAGCCGGGAAAGCTTGAAGCCGGGCATGATGTACGGAATCACGACGACCCGGTCGCCGTACAACTCGCGCACGCGCTTTTCCCCGCCGGGCGTGTTGGTGATCGAGATGAGCGCATCAGCGTGAGTGTGATCCACGAACTTGTGGGGCAACAACGCGTGCAGGATCGCTTCGACCGACGGTGACGGCGCGTTCGGGTCGGTCATGCACGCGCGCAGTTCCTTCGCCATCTCGGTGTCGGACAACTGTTCGAGCTTCGCGAGCTTGAGCAGGTGCGGCATTCGGCACGGCGAAAACCCGGCCGCCTCGATCGTTTCCAAATCCCAGCCGCTGCCCTTGACGTAAAGGATATCCTCCTCCTCGCCGAAGATGTTCTTCTCGCGCACCTTCACCGAGGTGTTCCCGCCGCCGTGCAACACCAGCGACGAATCGCGCCCGAGCAACCGCGACGTATAGACGCGCTGGCCGAGATCGCCGGGAAACTGCGCTGCTTCCTGATCGTTCCAGAGACTTTTCATGCTTTTTCAGGGCGTTCGGTGTACCGACTTTAGTCGGAAGCCGGCCAGATACCAGGATTCCGACTGAAGTCGGTACACCGAACAGGTATCAATACTCCGTGCACAACAGATGGACCGGCGCGACGTCCTCTTCGATCTTGGGGAAACGCCCGGGCGCGTTGAGGAAAAAATTGTCCGTCGCGTCGTCGTTGGTCTTCGACACTTCGCCGACGATGGACGTGCCGGTGCCCTTCTCCGCCCAGAACTCATGCCACAGAAACGGAGTCAGCGTCACCGAGTCGCCGGGTTTGAGGACGAGCTTCGTGCCGGCCTTCACGCGTCGGCGAATGCCGTCGAGCGACACCTCGACATCGGTGTCGGCGAGCTTGCCGTCGGGCGTCTTGTTATAGACCTGGCACACGAGGTTGCCGCCGCAGCGGCAGATGATGTCCTCCATCTTGAACGCGTGATAATGCATGGGAGTACGCTGATTCTCCTGCACGATGAGGATTTTCTCGCAGTATGTCTTGTCGCTGTACGCCTTGATCGCGCGATGACCGTTGCGCACGGTGAACACCGTCAGCCCGATCTCGTTGAACTTGCCCGAGCCGAAGTCGGTGATGTCCCAACCGAGCCGGCATTGCCGGATCTCGTCGCATTCCGCGCCCTTCTTCTTCCAGTCGGCGGGACTCCAGTATGCGAACGGCGGCAATCGAATCTGGTGTTTGTGCAAAAGCTTCTTTGCGTCCTCGATCAGTGCGTTGATTTCAGAACGTTTCACGTTGTAACCCTTTCGTTGTATTCATCCACGACCTCGGCCACCAATCGCACGCGTTCGATGTCGCCATGCGAGGAAACCTCATCGCTCACGCCGAGAATCAGGTGCGGCGCGAACAAATCAATGCATTTCTTCGCGCAGCCAATCAGCGTTTGCTCGCTGTACGTCTCATCGAAATAGATTGCGGGGATGCCGTCCAGCAGGAACATGTCGCCGAGCGCGGCCTTGGTTTCCTCCAGCGTCACGTCGCCTTGCGGCAACGGCGTGATGGCCTCGATGCCGTCGAGCCCGGTGTCCTTTGCGTACGGGAGCAACGGCTTGACGTTGCCGTCCCAGTGCGACGAGACGAACTTGCCGGCCTTGTGCAACAGTTCGCACCGCCGCTGATAGACAGGCAGGATGTATTTCTCGAACAACTCCGGCGAGGTCGTGCTGCCGTGGAGGTTGTCGCCGAAGTTGATGATGCGGATCGGGCTGGCGTTGATCACCTCGATCAACTGTTCCTGCGAGCGAGTCAGCGCCTCGAAGAATCGCTCGCAGGTGGCCGGGTAATCCATCAACGCGAAGATCGCGTTCTCGACGCCCATGTCCGAGACGTACAACTGCTGGATCGTCGTCCGACAAATGTACATGTTCGGCGCACCGAGTCCCCGCCACTCCGCATGCACGCGATCGAACGTCGCCTGATCCCACGACCACGTCGTGTGCTCCCAACGCCACGCGGCGACCATCATTTCGGCCTCGTCGGAGATCGGCCACTTGAGAGGCTCGTGCCACGGGCTGTTCTGGCTGATGCGATACACCGCGCGCTGGCTGCCGACGGGCGTGTCCCAGCGCACTTCATATTGGGTTGGGCTGAGTTCTCGGCGCGAAAACTTCACGCGCGGATCTTCCGTCATCTTGAACGCGGCGTTGTATTCATAAACGCGATTCGAGCAACCGAGCGCCCGGTAGAGTTGCGAGAGCGACATGCCGGTGTAGGGCGCGGGCAACGGCTCGCCCGCGAAAATCTTGTCCGAGTACCACGCCAGGATGCGCGGCTGCCAGATGATCTTGCCGCCCGCGTTGCCAAAGGCGACGTCGAGGTTCAGTTGATCGAAGTCGTGGCAGGTCGTGGTCATGGCGTTCCCCGCGATCGTAGTACCGCCTTCAGGCGGAATGCAGGCCGTTTCCAGACGCCGAATGTCGCGTACATCCCGCAAGTTTCAAATCGCGTGGATCGCGTCCTCCCATTGACACCCCACTGTAGCGAAGTCTTCGACCTCAAACCGACGAGAGCGCTCGTTCCGAATCGTCCTCGTCCTCGTTCTCGTCGTCGTCGTCGAAATCCCCAACATCGAGTACGAGGACGACGACGAGGACGAGGACGAATGCCCGAACCCCCGCCCATGTGGGCCAAGCCGGGGTTTTTGTTGCCATCGAAAACTCGGCTCATTTGGAAACGTTTTGGGGGTAAAGAAAAGTCAGTGGGGTGTTGTGCACAGGGAAGAGCGACTGAACCGCTTCAGCGGTTTTCGTCACGGTCTCAAAACCGCTGAAGCGGTTCGAGTTGGCCTGCCCATCCCGTTCACCCCACTGAAGTGCGGTGTTAATGAGAATACGGCAAGAACCAGCGACCCGAAGGTAACATCGGCCGACTGAAGTCGGCACACCAACCTCCGACGCGTTCGGTGTACCGCCTTCAGGCGGAATCTGCCCAGAGCCGACCAAAGTCGGTACTACGAACATAGCCTGCGCACCTCCTGAATGATCCGCGCCACGTCGGGCCGGTAGGCATTCTCCAACACCGGCGTGAACGGCACCGGGACGTCCGGCGACGCCACGCGCGCGACGCGAACTCCCGGAAAGCGTTCCGCGATTCCCGCCGCGATCTCCGCGCCGACGCCACCAGTCTTCGGGCCTTCCTCGACGATGACCGCGCGGCCGGTTTTCTTCACGGACGCACCGATCGTGTCCCAATCAATTGGCGACAAACTCCGCACATCAATCACTTCAGCGTCCACGCTTCCGGCCGACTGCATCGCGAAATGCACCATCAACAACCACGCGAGGATGGTGCAGTCCTTGCCTTCCCGTCGCACCGCTGCTTTGTCGAGCGGAACGGTATAATCGCCCTCCGGTATCTCGCTTGTCGCGTCCACTGCGCCTGACTCAGCGCGCGCGCCCTTCGACCCGTAAAGCAACTTGTGCTCGAAGATCATCACCGGATTGTCGTCGCGCACCGCGGCTTTGAGCAGACCTTTCGCATCGTAGGCGTTCGACGGCGCTACCACTTTCAAGCCGGGCACACCGGTGAAAAATCGCTCCATGCTCTGCGCGTGTTGCGCGCCGCGACCCGTCGCGCCGACGGGGGCGCGCATGACGAGCGGGACTTTCGCCGTGCCGCCGGACATGTAGCGCATCTTCGCGGCGTTGTTGATAAGCTGGTCGCTGGCGAGGAAAAGGAAATCGCCGTATTGCACGTCGGCGATGGGACGCATCCCCATCAACGCCGCGCCGACCGCGATGCCGGCAAAGCCGAGTTCCGCAATCGGCGTGTTGAGCAGCCGGTCGGGGAACTTCTTCTCCAGACCGAGCGTCACCGTGAACGCCCCGCCCCAGCCGCCCGGCACGGCGATGTCCTCGCCAATGCAAAACACGTGCTCGTCGCGCGCCATTTCCTCAGTGATCGCGTCTCGCAACGCCTCGGCGATTCCCTGTCGTTTCATGCGAACACTTCCGTTTCCAAATCTTCCTGCGTCGGATGGGGCGCGGCCTTCGCGCGCTCGACGGCTTCGTTCAATTGTGTCTGAATGAGTTTCAGGATTTGCTCGCGCGCGGCTGCATCGAGCGACAACGTTTCCGCGAAACGCTCGATGGGATCACGCTGCGCCCACGCTTCGCGCTCGTTCTTCGGCTGGTAATGACACGGATCGCGACGCGAATGGCCCGTGCGCCGGTACGTGAGCAACTCCAGCAATACAGGCCCTTTGCCCGCCCGGCATTCCTCGGCGGCCCGTTGCGTCGCCTCGAATACCGCGAGCACGTCGTTGCCGTCCACGGTCTCGCCACGGAAACCATACGATGCGGCGCGGTCTGAGATTTTCGGATTCTTCATCACGAGATCCACGCGTGTGGACGCGCCATACAGATTGTTCTCGCAGACAAAGATGACCGGCAGATTCCAGATTGCGGCCATGTTCACGCCCTCGTGGAATGCGCCCTCCGCCACCGCGCCGTCCCCGAAGAAACACGCGACCACGTGCGATTGCTTTCGCATCTTAAAGGCGAGCGCCATGCCGGCGGCGAGGGGAATCCCGCCGGCGACGATGGCGATGCCCGGCACCATACCTTTGTCCATGTTACCCATGTGCATCGAGCCGCCTTTGCCCTTACAGCAGCCGGTCTTCGCGCCGAAGAGTTCGTCGAGCATCTCCTGCGGCGTGAGTCCCTTGGCCAACGCGTGGCCGTGGCCGCGAAACGTCGAGGTGATCCAATCGTCCGACTTCAACGCCGCGCACACGCCGACGGCGGTGGCTTCCTGCCCCTGGCATTGATGAATCGTGCCGGGCATCGTGCCTTCGAGAAAGAGGAACTTCACGGTCTGCTCGAACTCGCGGATGAGCACCATGCGTTCGTAGAGTTGCAGCTTGAAATCGTCGTTCATTTCAACTGACTTCGATCGTCGCGATGATATGCCCAACGGCGACCTGCTCGCCCGCTTGCACGTGCACGGCCTTGAGCGTCCCGTTCGCGATGCACTCGACTTCCTGCACCGCTTTGTCGGTCTCGACTTCGAGCAACGGCTGGCCACGTTTCACAGGCTGGCCCAGCGTGACCAGCCACTTCGTGATGCCTATCTCCGAACCTTCGTTTGTCGAAAGGTCGGGCATTTTCATTCTAACTTCCATGCTCAACCTCCACCCGCAGTTCCCGTATCGAGTTGAAGAATGGCTCTTCAACCAGAATCCCTGCGCAGCCGGCCAGTGCCATTGTCATGCCCTCCCCTTGCATCCGAGCAGAGGGATGCGTTCCATAACCGCGTCGCGCACGGCAAGCCGACCGGCAACCATCACGTCTTTCGCGCCGCCGATGCCGAGCAGCTCGTGCGGATTCGGCACGCGGACAGCGAGCGCTTTGCGTACGGCGGACAGATAACGCTGCTTCAGATATGTTCCGTAGTTCACCTTCGTGACACCGAGAGCGATTGCACATTGCAAGGAGTCTGACTCGATGCCGGTTCCGCCGTGCAGCACGAGCGGGATCGTAACCCGTTTGCGGAGTGCGGCCAACTGCTTTAAGTCCAACGCCCTCTCGCCGTTTACGAGGATGTGTACGTTGCCGACGCTCACGGCGAGCAGGTCCACACGGGTCCGTTCGACAAAACGTGCCGCTGCATCGGGATCGGTCAGGGCGTTTGGTGTACCGACTTTAGTCGGAATCTTCTCGGCGCTCTTGCCCGCGCGGAGTCCGCCTGAAGGCGGTACACCGAACTCAGCCACGCCGCTGGGCAGTTCGCCCCATTCCGCCTCCACGGCGACCCCGCGGCGATGGGCCAGGCGCGCCAACGCAACTACGCGCTTCTGATATTCCTTCGGCGACGCTGTCGCATCGGAGGGCATTACCAGATTGAAGCCTGCCTTCGTCGCGGCTTTGATCCATTCGTCATTCGAGCACTCGTTGAGAATCAGCCCGCACGGTACCGAGGCCGATTCGGCCGAAGCTTTTCCCAACGCGCCATACCAGGCGATTCGTTCCTCGGTCAGCCGGGCTTCCCGGCTGAGGAACTCGCCGTTGAACCCGATGATGATCGGCGAATGCGTTGCTTCGGCGGCGTCTATGACTCCCTGCAGCGATTCGAGATTCCAACTCTCGAAGTAGCCGATCGCGTAACCGCCGCGCCGCGCCGCAGCCATCAGCTCGCCGATGGACTCAAGCGACACGGATTGAACCTTTCGGTTTTAACGACGTAGTTGCAGCCACCAAGACCTTCTTCCCGTCGCGAGTCAGCCTCGCCAGAGCGGACGCGGGGGACTGATCGTCGGTGACCACGGTGTGGATCTGCGAGATGTCCAGCACCTTGCTCAACGCGCGTTGGCCAAATTTCGAGTGATCCACCAGGAGAACGAGTTCCACACAATGCCGGGCGATGATTTGCTTGATGCGATACGTCGGCAGGGAGGACTCAAATGTGCCTTCCCGGGGCAGGAAACCTTTCGTCGAGACAAACGCCATGTCCACGAAAAGCGTCTTCGCCCAGTCCTCCGCCTGCGGTCCGACATACGAAAGACTGTTCGCGTCGAATTGACCGCCGATACCGATGATGACGTTCTTGTTGCTCTTGCCCAACTCCAGACAGGCAAGAGCGGAGTTGGTCACGATGGTCAAACCCGTTCGCTCCTGCGCCATGAGCTTCGCCAACTCGAGGCAGGTGGTGCCGCCGTCGAGGAAGACGGTTTGTTGCGACGTGACAAGTTCGAGCGCCCGATGCGCGATTGTCTGCTTCGCTTCGCGGTGCACCGCGATCCGGGAATGCACGGCGGTCTCATACAGGTACGAAGGAGCGTGCGCCTTTTGTACTCCGCCCGCGATTCGGATCAAAGCGCCCCGACGAGCCAGCTCGTCCACGTCACGGCGGATGGTCATTGAAGACACGCCGAGCAGTTCTGCGAGTTCATCGTACGAAGACGATTCCTGCCGCTCGACGTGATCTAAAAGCGTTTGGCGTCGGTGGTTCATCACTCCGGCAGAATGGAGTACAGATAATTATTAACTAATGCAATGATAATTTTTAACACATAAGGTTGGGCGCTTGGGAGGCAGTGGCGCTGCGCCAGTTATGTGGCAACCGCTGGCTCGTGTCCGCGCACGTGCTTGAATCCGTACTTGAATTTCCACGGGCGGATGAACTTCAGGTCGGCAGGGAGATAGATCATCACCAACCCGCGCCGGCTGCGGTCGCTCATGTTGGGCAGGCTGCGATGGACACAGAGCGAATGATGCACGCTCATCGAGCCGGCTTTGATCTCGACGGGGACCTCCCGGCTCGGATCCACCATGCCGGGCTGACAGGTGATGTTGTTGGGATTCGTCGTCACGATCTCGTGGTGCGGGATGTAACTCTTGTGCGAGCCGGGGATGAATCGCACGCAGCCGTTCTCGATCGTCACATCGTCAATCGCCAGCCAGCAACTGAGCAGGTTCGGCTCGGCATCGGGCCAGTAAGCGGAGTCGTGATGCCACGGCACCTCGCTCCCGTGCTTCGCGGGTTTGCAGAACATCTGGTCGGTGTAGTACTTGATGTCGGGGCCGATCAGGTTCTCGACTGCGTCGAGCATCGCCTTGCTGGTGGCGAGTTTCCAGAAGTACGAGTGCGTGTGCGTGAGATGGAAGATGACGCGGATCTTGTCGCGGCGCGGCACCTTGAGATCATTCTGCACGGTCGGCTCCCATTGAATCTGGAAATCATCGAGGCCGGGGATGCGGTCGGGCTTGATGGTGCCGTCCATGGCCCGATCAATCATCGAGCGCAGCTCGGCGAGTTGCGACGGGTTGAGCACATCGGGAATCACGACGAAGCCGTTATCTTCGTAGAACGCGCGTTGTTCGGCGCGGGAATGAATGGGTTTGGCTGGGGTGTT
>CAZOTB010000025.1:31649-49687 GCA_964582645.1 uncultured Verrucomicrobiota bacterium | reverse complement strand
TCGTTACAGCAAAGACGGCAAGCCCGCCGAGAAAGCCGAGCAGGAATGGAACATCGCGACCAATGACCGGGGCGAAGCGTCGCTCAAGATTGCCGGCTCGAAGCCCGGCCAGTACCGCCTCTCATGCAAGGTCACCGACGCGAAGGGCCACACGCAGGAGGGCGGCTACGTGTTCGTCGTGCGTGGCGAGGGATTCGACGGACGCGACTTCCGTTTCAACCAACTCGAACTCGTCGCCGACAAAAAAGAGTACACGCCCGGCGACACCGTCAACCTGATGATCAACACCGAGCAGAAAAACAGCACCGTGCTGTTGTTCGTGCGGCCCGCCAACGGCATCTATCTTCCGCCGCAGGTGCTGCGACTCAAGGGCAAGAGCACCGTCGTTCCCGTCGCCGTCGTCAAGCGCGACATGCCGAACTTCTTCGTCGAGGCCATCACCGTCAGCGGCGGCCGCGTCCATACCGAGACGCTCGAGATCGTCGTCCCGCCCGAGAAGCGCGTGCTCAACGTGGACGTGTTGCCGTCCGCCGAGCAGTACAAGCCGGGCGAGCACGCGAAGGTGAAAATTCGGCTCACCGATTTCTTCGGCAAACCGTTCCGGGGCTCGACGGTCGTGACCGTCTATGACAAATCGGTCGAGTACATCAGCGGCGGCTCGAACGTGCCGGAGATCAAGGAGTTCTTCTGGAAATGGCGGCGCACGCACAACCCGGTGACCGAGCACAACCTCGCGATTCTGTCCGCCAACCTCGGCCCGAAGGGGAAAGAGATCATGCAGGCCTTGGGAGTGTTCGGGGAACAGGTGGCGGATGATACTGGGGTGGGGTTGCGTGGCGGGCGGGAAATGAAACGAAAGGCAGGGGCACGGGCGAATCTTCAGTCAGTGAACGGTGCGTTCTCTACGGAAGGCGAGGTTCTCGAATCTCGCGCACTTCCCGGCTCCGCTGCGCCGATGGCGAAGGAAGCCGCCAATGCTGACATGACGCTGGGATTTGCGATGGGCCGTGACGAATCTGGTGGAGGTCCGTCCGCTCCTCCCGAACAGCAAGCCCCCGTCACCGTCCGCAAAGAATTCGCCGACACGGCGTTCTGGGCGGCGGCGTTGCAGACCGACGCGAACGGCGTGGCGGAGATCGAGTTCAAGATGCCCGAGAACCTCACCGGCTGGAAGATTCGCACCTGGGCGATGGGCAGCGGCACGCGCGTCGGCGAAGGCACGACCGAGGTCGTCACCACCAAGAACCTGTTGCTCCGCCTGCAAGCGCCGCGGTTCTTCGTCGAGAAAGATGAGGTCGTGCTCTCGGCCAACGTCCACAATTATCTCAAGACCGACCAGTCCGTCACCGCCGTGCTCGAACTCGACGGCGGTTTCCTCGAAACGATCACTCCCGCGTCGCAGAAGATCACCGTCAGAGCCGGTGGCGAACAGCGCGTGGATTGGCGCGTGAAGGCCGTGCGCGAAGGCGAGGCGGTCGTCCGCATGAAGGCGCTCGGTCGCGACGAATCCGACGCCATGGAGATGAAGTTCCCGGTCTATGTCCACGGCATGCTCAAGACCGAGTCGTTCAGCGTCGCACTCCGACCCGAACAGCAATCCGCGACGATCCAACTGCGCGTGCCCGCCGAGCGGCGTCCCGACCAGACCCGGCTCGAAGTGCGTTGGTCGCCGACGCTGGCGGGGGCGTTGGTGGACGCATTGCCGTATCTGGCCGAGTACCCGTACGGTTGCACCGAGCAGACGCTCAACCGATTCGTGCCGACGGTGATCACGCACAAGGTGTTGCAGAACCTCGGCGTGGACCTGAAGGCCGTCCGCGAGAAACGCACGAACCTGAACGCGCAGGAGATCGGCGATCCGCAGGAGCGCGCCAAGCAATGGAAACGCTGGCAGCGTGAGCCGGTCTGGGATACCGGCACTGTCAACGACATGGTCCGCGAAGGCATCAAGCGCCTCGGCGACATGCAGTGCAGCGACGGCGGCTGGGGATGGTTCAGCGGTTGGGGCGAGCATTCGTACCCGCACACGACCGCGGTGGTGGTGCACGGATTGATGACCGCGCGCGATTACGACGTGGCCGTTCCGCCCGACATGATCAAGCGCGGCATCGAGTGGCTGAAGAGTTACGAGGCCCGGCAGGTTGCCTCGATCAAGGACGAGAAACACGGCAAGCAACGCGCCGACGATCTCGATGCGCTGGTGTTCACCGTGTTGGCCGAGGCCGATTACGTGAACGAAGAGATGGCGAACTTCCTCTATCGCGATCGCAACGATCTCTCGGTCTATGCCAAGGCGATGCTGGGCGTCGCCTTCCACGAACTCAAGCGCATTGAGAAGCGCGACATGCTGCTGCAGAACGTCGAACAGTTCCTCGTCCACGACGACGAGAACCAGACCGTCCATCTCAACCTCGGCAACGGCGGTTACTGGTGGTGCTGGTACGGCGACGAGATCGAGGCGCACGCGTGGTACTTGAAGCTGCTCAACCGCGTGGACCCGAAGGGCCAGAAGGCGTCCCGGCTGGTGAAGTACATCCTCAACAACCGCAAGCACGCGACCTATTGGAACAGCACGCGCGACACCGCGTTCTGAATCGAGGCGATGGCCGAGTATCTCAAGACCAGCGGCGAGGACAAACCCGACATGACGGTGGCGATCAAGCTGGACGGCAAGACTGTCAAGGAAGTCCGCATCACGCCCGCCGACCTGTTCGTGTTCGACGGCGCGTTCCTTCTCGAAGGCCGGGAAGTCTCCGACGGCCAGCACACCATCGAGATCGTCCGCACCGGCAAAGGCCCGCTCTACGCCAATGCCTACCTGACGAATTTCACGCTCGAAGACCCGATCACGAAGGCGGGCCTGGAGATCAAGGTCAACCGGCGTCTGTTCAAGCTCGAGCCTGCTGAGAAGAAGTCGCTTGTGCAGGGCAGTCGCGGGCAGGCCGTCGCGCAGAAGGTCGAGAAGTACAACCGCATCCCGATGAGCGCCGACACCGTGCTGACGAGCGGCGATCTGGTCGAGGTTGAGTTGGAGCTGGAGAGCAAGAACGACTACGAGTACCTGCTCTTCGAGGATTACAAGCCTGCCGGCTGCGAGTCGGTCGAAGTCCGCAGCGGCTACACCGGCAACGAGATCGGCGCGTACGTCGAGTTCCGCGACGAGCGCACGGTTATCTTCAGCCGCTCTCTCGCCCGAGGCAAGCACAGCGTCACCTACCGCCTGCGCGCCGAGATTCCCGGCAAGTTCAGCGCGTTACCAGCCAAGGGCAGCGCCATGTACGCCCCCGAGTTGCGCGCCAACTCCGACGAGCACAAGGTACGGATCGAAGATAAGAAGTAGTGTCTGGGTGCCCAAGAGCTAAGTGGCTAAGTGTCCACGGTGGCACGTGGGCGCTCAAACACTTGGGCATTTGGCTTACAAATGCACTTCATGCCACGGTGGCTCCGTGAATATTGAGTGGGATGCGAACAAGGCTGCAATTAATGCGCGAAAACACGGCATCACGTTTCATGAAGTTGCGACTGCATTCGGCGATCCATTGGCGATGACCTTTGTGGACCCGGATCATTCGGTGAATGCCGCCCTCCGGTCTCTGATCGGGATTTCGAAGGCCCAGGTGGAGCGGGCTGCTTGATGAAGCAGGGGGAATTGTGTTTACCCTCGCGACCCTGGTGACAGCGTATCTGGTTCAAGCTTCAGCTTGTCCGCGCTGGCGGGCCGGAAGCACAAGCTGAAGCTTGAACTACATACGCAAGCTGATCACACGCTCAGGAGATACGAGGGGGATGTGTCGTCATTGTGCGCCCGTGGGACCAAGCTGGCGCTTCGCCAAGAGATAGTACACGACGGGCACGGCCATCCGTGACAGGAACAACGACGCCACCTCCCCGGCCATCAACGAGAGCGCCAGGCCTTGGAAGATCGGGTCGAACAGGATCACGCTTGCGCCGACCACGACCGCGGCGGCGGTGAGCATCATCGGACGGAAGCGCACGGCGCCGGCGTCTATCACGGCTTGATCGAGCGGCATGCCCTGTTTCAACCGCAACTCGATGAAGTCCACGAGGATGATCGAGTTGCGGACGACGATACCGGCGCCGGCGATGAAACCGATCATGCTTGTCGCAGTGAAGAACGCGCCGAACAACCAGTGCGCGGGCATGATTCCCACGAGCGACAACGGGATCACGGCCATGATTGCCAGCGGCGTCTTGAATGATTGGAACCATCCGACGACGAGGATGTAGATGAGCACCAGCACGACCGCAAACGCCAGGCCGAGATCGCGGAACACCTCGTACGTGATGTGCCACTCGCCGTCCCATTTCATCGAGAGTTTCCCGGTCGAGAAAGGTTGGGTGGCAACGTAACGACCGAGCCGGTAACCCTCGGGCAGGTTGAGCCCATCAATCGCCTTGTTCAACTTGAGGATCGCATAGACGGGCGCTTCTTCGGTGCCGGCCACGTCTCCGGTGACATACACCACCGGCAGCAGGTTTTTGTGATAGATGCTCTTATCGGCCGTCTGCGTCTCGACACGCACCAACTCGCCCAGCGGCACAAGGTTGCCGTGTTCGCCTTCGACGTTGATCTTGAGCAGGTCGTTGAGGCTCGACCGTTCCTCGCGCGGCAGGCGGAGTTGGACGACGACGTCCTCCTTCTCTTTCGGGTCGTGCAACAACCCGATCCCGCTTCCCTCGACGGCGATTTGCAGCGTCGCGGCGATTTGCTGGACGGACACGTTGTTGAGCGCCGCCTTTTCCTTGTCCACGACGAAGCGCTGCTTGGGTTGATCGTCCTCGACATACCAATCCACGTCCACTACGCCGTCGGTCTTGTCGAAGATGTCGCGAATCTGCCGCGCCACCTCGATCTGGCGCGTGTAATCGGGCCCGTACACCTCGGCCACGAGCGTCTGCAACACCGGCGGGCCGGGCGGCACCTCGGCGACCTTGACGCGAGCGCCGTGCTTGGCGGCGATTTGCTGGATGCGCGGACGGACACGTTTGGCGATGTCGTGGCTCTGCGCTTTGCGTTCCTTGCGTGACACGAGGTTGACCTGGATATCGGCCACGTTCGGGCCGCGTCGGGAGAAATAATGGCGGACGAGGCCGTTGAAGTTGTAGGGGGACGCCGTGCCGACGTACATCTGATAGTTCAACACTTCGGGCACCTCTCGGAACGAATCGCCGATCTCGCGCGTCACGGCAGCGGTTTGTTCGAGCGTCGTGCCTTCCGGCATGTCCACGATCACCTGGAACTCGCTCTTGTTGTCGAACGGGAGCATTTTCACGCGCACGAGCTTGAAGGCAACCAGCGAGCACGCCGCGAGGAACAGGACGCCGATGCCGATGAAAAAGACAAAACGCCATTGGACATGGTGGATGAGCGGGGCCATCACGCGCCGATACAGCCGGGTGGTCCAACCTTCGGCGGCGTGACTTTCCTCTCGTTCCCGGCTCAACAGGCGCAGGCTGGCCCAGGGCGTGACGATGAAGGCGACGAGCAGCGAGAAGAACATGGCCGCCGACGCGCCGACTGGGATCGGCTCCATGTACGGCCCCATCAATCCGCGCACGAACGCCATGGGCAGGATCGCCGCAATCACGGCAAACGTCGCCAGGATGGTCGGGTTGCCGACTTCGTTCACCGCTTCGACCGCGACATCGAGGACTGGACGTCCCCGGCTCTCGGGCAACCGGTAATGGCGCACGATGTTTTCGACGACCACGATGGCGTCGTCCACGAGGATGCCGATGGAGAAGATGAGCGCGAAGAGCGTGACGCGGTTGATCGTGTAGCCAAAGAAGTAAAACACGGCGAGCGTGAGGGCGAGGGTGACCGGGATGGCGATGGCGACGATGCCGGATTCGCGCAGGCCGAGCGTGATGGCGATGAGGATCGAGACCGACACGATGGCGATGAGCATGTGCCAGAGCAGTTCGTTGGATTTGTGCGTGGCGGTCTCGCCGTAGTTGCGCGTGGTGGCGAGGTGAATATCGCTCGGGATGAGCACGCCTTTCAGACCGTTGACTTTCTCCAGCACGCGGTCGGCGATGATGGCGGCGTTCGTTCCCTTGCGTTTGGCGACGGTGATGGTGACGGCGGGGAAAGGAACGCCGCCCTCCCTGGCGGTAAGAGTCTCCGAATCACCGCCTCGGGCGGCGTTCCCGGACGCAAAGAAGACGTAATCCGCGGGTTCTTCCGCTCCGTCTTCGATCCTGGCGATGTCGCGGAGATAGACAGGCCGGTTGCCATAAACGCCGACCACGACATTGCCCACGTCCTCGGCGCTACGCAGAAATCCGCCCGCCTCGACCAGTAGTTCCTGATTTCCCGACACATAGCTGCCGGCCTCCAACTGCTGGTTCGCGAGCGCGATCTTCGACAACAGGTTGGTGTGGCCGACGCGATACGCGGCAGCGCGAGCTTGATCAATCAATACGCGCACCTGACGCCGCTGCCCGCCGATGAGTTTCACCTCGGAAACGTCCGTCACCTGTTTGATCTGGTCACGCAGTTCCGCCGCCACGCGCCGCAACGTGAAATGATCGTAGCGGTCGCTCCACAGTGTGAGCGCGAGGATCGGCACGTCGTCAATCGAGCGGGGCTTGATCAGCGGTTGCGAGCAGCCGGGCGGGATCAGGTCGAAGTTGGCGAGCATCTTCTGGTTGAGCCGCACGATGCTTTTCTCTTCGTCCTCACCGACGACGAAGCGCACGATGGTCAGCGCCGAACCGGGTGAGGAGGTGGAATAGATGTACTCGACGCCCGGGATTTCCCAGAGCAGCCGCTCCATTGGCTTGGTGACCCGTTCTTCGATTTCCTTTGCCGACGCGCCGGGCATCTGCACGTAGATGTCAATCATCGGCACGACGATCTGCGGCTCCTCCTCGCGGGGCAGCAGCAGCACCGCGCCCAGCCCCAGCAGAATCGAAGCAGCGATGAGAAGCGGGGTGAGCTTCGAGTGAATGAAGAAATGGGCAATGCGGCCGGCGAGGCCGAGGCTTGTACTCGAGCGCTTCAGCGCGGACGTGGAGTTCTCGCTCATATCCCAACTCCGCGCGGAAGCGTTCGACTACAAACTGACGCGTTGTCCGTCGAAGATGTCACTGTTCGGCACCACAATCACTTTCTCGCCGCCTTGGACGCCCGACAGCAGCTCGACTTGTTCGCCGCTGACCTTTCCTGGCTTTACCAATCGCATCTGTGCCCGGCCCTCGTTCACCACGTACACGAAAGTCAGTTGCCCTCGTTCTTTCACGGCGGACTTCGGCACGAAGAAGCCCGTCCGCTCGCCGACCACAATCCGTGCGCGACCAAACATGCCGGACTTGAGGGGCTTGGACGGCTGCAAATCCACTTTGACGAGGAAGCTGCGCGTAGCCGGGTCCGTTACGGGAATGACCTCGCCCACGGTGCCTTCACAGTCGCCCCCGACTGCCTCGACCACGACGCGGACTTTCGTTCCGACCTGCACGGCGGTCGAGAACCGTTCGGGCACGTAGGCTTCCAGACGGAAATCCGTGGGTTGCTCGACTCGAAAGAGCGGCTTGCCCGGCGTGGCGAGGTCGCCCGCGTCGCAGAGTTTTTCCGAGACGATCCCATCAAACGGCGCGGCGATGCTGGTGTAGCTCAGGTTGGCCTTGGCGACCCGGTAGCGCGCCTCGACGGCGTCGAACTCCGCCCGCGTGGTGGCCTCCGTTTCGAGCAACGACTTGGAGCGGTCGAACTCGGATTGGGCGCGCTCGAACTCGGCGCGCGCTTCGCGGTCGTCGAGTTGCGCGAGCGGGTCACCGATTTTCACCGTGTCGCCCGGCTTGACGGCGATGGTCTGGATCACCGCGGTGAGTTTCGCTGCGACCGTGGCCGACATTTTGGGGCGCACGGTGCCGACCACATCATAGGTTTCGGGCACCTTTTGCGGCTGGATTTCGATTGTCCGCGCCTGAACGGGCGGAAGTTCCGCCGTGGTTCGCTGCTCCTTGCGACCGCAGCCCGCCGAGAGGAAGAGGATACCGACCCCCAGAATGGTGAAGCAGTGTTGTGCGAAGGGGAATCTCACTGTGACTCCGCAGTTGGCAGGCCACCGTGCAAGAGGTCCTTGAAGGCGTAGTAGGAGGGACGTTTGCGCAGCGTTCCCGATCGGGAATCCACGAGTCCATATCCCGGCGCGATCAGTTGCCACCAGTACACCTTCTCGACCTGACCGCCCTGATAGGCGATTTGGTAGTACTCTTTTAGATATTGCGCCTGGGTTGGCTCGTCCACCGTCCGGTCCGCGTTGCCGGAGTTGGGGGTGTAGGGATAGGTGTTCAACAGCGGCCAATTCGTTTCGGTGATCCAGAGGCGCTGCGCGCTTCGGTTGGAGATGCGCAGCATCGCGGCGAGAACGCGGATCTTGGTGTCCAGGTCGAACAGATGAAACTGCCGGCTGAACGGCGACCCACGGCGATTCACGTACAAGAGCGAGCTGGCTGCGTCGAGGCGGTAGTCTCGAAAGTTGATCAGCGTGCGCGCCGAGTACAGCGGGGCAAAATCAATCACCGACGAACCGACCAGCTTGATCTCGGGAAAGTCCGCGCGAACCCGCTCGGCGATTTCCAGCAGGGTCAGGTACTCGCCAATGTGCTGGCAGCCCCATTTGGTGCGGTTGCTGGCGTTGCCGATCTGGAAGAACGAAGTGATGGGTTGAAACCGCTCGAAGATTTGCCGCAGTGCGACGCTCCAGCCTTTGGGATCGGTTACGCTCTCGCGACTCTGCAGAATGTTGATCAGGAAGCGTTTTCCGGGAAATTGCTGGACGAAGCGGTGATAGTCATCGAGCCGCGCCAGGTCCCACGTCGGGACTCGCACGAGCAACTCTTCCACGCCGAGTTCCTCGACCATCTCGACGGTATCCTCATTGTACCGTGACGAACAGGAGACACCCAGGCATACGAACGATCTCGGATGGGGCCTTCGGTGCATGGGTTTGACATTGAGGCAATTCCAGAGCACCAACGGCGAAGCGCAGGCCGCCGTACACCCCATGAGAGCGTATTCTTTCACCTGCTCCCATTGGAACCGATGCTTCGCCGATTTCGGGATCCGGTTCGGTTGGTCCGAGTACCTGTTCCAAAAGGGCGGATGAGACCAATCCCCTTCGACGGTGACCTTGAGCGGGCGTTTCGGCGGCGGCGGCGCGCCACGGCCACCGGAGTTGAGGTAGGCCACGCGTCGCTCGATCCGTCTCCACCAATCGCGCCAGTTCTGGATGCCCCGCCGCTCGCAATACTCGCGCAGGAATCGGGCGCGGTCTGCCAGGGAGGCCGACTCGAGATTCGGTGCGTCCCGGGCCAGCCAGGCGATGTCCGCGATGGCACAAGCCTCCGATACCGTCCGGACGTAACTGACCTGTTCGAGGTCCAACAGATACACGCGTCCATTCGGGTCGAACACAACGTTGCGGTGACGCATATCCCGGTGGGAGAAACCAGCTTGGTGAAGCTCCACCAGACATCGGGCGAGGTCCTGGATGGACTTGCGTTTGTCGCCGGTCCATTCATCGAGCGGTGTGATGGCGGGAAGCTCTCGCATCACGAAATAGCTTCGCAGCAAAATCCCCATCACGCGTTTTTCCGCCGCCGCCACGGGAATCGGCGCGGGGATGCCGGCCCGTTCCAACTGTCGCGCCTTGCTCAGGGCGCGCAAGGCATAGGAGCTACGGAACAGGTCTTTCAGACTCGTCTCGAGGTTGCGGAAGGTGTAGCGCTTGACGACATACCCATCGGCGATGCCGACGGTCCGGGATCGCTTTTGTTTTCGAATCGAGGCACGGCCTTCGAGAAACCCATCCGGGTCGTCCAGGATCCGTTGGACTGGCTCGTTCCAATCTTCGGTGCGGACGCGCCATGTGAGGCCGCCGCACCGCTGGATTTGGAACTGGCCGTCGCTGCGGGTACCGCCGTCGCCGACCGCGACGCGGGGCGTGACCATTCGCGCAATGCCCATTGCAGGCAACCAGTTTCGCGCGGCCACAACCAGATTTTGGATTATCCTCATGAGCCAACCAGCACCGGGTTCACACCCGCGATGCCCGCCAGAGCATCCACAAACCAAAAGCTTCATACACAATGTTGGGTGCCCAGACAATCAATTCCGGGTAGCAATGAGGTTTGTGTTCCAAGGCTGACGCCACGATAAGAAACATATAGTACCCCGCCGCCAGCGCGAGGCTCAACGCGACCCCGATAGAGGTCTCCCGACGCTGGGTTCTCATTCCGAGCGGCACCGCGATCAGCGCAAACGCCAGGCAGGCGAACGATCCCGCCACGCGCTTGTGGACCTCGAGCCAGAGCGGGGCGGTGGAGATGCCCTGCTGGCGCAATTCCGAGATCGCGTCGAACAACTCGGATATCACCAGGTACTTCGGCTCTCGTCTCGAATGGGTCTCCGCGAGCAACTTGGTCAGATCAAACGTCAGCGGATAGGAATCGGCACGGATTCCGGCGCGCCACTTACGGCGATCGACCGGCTCGTCGGGGTCGCAGACTTCGCCACGAAGGTTGAACAACGTCAGCTCCAGTTTCTTTTCAGCGGATCGCACCTGCACTTCGGCCCGGTCCGCGCGCAGATTCTGGAACACCCGCCCGGTGGGGTCGAGGACGTACACGTTGAGTTGAAAGAGCGTGTTGGATTTCCGCTCCGCGGCATGGACGATGTAGCCGGGGAACGAGCGGGAGTACTGCCCCGCTTCGATCAAGGCGGCCGGATCGCGCAAGCCTGCGTTCACCAGCAACCGCCGGTATGCCAGCCGGCACTCCGGCCCCAGGTGACAGTTGATGTAGAGACAGATGCCGACGAGCAGGACCGAGATCAACAGAACCGGGGAAGCGATGCTCAGCAAATCCACGCCGCTCGTCCGCATGGCATTGATCTCATTGTCGGCGGAGAACCGCCCGAACACGAGCAGGACCGCGGACAGCAACGCCATCGGCAGGGAGAGAATCAACAACTGGGGAAGCATCAAGCCAATGGATCGCAGCACGGTGTCCGCCGGCACCTGCCCCGCCCCGAGGAGACGCATGATTTCCGGCAGAATCTTTACGGCGAGCAGGATGAAGGTGAACACCGCCAACGCGAACAACATCGTCACCAGCAATTCCCGAGTCACATAGGTATGGAGAATCTTCATGTCGCTGGTTACGGCGACCACACACGAGCAGGATCCACCGGGATTCGAATCGGTTTATGGGACGGGGCCGGCCGCAGTTCCGCCCCGGACGGCTCGTGGTTGTGCCCCTGGCCGACCTGAACGTGGCTGACGTTGACTTCCCCCGCGCCGCGGAGCGCGCGTGGGTCGTTCACTTCTTCTCTCTCACGCGCGGACTGCCATGTACACGCTTTTCCAGACGGGCGGTCTTCCGCTTCCGCAGCCGGCGCTCGATCTTCTCCGCAACCACATCCAGCGCGGTTAATGCGTCCGGACCCCGGTCCTCAGCGCTCACGTCGTCGCCCGGCACCTGGCAGTGCACGGTGACGACGTACTGTTCCTTGGAATGATGCGCGCTCGCTTTACGAATGTGAACGTGCGCGCGCACGGCGCGGGGTTCGTACTGTTCGACTCGGCCAATTTTCTGTTCGATGGCGGTTTTGAAACCGTTTCCCAGCGTAAGGTGCGGGGCATGGATCACAACTTCCATTGGTGTCTCCTGTGGTTTGTGGTTGAACGTTTCGAGAATTTCATGGTCGGAGTAATACCCCCGAATCCCGTTGGTCGGGAAAACGGGGAATGAACTGCAATGAGGGAAGCAAGAGCGTCCCGAGTCACGATTGGGGTGTTTGTCCCGAGGCGCACGAACCGCCGACGCCGAGCTTTTTGAGGATGATTTCCATCAGGCACCACCGGGTGAATCCTGATTGGAGGAGGTTTGCGCCCACGAACACTGTAAACCAGAGCCAATACGGGTGCGCCCAGTGCGCCAACGCGAGACTGATCAGAACGAATGATCCTGCAATGATCCGAATGTAGCGTTCGATGCTCATAGTGTGCCTTTCTAGTTGAAACTGCTTGCGACAAGTGCGCCTACCACCATGCCGTAGAGCGTACTCGTCCAAGGGTTGCTGGTCAACGGACAACCGCCGGTAGGACAGCCGATGAGTTTATAATACCCAAATCCGAGCAAGCCGCCTGCAAGGACACCCAGAACTACTTTGATGATCATCACCACTTGCCTTACCGGTTTAGATGCAGCGCGCATGACATGCGGATTCAACGGAATGCCGAGCGTAACTGCGCAAGGGCACGCGCTTCACACCCCTGCTGCAAAATTCACTGTTGTCGCGTACAATTCATCGGGTAGAGTCGCACACCGCAATGAAAGCGTTCAGCGAAGGAAAGTGGATCTTCGCCACCGAGGCGTTGCTGATTCTCGTGTTGGCGAAGTTCACGACGATCGGACTGGTCGTCGCGGTCCTGCTGCTTCTGTTCACGCTTTATTTTTTCCGTGATCCCGCGCCGAACGTTTCTGCGGACCCGAAAGACATCGTCGCGCCCGCCACGGGCAAGGTGGACGTGATCGAGGAAACCGACGAACCTGTCTTCCGCGCCGCGCGATCGAAACGGGTCAGCATTTTCCTGTCGGTGTTCGACATTCACACCCAGCGGACCCCGATTGCGGGCACGGTGAAAACGATCCAGTACGCGCCCGGTAAGTTCGCCAACGCGATCAGTCCCTCCTGCGCCACCGTGAATGAGAACCAGCTCATCGGCATCGAGGGCGAGGGCATGCGCGTATCCGTCCGCCAGATCGCAGGGCTCATCGCACGCCGGATCTGCACCTGGTGCAAGGAGGGCGATGCGCTGGCCAAGGGCGATCATCTCGGGATGATCCGCTTCGGGTCGCGCGTGGATGTCTTTTTACCGGCCGACGTCGAAGTGACGGTGAAACTCGGAGACCACGTGAGAGGAGGGGAAACGATCCTTGCCCGAATCAGGTAACAGCGACCGCATCAAGATTTTCGTTTTGCCCACGTTCATGACCGCGGGCAACCTGTTCTGCGGCTATCAGGCCGTGATCACGATTGCGACGGGCAAGTTCGCACCGCTACCGGTGTTCGAGGCCTACGCGCACTATCGGAGAGGCATCCTGTGGATTCTGGCGGCGTTTGTATTCGATTTCCTCGACGGAATGGTGGCGCGCATGGTGAAACGCGAGAGCATGTTCGGCAAAGAGCTCGACTCGTTGGCCGACCTCGTTTCCTTCGGACTGGCGCCGGCGCTGTTGGTGGCTTCGATCCCGCTCGAGGACTTCCCGCAGCTTGGTTGGATCATCGCGTTCATTTTTCTGGCATGCGGGGCAATGCGGCTGGCCCGGTTCAACATTCTTCCTCCCACCGAACTCAAGGAGTTCATCGGCTTCCCTATTCCCGCTGCGGCAGGCGTGGCGGTGTCGCTGACGTTGTTCATCCTCTGGCTTAACGAGCACGAGCGCGAGTTGGGCAAATGGAAATGGGCGATCCTCCTTATCATGGTGCTGCTGTCGTTTATGATGATCAGTCACGTGCGCTATCCGAGTTTCAAGAATCTGAATTGGACGCTGGAGAAACCGTGGCGCACGGTGGTGATCGCCATCGTCGTGCTCGCGCTGCTGGCGATGTTCGCTGCACGATTCTATCCGATCATCCTGGCGCTCGTGTTCGTCAGCTATTTGCTCTACGGCCTGATACGCCCCTGGGTGCGACGCAACATTCGCAAGGAGATCGAACTCGATGACGAGGAGGAACCAAACGGCGCGCCCGCCAACAAGCGCGAGCCGCCACGGTGATCCGTTCCCTCCAGTCTTCTTCGCTTCGTTTGTGTTCAGCACTCCCGATCGAATCTGGCCCGTGTTCGTCGGATGGGCGATTGCCGGCCTGGCCGAATCCGTGTACGGCGTTGCGTACAACGCCTCGCTCTACGCGTCGGTCCCGGACACACCCGCCCGGCCCGTTTACTTCGCCATCGCCAATCTGACGACGTTTGGTGTGGCCGGCTTGGGCGCGCTCCTGGCGGTGCCGCTGGTCCAATCGCTCAAGCATATGAGCATGGGAATCGGTCCGCTAATGCTGGGTCAGTTCCAATGCTTCTTTGGCCTCTGTGCTCTGCTCATGGTGTTTGCGTTGTTCGGCGCGCGATTGTACCAGACAGAACGCTGAAGCCCCGCCTCTGCTACCGGCGCAGCGATAGAAGTTTTCGCATGTTCGCGCCGAGAACCGGCAGCAAAGTTTCCTCGGGCACATCGAGGGAAAGCAGGCGGCCCAGTTCCCAGACGAACGAGTGCAGAATGCCGTCGGTGCCGAACACGACGCGGTCGTGGCCGACTTTGCGGATCGTTTCCTCGTACGACAGCGGCGTGGTGAAGCTTCCGCACCATTCGAGGTGGACGTTGGGGTTTTCGATGGCGAGTTGCTCCGCCTCGGGTCGCGCGCCCGTGCCGCCGCCGGAGTGTCCGAGCAGGAAGATGGCGTCAGGGTACCGTTTCACGATGTCTGTGAGCATCGAAGGCGTGTCCCATGGCCCTTCCCATGTGTGCAGGAGGATCGGTAGCCGATGGTGATGCGCGTATTGCCAGACCGGCTCGAACCGGCGATCGGTCACCGGGATGCGCCACGCACTGGTGTGAATCTTGAACCCAACAAAGAAGGGGCGCGCAAAGAACTCGTCAAACACGGGCGCCAGTTCGCCGGCGTAGAACGGGTTGAAGACAAAGTACCCGCGAAAACGTTCCCCATAACCTCCAATCTGCTGTTCCAAGAGGCGATTACCTTCGAGCGGATGACCGAAGAGGGCGTGTGTGCCCGAGATGATCATGGTCCGCATTCCGATCTTTTCCATGCGACGGATCGTGTCGGGAATCTGCTCCTCCCATTCGCGGTCGCCCACCACCCAACGACCAAGCGGTCCCATGTGGCCATGTGCATCCACCAGGTCCACGCCGAGCGGTTGGCCGTCGAGCAGTTTGTGCCAGAGTGAAGCCGTCCGCTTCGGCGCGCTCGCAGTAATCGGTGTGAGGCCGAGTAGTTTCTCCAGATTGCCGTGCGCAATCTTCTCGCGCTCGGGGTCGGGCAACTCGACGCGCGCCAGTTCGGCAATGCTCGCGCCGGCGTGCGATTTGAAACCGAGACTGAAGAGGAGACGTTCAGCGCCGAATTGCCGTGCGATCAACTCGATGCTGCCGCGTGTGTGAATCCAGGAAGTGTCCACCAGCACGTTCGGTCGTCGCCGCATCAGATCGAGCATCGTGGGCAGGTTCGGCCACATTCCCTGCATGTACACCATGGGCACCGAAGGGAATCTCTCTGCGAGGGCCAGCAGTTCATTCGGTACCAGCGCATCCATGCGATCGAACAGGAGTACCGGCTGTAACGGCAGCACGGCTTCGATCACTGGTTCAAGTTGGCCAAGCGTGTGTTGGAGTGAACCCGGGAACACCCGCAGTGCCCTCACCGCGTGTGAGCGCATGGCGGTCTTCAATTCCTCGACAGCGCCGCGCTCGTACGCCAACTGCGCGCCGATCACGAACGAGGGCACGAGCCGCTCCGTGGCATCCCGGATCTGTCGCAGCTCCGTGATGAGCCTGCGGTTGCCCGTAATGGGATTCAGTTGCTGGGCCTCGGCGTGCCAGACCAATCCGCGCTGCACGCCGAGTCGGTCCAGATGGGCCAGGTAATCAGCCGCGATGCGAAATGCAGGCGGGCCCGTGCAAGGACAACCGAACCATCCATTCGCATCGAAGAGAGGAAGGAGGGTGTTCACGGGCTGTCCGGGACTCTGCGCTGAAGTCCCAAGAGTGAGTTCATATTCGGTCGCAACAATTCCCTGGGATCATCCTCCCCGTGGGCTCTCTTAACCGATATTGAGATTGACTTTCAAGCTCGTTTCTATATTTATTTAAATAAGTTTGAAGATATGCACTTGGACGATTTTAACCGACTTCGGGGTGGATCGAAAAAACGGCGACGGATTTACACTCTGCTGCGCGACCATCTCCACTCCCATCCCCTGGCCGAAGGCACGAAGATTCCCACGACCGAAGCGCTGGCTCAACGATTCGGCGTTTCGTATGTGACGATGCATTCCGCACTCGATGACCTGGTCCGGGAGGGGTTGCTCGTGCGACACCAGGGCAAAGGCACATTCGTTTCGAAACGCGGCGCCGAATGCCCTCGTCCACAAACCACGCATCTGGCGATGGTGCTGCCGCCGCAACAGGACATCCGCGAGTCGTACAACGCCGACGTGGTGTTGAAATTCGTGCAAGGTTGCACCACAGGCGCGGCGGCGTGTGGCGCCGACCTGATGTTGGTCTCGCTCCCGTCTCGTCCCGAGGTCAACGACCTCTATGCGGCTTGGAAGCAGATCGTACGGTTCCACGGCTCGATGTTCATTGGCATCGAGTTCGCCCCGCTGATGCGCGAGTTGCGAAAACGAGACTTTCCCTTTGTCATGTTGGCCGGCGACTCCGAGCTCGGACCCAATGTGGATTACGATCAGCGCGCCGGTGTGCGCATGGCGACCGAGCATCTGCTTGCACACGGGTACCGGCGGATCGGATTCCTGGGGCGGATGGAGGGGAGCTTTTCCGCCAAGTTCGGGTACTTTGGAGAGACGCTGAAGGAGCATGGGGCGACTGTGGATTCGTCCTGGTTCGAGCCTTGCCCGACCGCGACCGAGGCCCGTCACGCCGCCCGGCAACTGCTGGCACGTGCGCCGTTACCCGACGCGGTGTTGGTGGATAACTACTACAAAGCCGAGGCGCTGGTGTACGAGGCCGAGCATCGCGGTCTGCGCGTGCCCGAGGACCTGCCCGTGATGGCCTACGGCACCGAGCACTCCGGAGGCATTCGACCGCCGCTTTCCCTGTTGCGCGTCCCTGCCGAGGAAATCGGGCATCAAGCCGCATCGCTCTTGCACAAATTGATTCGCGGCAGCGTCGTCCCTTCGACGCAGAAGATTTTGCAGCCGGGGCTGACGCTACGTCACTCCTGCGGCTGCGCCGTTCCCACGGAGGCGGAGACCGTCTCCCCATTGCACGAGGTGTATGCATGAAAATTCGAGCATTGATCACCGGCCTCTGCGGTATGGTGATGGTTGGGTTGGCCCAGCCGAGCTTCGCCGCGGACTCGTATTGGACCGCGGGCAGCGGCAATTTCACCAACCCCGCCAACTGGAGCGCGGGCGTGCCCGGCGCGGGCGACAACGCCCAGTTTAACCTCGCCAGCAGCTACACCATCACTCTCACGTCCGACCAGACCTCCTCGAACTCGTTCTTCAATCCCACCAGCGGCACTGTGACTCTGGACCTCGGCGCCAACGCCTGGACGGTCCCGAACCTGTTCTGGATCGGGCAGAATGCCGGCGCCAACAGCACGGTCTCGATGTCCGGCGGCACGCTCGTTGTCACCAACGGAATCGGCGGAGGCGATCTCACGGTGGGACGGTTCGGACTCGGCGCGTTCTACATCAATGGCGGCACCGTTCTCAGTGGGGGCGGTGCTGTGGGGTTCACGGGGAACGGCAACCTGATCCAGGTTTCGGGACCGAGCACCGTGTGGAACAATTCCGGGACTTACTCTCTCGGTTATCTCGGCGTCAATAGCCGGATCGTTGTGACCAACAATGCCCAGTTCAACGCGGGCAGCGGCACCCTGTACATCGGCTACGCGGGCAAGACCAACTCCTTGATCGTCGCCGACGGGGGCGTCGTCAACAGCGCCACCACCTACTTCTCCACCGATGCGGTCAGCGGCGGACGCGACAACAGTGCGCTCGTGACCGGGAACAACTCGGTGTGGAGCAACAGCGCCGCGATTCTGCTCGGCGTGAACGGCCCCGGCAACACGATCGTCGTCAGCAATGGCGGCAGGGTCGTTTCCTCGAGCCTGTACGTCGGGTATAACTCGCCCACCAATCGGTTCACGATCTACTCCGGCAGCAGCGTCTTCTCCACCAACGTCTTCGTTGGATTTGCCGCCGGTGCGACCGCCGAAAACTCCCTCTCCGTCGCCTCGGGCG
>CAZOTB010000025.1:0-31639 GCA_964582645.1 uncultured Verrucomicrobiota bacterium | reverse complement strand
GTCACCAACGTGGCCGGCAGTGCGGGCGCGCTCATCGGCTACAGTGGGTACGGTGACTTGACGGTGCAGTCGGGCGGGACCGCACGCATCAACAACCTCGGCGTCGGCATCGGTACCGTGAATAACTCCGGCACGCTCATCGCCGGCGCGATCAGCGTGACGAACGGAACGATCAATCTCAGCGGCAGTTCGCTGACCGATGTCGGCTCGGGCGGGTTGATCAACATCGGCAACGCTGCCGGCTCCACCGGCCGAATGAACGCCACCAGCGGCACCAACGTCGTCCACAGCGGGCTTATCCGCCTCGGCGACAGCGCGGGCGGCACGGGCATTCTGACCGTGACGGGCAGCGGCACCGTGCTGACCAACAGCGGGTCCATCGAGGTCGGGCGGTTCGGCGACAACAGTCAGATGATCATCAGCAACGGCGCGACCGTGAACAACCAGACCATTACCCTGGGCACCGTCGGCGCGGGCAACCGCCTCATCGTGACCGGATCGGGCTCGGTGCTCAATAACCAGAATGGGCTCTCGGCGTTCATCGGCTACTTCGGGAGAAACAACGCGCTCATCGTCTCCAACAACGCGACGGTCAACAACGCCGGCGTGTACTACGTCGGCTACATCGGTGGACCGTCCAACCAGATTATCGTCGCTGATGGCGGCAAGATGCTCGGCGGTGACGCGGTGTTCGGCCTCGATCCCAGCGGCGCAGGCAGTAACAACCTGGCTGTGGTGACAGGCACCAGTTCGCTCTGGGAGGTCAACACCATCAACCTCGGGCACCACGGTTCGGGCAATCAGATCCTCGTCACCAACGGCGGGCGCCTCAGTGTCATCGGCGCGGGGATTAGCGTCGGCAACAACGGCTCGCGCAGCCAGGTCCGTGTGGATTTGGGCGGCACAATGACAGTGGCGACCAGTCTTGTGATCGGCGGCGGCGCAGCCTCTACAAACAACGCTGTCATCCTCAGCGGCGGCAGCCTCTTCGTTACCAATGCCGGTAACACCGCCACGCTCACCGCCGGTTCCGGTGGCGATGGAAATCTCACTCTGGACAGCGGCACGGCCACGTTGGACCGGCTCTTTGTGACCAACGGCACTCGTTCCACCCTCACCTTCAACGGCGGCACCCTCAACACACGGAACACCACCGTCGCGAATGGCTCGCTGACAACGGTCGGCGATGGCGCCCGCGCCGCGACGTTGAACCTCGTCGGCGGAGGCCATTCGTTTGCCAACGGCCTCACCGTCTCCAGCAACGCTTCGTTGACCGGCCTTGGCACGATCACCGCCAACACGACGATCGCAGGCGGCGGCACGCTCTCGCCCGGGGACAGCACCGGCGTCATCACCAATATCGGCAATCTCACGCTGGCAGCGAACTCGACGTTCGTCGTCGAACTCAACGCCACGACGCCCGGCAGCGGACACGATCAGGTGGATGTGACCGGCCTCGTCAGCCTGAACGGGGCAAACCTCAGCTACACGCTCGGGCTGATCCCGGTGCTCGGCGATCAGTTCGTCATCATCCACAATGACGGCGCCGATCCTGTGACGGGCACGTTCACGGGCCTCCCGCAGAGCCTCGAGTTCGGCATGTCGCTCGATGGCACACGCGGACTCAAGATCAACTACAGCGGCGGCACCGGCAACGATGTGGTGTTGACTGTGATTCCCGAACCGACGACGCTGTGCCTGCTGCTCGCCGTCGGAGTGTTCGCACGGTGGCGGCGGATGCGATGAAACAACAGTCCTTCGTTCTTCGTCCTTCGTCCTTCGTTATTCGTCACCGATCACGAATCACGAATCACCAAGCACGCGGCTTTACCCTGATCGAGTTGCTCGTCGTCATCGCCATCATCGCGATCCTCGCCGCCATGCTGTTGCCCGCGTTAAACAAGGCCCGGGAGAACGGTCGCCGCGCCGCCTGCATGAGCAACATCAAGCAACTCGGACTCGCCTGTTTGCTCTATACTGAGGACTTCAACAGCGCGCTGCCGGCCACCCAGTACTGGTCCGCTGCGCCCGGCGCAGGGGTGACCGGCGGTTGGACGCCGACCATTTTTCCGTACTTGAAGAACGCCGAGGTCTTCAAGTGCCCTTCCGATCCCGAACACACCTACGGGCCCGGCGGCACATTCCTCGATTACTGCGGCAACGGCACCGCGCTCGGCTTTTTCATCGATCGCTGGAAATATCTGCGCGACTACACCCGTCAGGTCGAGACCGCCATGATCATGGATGGCTACGCCGAAACGTTGCCGCCGAGTTATGGGTACGGGTTGTTCTACGACGAGCGCCGCCACAACGGCGGTCTCAACGTGTGTTACATGGACGGGCACGTCGCGTGGCTGAAGGCGCCGCTTCCTTACCTCAGCACCGACGTGTTCTGGGACGGGAACTAGGATGACTTTCCAATTCGCAAGTGTCGGCATCGGTGCCGCCCTGTGGGCCAGTGCGCCGCTCTTCGCACAAGAGAAGCCAAACCTCATCGCCAACGGCGGGTTCGAGGATTCGGTGACTGTCGCGATCACGAAAGAGAACGAGCAATACAAGCCGTTGCTCGAACGCGGGGTGGCGCTCCCCACGGGCGAGAAGGCGCTGATGCCGGCCATGGTGTACGTCAATCCTGCCGACGGCTGGCTCGGTGCGGGCCACAGATTCGAATACGTTACCGGCGAGCCGGGCGCGGCGGTTTACACCGGCAGACGCGCCGTGCGGATCGAGTCGCCGCACATGCAGTCCGCCATCGCCATCGGCAAACACATCTCGCTGGTCGAGGGTATCAGCCTGGACGATCGCGCGCTGCCAGTCGGCAAGCCGCACAGGTTTTCCCTCTACGCAAGGGGCAAGGGAACGGTCTTCCTCCGCGGGTATATGTACGACGCCAAGATGGATAACTTCTACGAGTACGCCCGGTGCATGAAGGTGGCGCCCGAGCAATTCCCGCTGGCCGACGAGGAGAAGTGGCAGAAGCTCGAGGGCACGCTCCAGGTCAACTGCCCGGAAGTGAACCGCCTCCTCGTCGTGCTCGCCGTACACGGCCAGGCCACCCTCGACGACGTGGGCCTTTTGCCGCAATAATCGGCCACGGCCTGTTCTCGCCCGGAATGAAGAAACAAATCGAGCAACGGCTTCGTCTCGCACGCGACGGATTCATGAGCCAGAGCGTGAGCCGCACAGCCAACGGCGTCCGCCCGCACTTCGACCTGCAACTCGCGCCTGTGCCGCACATCCGTGCTTCGCAATGGGATTTCGGCGACATGACTTCCCGGGCGCTCATCGCCTGGCAATGTGTCCGCGAGGTGCTCGGGGATGCAGCGGGCGATCCCGATCTCGAAGCGGGCCTCTGGCAACACCTGCGTTCCTGCCTTCACCCGGATACCGGCCTGGCATTTGTCCCCGATCACAGCGACCCGGCGCAGGGCCAGTATTATTATCACATGTGGGATCAGGGGATGGTCTTCTACCATCTCGTCCAGCGCTTCCACCGGGGCGACGCCGAGGCGCTGCCGTGGATTCGCCGCCTGCAACAGGGCCTCATCGCTCTCGCCCGCCGCGACGTGCTCCATGACCGGCAGGGCATCCCGGGTCTCGTCCCCGATTTCAGCCGGGTGTTGTGGTGGCCGACTGACTGTTTCTGGAACGACGCCAACACGCCGCTCCCCAATCGTGATTTCGGCAAAATGCACTGGACGAACTTCACTCCTGTCGCGGGTGTGTTGCTGCGTCCACAGGCGATGCTCGCCGGCAGGACGAACGATCCGAACGACCTCGAGCTCGCGCTCGAACTGGCGGGCGGATTCTTGTGCGGCTTCCAGGAACAACGCGGCAGCACCTCGCCGACCTTCGACGAGCACGGGCGGTTCAAGGGACATTTCCACGGCACGATCACCGGCGTCATCGGCCTGGTCGTTCTCGGACGGCATCTGCTCGGTCATGGCGAGCCGGAACTCGGCTGCCGTTACGTCGAACTCGCCGCCCGCGTTTATCGTTGGGCGGCCTGCGACACAATCTCCAATCCGAACCGCGCCTGTTCGTGCGGCTATTTCCCCGAGACGGCCGGCTACGGCCCGCGCGCGGGGGTCAGCGGCGTCAGCGAGCTTTGCTGCACGGCCGATATGATCGAGCTGGCCTGCGAACTCGCCGCTTGCGCCGACCTCGATCCGCAATGGACACGCCTCGCCGACCTTTGGAGCGACGTCGAGCGGTTCACGATCAACCAAGTGTTTCAGAGCCAGTTCACCGATCCCGCCCGGCTGCGCGCCCGCCTGCCAGACACCGATGCCGACCACGCGCTCGAACGATTGCGCGGCTCGTGGATCGGCTTGCGGAGTTTTCCCAACGACCTCGGTTGGTATCGGCGCACCGATGGCATCGCCGTCACCGTTCCGCAAGAGCAGGCCGCGCAATCTTCCCGGCCCATTGTTGCCTGCCTGATCCCGGCCGGGTGCTGTGCTTACTCCGCCGTGCGCGCGCTCGCCGCCGCGTGGCGCATGGCCGATCGCTTCCCCGCGGTTGATCGCGCGGCGAAGCGGACCACCCGCGAGAAAGCCGGCACCGTGAATTTCCTCGGCCTGTGGCCCGACGTGAAGCCCAACGACACGCCCACCTACGAGTTGACGTACGAGGGCAGCAAACTCGTCCGCATCGAGCCGGCGGGATTGAAGTATCCCTTCCTGGAGGGGCTGTGAAGCGGCGGCGGGGATTCATTTCGAGGATTACGGGCACGCTCAAGCGTGTACTCCAAACGCCTTCCAAGTGGCTGCGAGTGTTTGGAGTACAGGCTTCAGCCTGCGTTTGGCTTTTCCTTGCCCAGCACACGACCGGAACCGAACCGGACCTGCTCTTCCACGTCTCCTACAACGGCCAGACCGAGAAGGCGGACTACGCGGCCGGCGAGGCGGAGTCGCTCAACTTCGCGCGCACGCTGCAATACCTGCAAGCGCCCGGCGTCATCAGCGCCGGCTTTCAGACGCTCGACAACGAACGCTGTGACTACGCCATGCCCGGCAACTTTGACCCCCGGCAAGGTTCACTGAGTCTCTGGGTGCGGGCTGAAAACTGGCGGCCCACCGATATGCGCGGCTACGCCTTCTTCGTCGCCGAGATTCCCGGCAAGTACAAGTTGCTGCTCTCCAAGCCCGCCACCGAAGCAGTCCTTGCGCTCGAAATCACCGGGGCCGCACCTGTGAAAAGCCCGGTCTTGAACTGGCAGCCGACCGAGTGGCATCAAGTCGTCGTCACCTGGAACGCCGAGTCACTCACGCTCTACGTGGATGGCGGGTTGGTCGGCGAAGCGAAAGGCGCGGCGTTCCCGGCGCCCGAGCCAGCCGGTAGCTTCAGCGTCAATCCAAACAACTGGTTCAAAGAGCCGTTCTCGTCCCCGGCTGACAAGACTTCTGTGGACGAGGTCAAAGTGTACGACACAATCCTGATGACGGAAGCGATCCGTCGGGAGTATGCCGACCTGCGCGCGCAGATGGCAGGCGGTGTGTACCGACGTCCGCAGTTGACCATCCCGCTTCGCAAGACTCCGCCGACGCTGGATGGCAAACTCGCCGTCGGGGAATGGGACACCGCCACGAAAGTGCCGTTGCTCTGCCGGATGGGGAGGCACGAGGTCGCGGAAAAACTCGGCACGGTGCAGTTGATGTACGACGCCGAGAACCTCTACCTCGGTTTCCACGCGACGGGCGTGAACGAGCCGCTGACGAAGTACAACGAGCGCGATTCGTGGGTTTGGGAAGATGCGGCCATCGAGTTCATCTGGGAAACCGCGGAGCCGACTCGCGCGCGGTTTCAGATCGTCGTCAACAGCGCCAACACGATCTTCGACATGAAAAACGGCGACGCCAAGTGGAACGGCGTGACCCGCAGCGCCGCGGGCCTCGACGGCGATGGCTGGAGCACCGAGGTCGCGTTGTCGTTCCAAGAACTCGGCGTCGAACTGCCGAAGCCGGGCGTGATCTGGACCGGCAATTTCATGCACGACTGGGACCAACGCAGCGGTGGCTACGCGACCTGGGCCTATTCGCTGACCGCCGACGGCTCGACAATGAGTTTTGGAAACAGCGCCGTGTTTGGCACGCTGGCCTTCGGTGACGACGCGCCCGCCGTCAGGCTCGAATCCGTCGGAGACCTGCTTGCCGGCAAGGTGGACGCCCGCGTCGCTGCCGCGCCCGATTGGAAAGCAACTCTCCGCCTCGGCACCGGGCCACCGGCCACCGGCTCGCTTGCGACGAACGCGCCGTTGGGCAAGGACAGCCTGCTTGCCATCACGGTGACCGATGCTGCCGGCCACACCCGCTTCGTGTACGACGCACAGTTCCAGCCGAAACCTCCGATTGTGATCGCGTACAAATGCTGGCCGCACCTGCGACGGCTCGATGTCACGCTCGATCTGAGCAACGCTCCGGAAGGCGACCGGCGCGGCGAAGTGTCCCTGACGGATGCCGATGGAAAGCAGACGCTTTCCAAAGCTCCGGTGACTGCGACCAACGCGCTGGCCGGTTGTGCGTTGCCCTTCCCGACGTCACTCCCACCGGGCAAGTACACAGTCCGCGCCATGATCGGCACCGTTGTGGCAACCAGACCGTTCGAAGTGCCGCACGATCATGAAGTGAACTCGACCGCCGGCATGGACCATACCGTGCCGGAGCCGTGGACGCCCGTGGCTGTGTCGGGCAGGCGGGTGAAGGTGTTGAACCGGGAGTACATGCTGGGTGCGTCGCCGTTCCCGGTGCGAATGAAATCCCTCGGCGAGGACGTGCTCGCGCAGCCGGTGACATGGTTCGTGACCACCGACAGGGGCGAAGAGCGCGTCGCGTGGGACGCGCCGCGTGTGAAGCAAAAACGTGCAGACAACGTGACGTTTACGGGGCGCGGTCGCCTGCGGAAAGCCGGCATCCAGTTCGACTATGAAGCGACGCTGGACTTCGACGGGCAATGGCTGGCGAAGGTGACCATGTCGCCGCCGAAGGCGGAGCCGGCCGAGATCAAAACGATGCGGCTCGAATACGCCGTGGCCACCGGCAGCGCCACGTACGCCCTCGCTCCGTTGCTGCGCACGTGGGAGGGTGATCGCCTGTTGCTTGATTTGTTCGAGAGCATTGACGAAGCCGCCAACAGCCGCGCCGCCATGGGGCATTTCTGGCTGACGAGCTTGAAAACAGGCCTGCACTTCTTCACGCCGACGGATGGGAACTGGGTCTATCAGAAGGGCAAACCCAATGTCCGCATCGAGCGCGGCAAAGAGACGGCACGGGTCACCCTGTTGATGATCCACAAGCCGGTGACGTTGACGCGCCCCGCCACGTACCCGCTCGGTCTGACCGCGACGCCGACCAAGCCGCAGCCGCGTCGAAGCTGGAACTCGGGCGATCACGAATGGATTTTCCAGCTCGGCAAGTGGCAAAGCTGGATCAGTCTGGTGCCGCGTGACCCCGCAGGCTTGCGCAAGAGCGTTGAGGAGAAGCGCAGGAAGGGTTTCAAGTTTCTCTACCAGTACAGTTGCGCGTTCGTACTCGGCGACAACAGCGGTTACGAAGATTACTGGGGCGCGACCTGGGCCGGCAAGCAGCCGATGACGGGCACGGCGTTCGGCGGTTGCCCGAACAGCACTCTCGCCAACGTCGTTGTCGCGCATGTCGACCGGCTCGCGCGCGAGTTCGGCATCGGGCCGTACTTCGACATGTACGGGATTGATTGGTGCGGCAACGCCGCGCACGGCTGCGGTTACACCGACAGCTTCGGGCGCGCGGCGAAGACGACTCCCATGCTCAGCGCGCGCGAGCAGTTGAAACGCATCTATCGCATTACACACCGAAACGGCTGCAGGGTGTTCAGCCACAATCATTCGCTGTGGGTATTGCCCGTCCACACGTTCACCGACATCTGGTTGCCGGGCGAACAGTACGCCAGCGCGGTCGTCGGCAAGTGGGACAACTTCTACACGCACCACGTGCCGCGCACCGACTGGCTCGTCGAGATGAACCCGTTCATTCACGGAGCACAGATGGTGTTCATCCATCAGTTCGCGCGCGGAGCGGACCTGGCCGGGTTCAAGGACTTCGAGAAATGGTATCGCGACGACCACGCCTGGGCCGCCGAACAATCGCTGGCGATGACCTTGCCGCACGACATTGAGATGAGCCACGGCTACGTCTGCGCCACGCCTGCGAAAAGGATCGCGGACATCTATGGCCGGTTTGGCATCACGTTGCGCGAGGAGGATCCGCGACGCGACGCGCAGTTTACCGGCTACTGGGGGAATCCAACGATCACGGCGGATGACCCCGAGGTGTTGGTGAGCTGCTACACGCGGCGTGATTCGCCGGACGTGCTCGCGGTCTTGAGCAATCCGACCGCGCAGGCGAAGACGGTCCGGCTCAAGATGAAATCCGACCGCTGGACGGTCCGCGACGAGTACCGCAACGAAGACTTGCCGCAGTGGCGGGAAGGCATCACAGTGCCCAAACAGAATTTCCGGTTGTTGTGGATGAAACCCCAATGAAAAGAGTGGACTCCGATTTCTGGACACGTTCCGCCGGGCGCGGCATCCTGCCGGCGGGCGTGGACCAGGTCTTGCCGTCCGGTTGGAATCGCTTCCGGGTTGACCCCATTGCATACCTCGATGCCCATCACTGCATCGAACACCGCGCGCCGCAGGCCAACTGGATCAATGGCATGCCGCTGGGCAATGGCGATCTCGGTGTGCTGGCCTACGGCGCGCCGGAGGCGTTGACGTTCAGCTTCGGCAAGACGGATCTCTGGGATTACACACCCAGGAAGCGGCCCAACTTCCCGGCTGTCCCGTTCCGCGAGTTGCGCGAGGTGCTGGCGGCCCAAGACAATCTGCGCTTCCTCAAAATCCAGGAGCAGACCAACCAGAAAGCCGAAGCCGCAGTCGCCACCGGCAAGCCGGGCGGGATGCTGCGGCTTGAGCTACACCCGGCCTCGCTCACGAGTTGTTTCCGTCAACGCCTGTCGTTCGCGCACGCGGAGGTGGTCCAGACCTGGCGCGTGGTCGGCGATCGGAGCCATGCCCGCCGCGGACCGGACAACAGCATCACACTCATGGCGTTCGTTCACGCCGCGCGGAATGTGTTCGTGGCTCACATCGTCCCCGGCAAGGATCTGCCGTGGCTTGCGCCGGTGCATCTCACGCTCTGGCGTGATTGGGACGACGCGATGGACCAGCCCGAGTATCACATCGAAGGCGGCCGTTTCTGGGTGCGCCAGAACCTGCCGGGCGGCGAACATTTTATCTTGATGGCCGGGCTCAATGGCAATGGATGGGAGGTCGCGAAGCTCGGCGGACGAATCAGTGTCGGCGGAGTACCGGCAGCGGGAGCATGGATGCTGTGCGCCACGATCGTCACCAGCCGTGATTCGAAGAACCCGCTGGCCGAGGCGCACCGCAATCTCGACGCCGCCCAGGCCGCCGAGTTCGAGACGTTGCGGGCGACGCATCGGGAGTGGTGGCACTGGTTCTGGCGGCGCGGGTTCGTCTGCACGCCGTGGGACAAGCTCGAACATGCGTGGTACTCGGCGCTGTACTTGCAGGCGAGTTGTTGCCGACCGGGTCGGATGAGTCCCGGGTTGCAATCGAACCTGATCAAAGAGAATTATCCGGCTTGGAACGCCGACTTTCACAACAACATCAACATGCAGATTTTGTACTGGGGTCAGTACACTGCCAACCGGCTCGAACTCGGCGAACCGCTGTACCGACTGATGTCGGATGTGCTCCCTCGCTGCAAACAGGACACGGCGGCGTATTTCAAGATGCGCGGCGCGCGGTACCCGATCTCGATGGGACCGGATGGGCTCGAGACCGCGCCCGGCATTCTGCTCTCGACGTGGATCGGCGGCGGCGGTTGGATCGCGGAACATTTTTGGTGGCACTACCGCTTCAGCGGCGACCGCGAGTTCCTCAAGCGATACGCGTATCCGTTGTTGAAAGAATGCGCCCTCTTTTACGAGGACTACCTGCAGGAGGACTCGGACGGCAAACTGTTCCTGTTCCCGACCGTGTTCATGGAAGTCGCCACATACGCCGTGGCGGGTGCGGGCACAAACTCGGCGTGGGATTTGCCGGTGGTCGTCCGCACGTTTCAGATGGCGCTCGCGGCGGCGGAGGAACTCGGGGTGGACGTGAAGCTCCGGTCGCACTGGCGGAAACTGCTGCCGCGGTTGCCGGCGATGCCCGCCGACGAACGCGGCGTGTGGCTGGAGTTCGCGGACAAGGGTGGGCTCTGGCATCAATGGGATTGGGCGCGGTTCATGGCGGTGTTTCCGATGGAACTCGTCGGACGCGATCACGGCCCGGCGGAGTGGCGCGAACAGGGGCACCGCACGATCGAGGACTCCTACGCCTACCGCAAAGAGAAGGCGCACGAAGCGGCGGGGTTCACGGGAGCGATCCAGGCCACCGCGTTGTTGCGGATGGGGCACGTCGAGCGAGGTGTGCAAATGGCGGAGTACGCGTGCAGCCAGCTCAATCCATCGGGCTTCATTACCAATCCCGATGCCTACTATGTCCAGGTGGACGCCCCGCCCGGCTTCACCGTGTTTCTGAACGAGATGTTGCTGCAAAGCCACGACGGTGTGTTGCGGGTGTTTCCCGCGGTGCCGGCCAGCGAGGGCAACGTCTGTTTCCACTCGCTGCGCGCGCAGGGCGCGTTTCTCGTCACTGCGGAGCGCCGGGCGAACCGCGTTCAGTACGTCATCGTTCAGAGCCTGTGCGGAAATTCGCTGCGGATGCTCAATCCGTTCCTCGGCGAGCCGGACACGGGCGTCGAGGTGAAAGTCTATGAACTGACCGCAGACACGCGATTCGACACCGTGGCGGACCAAGCCAGACAGCAGGCGATCTACGACCGCATCCACGTGCCGGGCGAAATGCTCGCGTTTCCGACCAAGCCCGGCGGCGTGTACCTGATCAGCAAGGAAATTCCCTGGTTCAGCAACATCCCGCCGATGCAGATCGAGTGACCACCCCCAATGCACAAGGACTTCTCCCTTACCGAACCGCTTGTGGACTTCCGATTTCTGGAGGATCTCCCGCAGAAACGCAAGCGCCCTTCGTGGGTGTGCAACGAACCCATCGCCTGCGTCGGCGCGTGGGAGACGTTGTTCCATCGCCGACGCAGCGGGCAGGCGCAGGTGGACGACGAGCAACAGTACGCACACGAACACAGCGAGCAGTTCGTGAAGGAGATCCTCGCGGTTGGCGCGACGGTGCTGATCACCGCCTACGACAAGAACTACTTCGTGGACGAGGAGGAGTTCGCGCTCAAGAAACAACTGGCCGCGCACTGCAAGAAGCACGGGTTGCGGCTCGGTGTCTATATCCGCGCCGACCAGGTTCATTCCGAGCTGTCTGCCGACCGGCTGAAACGCGAGGACCTGCTTGCGCGCGACGCCCTGGGCCGCGTGCCGGTGTACGGCAATCAGGAATGGCGGAAAAACATCTGTTTCCACAAACCCGGCAACCTCACCGCCTTCCAGGCTTCGATGCGCCGCGCCGTCGCCGAACTCGGCGTGGACCTGCTGCACCTCGACGGCCTCGAAGTCGGCGGGACGGAGACATACAACGCCTGTCGCTGCGACGCGTGCCGACGCGACTTCACCGCGTTTCTGGTCCGGCGCTGGGGCGATGATCCGCAAGCGTGCAAACGTCGGTTCGGCCATACTCGTCTCGAGGGCATCGAACCGCCCGGCATGATGGCGGCGCCGGCGATCCCCACGGGGCGCGTCACCGATCCCGTGTGGCAGGAATGGATTCGATTCCGGTGCACGTGGACGGCGCGCGTGACGCGGATCATCTCGGAGTACGCGTATGAGTTGGACCCGAACGTCGCGATTCTCGGCAATCACGGCCTGGCTGTCCGCGAGAACGCGGCTTTGCTCTGCGGCTACGAGGTGGGCAGCTACTGCCGGCACGTGGACATCATGGGAAACGAAGATGGCTATGATCCGCAACTCACAGCCGACGGGCAGGTCATTCAACGCGTCCGGCAACACAAGCTGGCCAACGCCTCGGGCACGTTCCTCTTCAACTACATGCACCATCCCGACCGGCCGGAGCGCAACCTGCGACTGCAACTCGCCCATGCTGCTGCGCTCAATGCAGGGCGCGTCACCTGTCTCGGCCACGCCCCGGGATGCAACGCGGATTTTCAGCCGGGAGGCGAAACGAAGCGCCAATTCGCGGACTGGCTGGCCCGACATTGGGAGCATTACCAGAATCTGGAGCCCGTGGCGGATGTCATTGTCTGGCGCGAAGCGCGTGCAATGGCATTCGCCGAACCGCTCACGTACGCGACCGCGATGCAGATCGAGCAGTTGCTCATCGAAGACCGCGTGCCGTTCCACATCGCCACCGGCGACTCGCCTGCTGACGCGCGCGTGCTGGTGTTGCCCAACCTCGCCTTTCTCGACGACGCTCAATGCGCGCGCGTGATTCAGTTTGTCAGAGCGGGCGGCAACCTGCTCGTGGTCGGCCAGACTTCCACGCTCGACGGTTGGGGTCGGCGGCGCAGCGACTTCGGGTTGCGCCCCGTGCTGCCCGACACAGTGCGGATGCCGGGCCTCGTGTTCGATCCACACGGTGCCAATGCCAACGACCCCGTCGCGGCCGGGCGAGCCGCGCTCGGCGACAAGCAGCACTGGGCGCGACACCAGGTCGGCGCAGGCCGGGTTGTGTACATCCCCGAGCTTGTCTCGCCGTCCACCCAGCCGAGCTTGTTCAACGCCGACAACACCTACAACTTCGGCCTCGATCTGACCAACTGGCGTGTGCCCGAGCGGGCCGACGATCTCCGGCAGGCGCTGGCCTGGCTGCTCGCCGATCGCCCGACATTCTCGGTGCGCGCCCGGCGTGGCGTGTTGGCGAACTGCTACGTGCAGCGGGGCACGGGTCGTCGTTACGTGCACCTGGTGAACCTGCACAACCAGCCCGCCGGACGCGTCGTCGTGAAGTTCGCAGGCGCGAAAACGGTCCGAGCTAGTGTCCTCACGCCCGAAAGTCAGTCGCCGCGCAAACGGGCCTGCCGTGTGTCCGGTACCAGTGGCACGGTGATGCTGGAGAATCTCGATGTGTATGCCGTCTTGGTCATTGAACCAAAGTGAGCGGTGGCGCGTGAAGATCTCCGGCATCGCTCAAAGTCAGTTTCGTCGTGACGCCGTGAGGCACTGATCCATGAAGCGCACTCTCCAGCCCTTTCCGAAACAGAACTGGAAGCTCAACCGCGCCATCCGGCAGGAGTCACGGTGCCGCGGCTTTTTCTCCGAGCCGGGGCATTACCTCAAAGACCACACGTGGATCGAACATGCCGGCCGCTGGCACGTGTTCTACATCCGCGGCGTCGAGGTCGGCGGATTGATCGGCACGCGCGACACGCTCGTAGGCCACGCCTCCACAGCGGACTTCGTTTCCTGGAAAGTCCACAAACCCGCGCCCATGAACGGCGCGCCCACCATCATCAAGAAGGACGGGCTCTTTTATCTCTACGCCAATCAGAAAGCCGGCGACGCGCGCGCGCCCGGCATCTGCCTCGCCACGTCGCCGGATCTGGAGCGGTGGACGGTGCATGAGAAATATCCGGTCTATCATCCGAACCAGAATCTCTACGGTCGCCCCGGTGTCCAACACTGCCGGGACTACCATGTGATGCCGTTTGAGGACGGCTACCTGATGTTGTTTGCCGAACTGACGAAGAACTGCCTCGGCTGCGTCGGCGCGATTCGCTCGAAGAACCTGGTTGATTGGGAAGACCTCGGCCCGATCTTCAAAGTGGACAAGCCCGGCTGGGGCTACACGCGATGGGAGATTGTCGGCTACGGAATCCCCGAGTCGCCATTCCTGTTGGAGAAGGACGGGCGTTGGCACTTGTTGATCACCGACAACCTCATCACGCGCACGTACCGGCTCTGGTCGGACCATCCGCTCAATGGCTGGACATGGCAACGCAGCGCGTATTTTCACGGCGCGCCGACCGGCTGGGACTGGGCGGGCGAGAAGAGGATCGAATCGGCTGCCGCGGCCGGTGTCTCGGCCGCGTTCGAATTGTTCGAGACGAAGTTCGGTTGGCTGACGAGCTACTACTTCTACGATCCGATCGAGAAGAAGAGCGTCTTGCGGGTCGAGCCGGTCGAGTGGCACGATGGCCACCCGTTCATTCAACCGCGGTGGACAAAATGAACAGCTCGAAACGACAATTCTTTCACCCGATCACAGCGTCGCCGACTCCGTCCGTCCGGCCGACAGCGTTTGCAAGCCGGGCGGCATTCCAACAGTCGCTCGGGCCGCGGCCGCGACGTGTGCTGTTGCGCGTCGAATGCGTCGAGCGACGGACTTTCCCTGACTACCTTCGCGAGAAGATCATCTACAACATTGAGCCTGGTCTGGCCACGGTGGCGTGGCTATGCCGCCCGAAAGCGAAGGGTCAATTCCCGGCCGTGCTGTGCTGTCACGGCGCGGGTCCGGGCAAAGACCCGCTCGTCGGGCTCTGGAACGGCATGGCGTGTCTGGAGTACCACAAACTCGTCGCTGTCCGCCTGGCGCAGCGCGGCTTCGTCACGCTCACACCCGACCGGCGCGGCTTCGGTGAATGCGCGGCAGTGCCCTACGGCGGACGATCGGATCGTTATCTCGACGAGTTGGATCAGTTTTATGGGAAGACGAGGGGCACTACCCGGACGGCGCTGGACACCTGGGACGCGATCCGCGCCTTCGATGTCCTCGTGCAACGCGACGATGTGGACGCCGCCCGGATTGGTTGCGTGGGCGTTTACGACGGCGCGACGGTGGCTGCCGGCGCGGCGGCGCTCGACCCGCGCATCCACGCGGTCAGCCTGGTCTGCTACACCGGCAGCGCGGATGTGTCCCGATTGGTCGCGCCTCGGCCGGTTCAATTACAGATTGCGAAAGCGGGGCCGACCGCGCCGCTCGGGTGGAAGGCCAGCCACATCCAGCGCCACGTTTTCGACGGAGTGGTGGAGTTGGATTTCGCCGCCGCGGCGGAATGGCTGGATACGCATCTCGGGAACTTGTGTAGTTCGGCATCGTGCGGAGTGCAAGCTTCCGCTTGTCCGCCCGGCGCGATCCCGGACAAGACGAAGTGTGCACTGCGAACGAAAGCAACAAAGCCTCTCCGCACGCTCGATTGGTGCGCGAGGATGGCTGTGCACCAGCATACCGCATTGTTGTTCCGCGGCAGCAGCCGGTCTGATTATCAAACATGGCGAGGCCGGTTCGAGGAGCAATTTCGGAAAATGCTGGGACGCTTTCCGCAGCGCGTTCCCCTCGACGCCCAGGTGCTCGAACGCTGCATGTTTCCCGGTTACATTCGCGACAAGATCGTCTTCGATTCCGAGCGGTGCATGTCGGTGGTTGCATGGGTCTGCCGGCCGCGGGCAAAGGGCAGATTCCCGGCGGTGATTTGCGCACATGGCCACGGGGCGGGCGGCAAATCCATGGTCGGCCTCGATGCGGCAGGCAAGCCCGCCTATGACTATGCAAAGAATCTCGCTGTGACCTTGGCCGAAGCGGGCTACGTCACCATCGCGCCGGATTGGCGGGCTTTTGGCGAACGGGCCGGATCAACGGTGAGCGTCCCCGCCTCGAAAGATTTGTGCGACCTCAGCCATCTCAGCGCAGAGCATTTCGGGTACAACCAACTCGCTCTCAACGTGTGGGACGGCATGCGCACGATTGATTACTTGGCGACCCGCCGCGAAGTGGATGCGAATCGGATCGGCTGCGTCGGCTGTTCCTTCGGCGGCACGATGACGATGTGCCTCGCCGCGGCGGACCGTCGGATCAAAGCAGCGTGCATCAGCGGCTACCTGGGCAGCGCCGTGACGGGATTGCATCAATGGGCAATATGCGGCTCGCAAACGTTGCCGGACTTGCTGCGTTGGGGCGACCGCGCCGAGGTGGCCGGGTTGATTTGCCCGCGTCCGCTGCTGATTCAGGTCGGCGAATACGACTCAAGTTTCCCGGCACGAGACGCCCTCCACCAGTACACACGCCTGCACTCGATCTACGACGCCGCGGGCAGAAACGAGCGGCTTGCGCTCGACTTGTTCGACGGTTGCCATGAGATCAACGCGCCCGCGGTCCAGGCTTGGTTCGACCAATGGATGAAGTGAAACCCGCCTTGAGACCAATACATGGCAAGCCCTTCCAGGCAGCGGCCTGCCCCGGTTGGATTCAAATGTGTGCAGGAGACCACGCGGCGTGCTCGTTCTCTCAGCTTGGTGGATGCACTTCATGCGATATTGGAAAAACGGAGAGGGAGGGATTCGAACCCTCGGTACGGTTTAACCCGTACAACGGTTTAGCAAACCGTCGCTTTAGACCACTCAGCCACCTCTCCCTCTGTAACTCGCCGCACTGCAAATGTGCCAAACCCAGTGGACGGGAAATGAACGTTGCGCAGAATACAACGTGAAGCTCGCTGTCGTCAACCGCGCGACGGCATCCCATATGAACGCGCAACTCTGGATCTGAAACGGTACGGCGTCGTGGTGGACTGATCCTCGAATTCCCGGCCGCGTCCTCACGCGCTCTTGGGTACGGAACTCCGCATGGCCTTCCGACGAGTCAGCCGTCTCCATCCCTTGACGCTTGCCAGGCCTTTCCAGAGCCAAAGGCGTCGCCAGCGCAAATGCGCGGCGAGGATGCTGGCCCGGTCGGCAGTGAACGACACAGGATGTCGTTTTGCCCAGTGCTTGTAGGCACCGGAAAGATCCAGGTTCCGGAACCGTTGTCGCAACCACCGCGGCAACCGATCGAGTCGAACGTGAGACTGAAAATCCATCACGAATGGCTTGCCGCGTTCGGTCATGAGGATGTTGCGGCTGTAACGCAGATCGAGATGCGCCAAACCGCGACCGTGCATCTGGTGGACGAGGGACTCGAGTGCCTCGAAGTAGTGCGCCGTGAATGACGCCTTGCTCACTTCGCTAACGGGCAGTCCAACCTCGTAGCGGTAGCCAAAAGCAAGACGGTCCACGCAGAACGATTCTTGCGGCACCCCTTCGATGCCCTGCAACTGCTGCAATGCCCGAAATTCTCTCCGCACCATCCACGGACCCCAGAGACGGCGGATCAGAAACGAACGGGGTGAAAAATCCTTGATGACCCAACAGTCCTTCCCGAGCCGGCAGAGCAGCACGTCCGCGTGCGCCCACCGGCCCCGCTTGATGAATTCGACGCGGGCAGGCACCAGATCCTCACGCGCGGGCGGACCGCCTTGTCCCTTCGGCGCATGCCGAATCGTCCCCGCGGGGTCGGAAGGCGAAGCGCTTCCTGCTGAAATCAAATACAGGCTAGCCTGTGACATCAGGGCCTCGATGGCATCTTCAGAAAACAATACTTGGATTCATTGAGAGAGCAAGAGAAAGATGGGTCGGAGCGCGTGCATCGGATACGAACACCGTACCGACTCCCGCAATACTGGCCGCCCATCCCGACGGTATCCGAGTCCGCGACACCCCCAGCGCCCGAGGAGGGGGCGCCACGACTGTACTGGCAGTGACGAACTGCGCCCGCTCGCATCCTATCGTAATCGGCGACATTGACCTCCCGTTTCATTCCTTGTAAAGAAGAGCCAAGAAAGGGGAAACGCACATGAGGACAAATCCAACACTCAGTTTATCTGCCATTGTTTTGGCGCTGGCAACGTGTGGCGCATTCACAGGTTGCCAAACCACCGGTGTCTCCCGAGCCACGGACACCGCTGCCGCGCTCCATGATCAGTCCACTGCGCTCGCACAGTTGAACCAGCAGACCACCGCCGTGATGGCTGCGCTCGACGGAGTCGTGCAGGCGTCCAACGTGGACCCGCGCGCGTCGTTCCGACGGTTCCGCAACGAGGTCTCCCGCACCAACAGCCGCAATGACGCCGTGTGGCAAGCGTCGGTTACCGCGGAGGCACGGGTTGAAGACTACCTGCGCCAGTGGGAGACCGAGGCGGACTCGATCGGAAATGCCGACCTGCGCAAGCTCAGCCGGGAACGTCGCGAAGAGGCAAAGGCCAAGTTGCAGCAGCTTCGGGAAGCGGAGACGGGCCTCCGACAACAGTACCGCGCGTTTGCCCAGAACTTGAAGGACGTTCAGGGTTACCTGAACAATAACTTGAACCCCAGCGGGATCGTCGCCGCGTCCGACCAGATCGCGTCAGTCAAGAACGCCTCATCGAAGCTGCGATTGGACACGGATGCCGTCATCGCGAGGGTCAACGATCTGAAGCTCGCGCTGTCGCCCCAGCAACCCTACAAGCGATAGTTGCGCGGGCTTGACCGCGTTCGAACATGCGCACCCATCCCCTTGCCGGCAAATCGGCCCCGCCGGAGTTGTGGATTGACGTCGCCCGACTCGAACGCGACTACCTCGAACGCACCCCTGACCTCGGCGATCCCAGCCAACTCGTCAGCTTCGGCACCAGTGGACACCGCGGCACGCCGTTCGATGGATCGTTCACCGAGGCGCATATCCTCGCCATCACCCAGGCGATTTGCGAACACCGCCGCGCGAAGGGAGTTACCGGGCCGTTGTTCATGGCCAAGGACACGCACGGCATCTCCGCCGCCGCGCAACGCACGGCGCTCGAAGTGTTGGTCGCGAACGGCGTCGAGACCTTCATCCAGCGCGATGACGGCGTGACGCCCACTCCTGTGCTTTCTCGCGCCATCCTCACTTACAATCGCGGACGCAAGGAAGGACTCGCCGACGGGATCGGGATCACCCCGTCGCACAACCCGCCGTCGGACGGCGGCTTCAAGTACAATCCGCCCAACGGCGGCCCCGCCGACACCGACATCACCGGCTGGGTGCAGGATCGCGCCAACGCGCTGCTCCGCGGCAGCAACCGGGAAGTGAAACGCATCCCGTTTGCCTCGGCGATCAAGGCGGCGAGCACCCACCAGGAGGATTTCATCACGCCGTACGTGGACGACCTTGCTGCGGTGATTGACATGGAGGCGATTCGTACCGCGGGGGTGAAAATCGGCGTGGACCCACTGGGCGGCGCGTCGGTCGGCTACTGGGAACCGATCGCGAAACGGTTCGGGTTGAACATCACGGTCGTCAACCCGAAGCTCGATCCGACGTTTCGCTTCATGACCTGCGATCACGACGGCAAAATCCGGATGGATTGCTCCAGCCCGTACGCCATGGCGGGGCTCGTGAAACTCAAGGACCAGTTCGACATCGCCTTCGGCAACGACCCCGACGCCGACCGGCATGGCATCGTCACACGCTCGGCGGGGTTGCTCAATCCGAATCACTATCTTGCGGTGGCGATCCAATATCTCCTCACCCATCGTCCCAAGTGGCCCGCCAACGCCGCCGTGGGCAAGACCGTCGTCAGCAGCAGCATCATTGATCGCGTCGTCGCCGATCTTGGCCGCACGCTTTCGGAAGTGCCGGTGGGCTTCAAATGGTTCACGCCCGGATTATTCGACCGCTCGTACTGCTTCGGCGGCGAAGAAAGCGCAGGCGCGTGTTTCCTCCGTCGGGACGGCACGACGTGGGTGACCGAAAAAGACGGGTTGATCCTCGGTCTGCTCGCGGCGGAGATCATCGCCGTCACGGGCAAAGACCCCGGGCAGCATTACGCGGAGTTGACCGCCAAGTTCGGCACGCCGTTTTACACCCGCATTGATGCCCCCGCGACGCCCGAGCAGAAAAATCTGCTCAAGAAACTCTCGCCCGAAGCCGTGACGGCCACCGAGCTGGCCGGCGAACCGATTGTGGCGAAACTCACCCGCGCCCCCGGCAACCACGCCGCCATCGGCGGACTCAAGGTCGTCGCCAAGAACGGCTGGTTCGCGGCGCGTCCCTCCGGCACGGAGAACATCTACAAATTGTACGGCGAGAGTTTCCGCAGTCAGTCCCACCTGGATCGCATCGTCAGCGAAGCCCAGCAGATCGTGAGTCGGGCGCTGGCTGGCAACTAGGCGATGGCGGCGTGGATTTGGGAACTGGCGCGCGTGAACTTTCCCCTGGCCATCCTGTTTCTGAACCGCTCTCACGCGCTGGAGCGGCTGCATGAACTGTGCGACGGACTGTACGGGAAGGACACGCCGTGGGCCGAGCGGATGAAGCACACTTGGACGGCGATGCTCAAGCAGCGGTCGCCTGACGCAAGGCTGCTTTGCGGTCGCACACCCCCAACTCCTGCCCATTTCTGCCGATTTATTCAAAGATTGACACACACAGTGCCCATGCTAGTTTTGCCGCGCCGCTTGATGAAGATGATGCGCGTAAGCGAATTCCGACTTCGATGAGCGGACCGCGACGGATAACCAAGAGCGACCGATACAAATAAGAAAACCTATGGCGACGACCGGGTCAGTGCAATGCGAGACATCTTCGGCGGGACCGAGCCGCAAGAAGATCGAGGAGGCGGTCATTCGCCTCGCGGGCCAATCGCAGGACGGCATCCAGGCCATCGGCGGATTCCTTGCACGACTGGCGGGACGCAGCGAGCAGGAGGTCATGACCTACATGACCATTCCCTCGACCATCTCCGGCGGACCGAGCATCTTCCAGGTGCGGATGGGCTCGGGCGAGGTGTTGAGCCCGGGCGACGAAGCGGATTTCCTCGTCGCGTTCTACCAATTTTCCTACAACGATCACATCGGCAGTTTGCGGGAGGGCGGCATCGTTCTGTACGACTCCGACCACGTCAAACCCAACCCCGACCTCGAACGCAAGTATCACCACGTCGGAGTCGCCATCACGGGGATGACGGTCGAGGCCATCGGCGGTACGGGACGCGACAAAGGCAAGAACATCCTTGTCCTTGGCCTGTTGGCGAAAGTGTTCGACCTGGACACGACGAAGCTCAAGAAACTGATCGAGGAGCGTTTCCGCGGCAAGGATGAGAGCGTGGTGCGAAACAACCTGAGCGCGTTTCATGTCGGTTACTCGCAATCGCTCGGCAACATCCTCGAGACGTTCCAGTTTCTCCCCAGCACGAAAAAGACAACCCGCAAGCAGGTCGTCATGGACGGCACCCAGGCAATCGCGTACGGCGCGCTGGCCGCGGGCGTGCGATTCGGCGCCGGCTATCCGATCACGCCGTGGTCGGGCATCATGGAGATCCTGCGCGCAGAGTTGCCCAAGTACGGCGGCATCTTCATGCAGGCCGAAGACGAACTGGCCGCCATCGGCATTGCCATCGGGGCGTCGTACGCCGGACACGTCGCTCTGACGGGTAGCAGCGGCCCGGGCATCTCGCTCAAGACCGAATCCATCGGCTGGGCTGTGATGGCGGAGGTGCCGCTCATCGTGATTGATGTGCAACGCGGCGGTCCGAGCACGGGGTTGCCGACCAACGTCGAGCAGAGCGATCTCAACATCGCGATCTTCGGCGGGCACGGCGACAGTCCGCGTGTGGTGCTGGCTCCCTGCAACGTCGAGGACTCGTTCTACACAATGATCGAGGCGGTCAACATCGCGCGCGAGTACAGCGTGCCCGTCTTCGTGTTGACCGATCAGGCGATCGCCACCCGCATCGAGGCGTTCGAAGAACCCGACCTCGCCAAGGTGGTGCAGGAGGTCAAACCCGATCTCACGCCGCGATCCGCGGATTTTCTCCCGTACGAAGACACGCCCACGGGAATCACGCACCACGCGCCGCCCGGGACATTCATGCTTGGCGGCAAATACCCCAACGTCACCGGGCTCGAACACGATGCCGCGGGGCATCCCTCGGGCAAACCGATTGACCACACGAAGATGACCGCCAAACGGCGGCGCAAGCTCCAGACGCTGGCAGCGCGGCTTCCCGTGCCGAAAGTGTATGGTCCGCCCGAGGGCAACATCCTGATCGTGGGCTGGGGTTCGACCCGCGGCCCGATCTGCGAGGCGGTGGACAAGGCGCGCGCCAACGGCGACAGCGTGTCGTCGCTGCACCTCAAACATCTCAATCCCCTGCCGAACGGCCTGGAGAACATATTCGACGGGTTCAATCACATCCTTGTCGCCGAACTCAATGACGAGGGGTTGTACGGCTACGGTCAACTCGGCGGGTTGTTGCGCGCGCGATTCTGCAACCCGAAGATCCGCGGCCTGACCAAGACCGACGGCCTGCCGTTCAAGGTGCGCGAGATCCTGAGCAAGGCCCAGGCGAATCTCACCAGCGGCATGAACAAGCTTTGAGCCAGGAAGGAACACGGTACCCATGAGCGAAGACGGTAACGGCAAGAAAAGCGGCACAGTGACGGTGGCGCCTCCACCGCTCGCCCAACGGGCGCCCCTGAACAAAAAGGACCTCTCGGCCGATCATCCCACGTGGTGTCCCGGCTGCGGCGATTTCAGCGTGCTGGCGCTGTACTTCAAGCTGATGGAGAAACGGCAGAAACAAATCCCGCGCGAAAACTACGCCACCATCGCCGGCATCGGCTGCTCTTCGCGATTCCCCTATTTCGTCAACGGTCACGGCGCGCATTACATCCACGGGCGCGCGTTGCCGTTCGCCACGGGCGTCAGCATTTCGCGCCCCGACCTGCATGTCTTCGTGTTCGGCGGCGACGGCGATGCGTTCTCGATTGGCGGCAACCACGTGGATCACGCCGCGCGCAAGAACATCAACCTGACCTACGTGATCATGGACAACTACGTCTATGGTCTCACGAAGAAACAGACCTCGCCCACGTCGCCGATTGGCTTCAAGAGCAAGACCGATCCCCAGGGCGCATTCGATCACCCGATCAATCCCATGAAGAAGCTGATCGCCAGCGGGGCAACCTTCATTGCGCGCAGCCATGCCGGCATGCCCAATCATTTGCTCGAGATGCTCGAACGGGCGATGGACCATGACGGGTTCTCCGTGATCGAGGTATTGAGCGAGTGCGTCGAGTTCTATCCCGGCGCCTTCGACGCCGCCAACCCGCGCAAAGGCGGCGCCTTCAAGACCATCGAGGAGAAGAAATTCGACAACTCGCCCGAGGATGAACTTCGGCACGATGTCACCGACGAACTCATGGCCTACCGGCTGGCGCAGGAGCCGTTCCCGGGTTACTTCGGCGTGTTCTACCAGGTGGATCGTCCCACCAAGAACGCGCAGGAGAACAAACTCATTCAGGACGCGCGGTCCAAGTCGGGCAATGCCGGCCCGGTCGCTTTGCTGCAGAAGACGTTTGACCGGATGAAGTGATCCGGCGGACCTGCAATGGGAGGGATGGAGGCGAGGAAGGCTGGAAGTCCGGGAGTGCCAGCCTTGCATTTTTTTTCCAATCGTTCACCCTTACACCCTTCCAATCTTCCATTCTTCCTTTCTCATGACTCACAAACGCTTCAAACAGATCGCTGAGGAACTGCTCACCGCGCTGCCGGCCGAGATCCGCGAAAAACTCGGCAGGGTCGCCATCATCGTCGAAGACGACCCTCCCGCGGAGGACAGCGATTTGATGGGCGTGTTTGTCGGCGAGCCGTACGGCGAAGGCGATCCCGCGCTTCCCAACCAGATCATTCTCTACAAAAACAACATCGAGGCCGAGTGCGAGTACGAGGAGGATGTGCCGGACGAAATTCGAATCACGCTATTGCACGAGATCGGCCATTACCTGGGACTCGACGAAGAGGATTTGTACGACCGGGGGCTGGAGTAGGATAAGCGTCCCGACTGTCCAACTACTCACTGTCCATCTACGACCTTCACCGTGCCGGTGTTCGGATCGTAGCTGTACTTCTTACCGACCGGCAACTCGGGCAGCTTGTGCAGGAACCCTTCCTTGATCAACTCATCCAGACTCTCCGGGTTCCGAGCGCGGTCGGCTTGGAACGCCTGAATCGCCCGATCCACGGAGATCAGATCGGTCTTGATTTGCGTCGTACGCCGCGCCGTCGCGAGTGTGCTCCCGTACTGCCCGATGGCAGCCCCCGCCGAGTCCTGGTTGGTCGCCACGTTGACGACCGCCGACACCACTCCGGGTTGATTCGTGGCTGCGGGTTGCGAGGTACTTGGCGGCTGGCTGGTCTGTTCTGATTTTCCGCAACCGAGCAGGATGGCTGCGCTCAAGGTCAATGCGACGGGCACAATCCATTTCATGCGGGCAGGCTACTCCGGTCCCCTCCCCAAATCAAGCGCGCCGAGTTGACGCCCGGTCGCATCCTCTGTTTTACTTCGCCCATGCCGACCGTTGCCGAGAACATCCAGGCGCTGCACGACCGCATCGCGCAAGCTGCCGGACGCGCGAGCCGCGACGCCAACGACGTGCTCCTGCTTGCCATCACCAAGACCTTCCCGGCGGAGGTTGTGCGCGAAGCGTACGATGCCGGGCTGCGCCACTTTGGAGAGAACCGTGTGCAGGAAGCGAAAGCGAAAATTCCCCAGTTACCCGGCAACATCCACTGGCACCTCGTCGGCCATCTCCAGTCCAACAAGGCGCGCGACGCGGTCGAGTTCTTCGAGATGATCCACGCCGTGGACAGCCTCAAGCTGGCCGCCGAACTGGAAAAATGGGCTGACCGTGCCAGCAAACGGATTCCCGTCCTGCTCGAAGTGAACGTTGCGGGCGAATCGTCGAAATTCGGTCTCAAGCCCGAGTTGCTCGTCGAGACTGCGACGCAGGTGGCCGCATTTCGCCGGCTCGAACTACAAGGCTTGATGACGGTCCCGCCCTTCCTCAAGGAGGTTGAGCAGGTGCGCCCGTTCTTTCGCAAGCTGCGGGAGCTGAGAACCGAGGTCGAGCAGGCGCTCGGTGTCTCCCTTCCGCATCTCTCCATGGGGATGAGCCACGATTTCGAGATCGCAATCGAGGAGGGCGCAACGATCGTGCGCGTGGGCACGGCGATTTTCGGGGAGCGTCAGACCTTGGCGAAACGAGCGCAGTCCGTCTCGAATGACGACTGAGACGAGTGGAACGGATCTCGCCGTCACCACTCGATCACGCACGCAGCCCAGGTGAACCCGGCGCCGAAGACGACCAGCAACAACAAATCACCGCGCTGGACGCGACCGCTCCGAGCGGCTTCGTCGAGCGCGACGATGACCGACGCGGCGCTGGTGTTGCCGTATTTGTCGAGGTTGATGAAGAACTTCTCTCGCGGCGCGTTGATCCGATCCGCGATCGCCTCGATGATACGCATGTTGGCCTGGTGGGGAATGATGCAGGAAATGTCGTTGATGGTGAGGCCGCAGCGTCGCAACGCTTCTTCCGCGGCCGTCTGCATCGCGCCGACGGCGCTCTTGAACACTTCTTTGCCCTCCATCCGCAGGTGGTGGAGCCGGCCATCCACGCTCTGATGGGTGGCCGGACAACGCGAACCGCCACCGGGCATATGAAGCAACCCGGCCTTTGATCCGTCGGTGCCCATGCAGGTGGTGAGTACGCCGTGCTCGGACTCGCCGCGACTGCGCAGGATCGCGGCGCCCGCGCCATCGCCGAACAGCACGCACGTGTTGCGGTCCGTCCAATCAATGATGGAGCTGAGTTTCTCGGCGCCAATCACGAGCACGGTGTTGTAGGTGTGGGCGGAGATGAACTGCTGCCCGATCTCGAGCGCGTACAGAAACCCCGCGCACGCCGCCTCGACGTCAAAGCACGCCGCCTTCGTCGCGCCGATTTTCTGCTGCACGAAACACGCGGTGGCCGGGAACGGCATGTCGGGTGTGATCGTGGCGACAATGATCAACTCGATTTCCTCCGGCTTGACGTTCGCCTGTGTCATCGCGCGACGCGCGGCCTCGGAGGCGAGGTCGCTGGTGAATTCATTGGCCGCGGCCATGCGCCGTTCGCGGATGCCCGTGCGCGTGGTGATCCACTCGTCGGAGGTGTCCACCAGTTTCTCGAACTCGGCGTTGGTCATGACCCGGGCTGGCATGTAGCTGCCCGTGCCGACGATCGAGACCGACCTAGTGAGCTGCCTGGAGCGCGGGTTCTTGAGATGTGGCGGACTTGATTTTTTCGTTTGCATTGCGGATTTCAGCAATGATGTGCTGGTTCATCTGGTGGCCGATCGAATCGCATGCGACGCGCAGCGCATTGCGGATCGCCTTGGCCGAGGAGGCCCCGTGCGCCTTGACGCAGACGCCGTTGAGCCCGAGAAACATCGCCCCGCCGTACTCGTCGGCGTCGAGCCGCTTGTAGATCGTGCGCATGGCCGGTTTGGCGAGCAGGCCGCCCAGCTTGGTGACCGGCGATTTGACGAGTTCCTCCTTGAGCCAATAGAACAATGTGCGCGCGGTGCTTTCGCAGCTCTTGAGGATCGCGTTGCCCACAAACGCATCCGTCACGACCACATCGGCCACGCCGCTGAACAACTCATGGCAATCAATGTTGCCGATGAAGTTGATGTCCACCTGCTTGAGCAGGCGGAACGTCTCGAGGGTCTTATCGTTGCCCTTGATGTCCTCGGTGCCGATGGAAACCAACCCGACGCGGGGACGTGGATAGCCGAGAATCTCGCGCGAGTAGATGCTGCCCATGACGGCATACTGAACGAGGTTCGAGGTGTGCGGTTCGAGGTTGCCGCCCACGTCGAGCAGCACGAACACGTTCGTCGGCGACGGGAGCAACGCCATCAGCGCCGGGCGGTCCACGCCTTCCAGCGTGCGCAGCTTGAGATGCGATCCCACCATCAGCGCTCCAGTATTCCCGGCCGAGAGAACGGCGTCGGCCTGACCTTGTTTGACCAGGTCAATCGCGCGCGCCATCGAGGAATCTTTCTTGCGACGGATCGCCTGCGTGGGCGATTCGTCCATGGCGATCACTTCGGTCGCCGGCACAATTTCGACGCGGCCGTCGTTACAGCCATGATTCTTGAGTTCCGCCTGGATGGCCTCGGCTTTGCCAACGAGGAAGAACCTCTCGACGCGGGACAGCGACTGCCGCGGCCCTTTGTCGCGCAGGCACTCGATGACCCCGCCGACCACGGATGCCGGCGCGTGGTCCCCACCCATCGCGTCCACGGCGATTTTCATGCGGGAGGGAAACCTTGGAAGGATGGAAAAATGGAGGCAGGCAGGAATGATCGGTGAGGCTCTACCAACCTTCCAGTCTTCCACTCTTCCATTCTTCAGATCCTCACTTCGCTTCCACGGTGAGTACGCGGCGGTCCTTGTAGTCGCCGCAGGTCGGGCAGGCCCGGTGCGGCATTTTCTGGCTGCCGCAGCTCTTGCATGGCACGGTGCGCGACGCGCGGTAGCGATTGGCGGCTTTGCGCGTGCGCAGTCGCATCTTGGAAGTTTTTCGTTTTGGTACGCCCATATATTCCTACAATTTGAGTTTGCTCAGGCCGGCCCAGCGTAGCTCCGTTGATGGCTGGACGCAGTTGCAAGCGTGCTTGTTTCGATCCGTCCCGCAGACCGGGCAGAGACCCTTGCAATCGTCCCGACACAACGGTTTCTGCGGAATTTCGAGGAGGATAGTTTCGCGGATTTCGGGCGTCAAGTCCACAATGTCGCCGTGGCCGATGGGTGTGTGGGATACGAACTCGCGAATCTCGAGTGAATGCTGGAACCCCCGCGCACATCGCGAGCAACGCACCGTGCCCGCAGTCCAGAGACGCCCGGTAACCAGCAGGGCATCCTTCAACAGCGACGCATCCAGGCTGTAATGAACCGGTTCGCGGAAACTCCATTCGTGGTCTTCAACGTCGAGAATGCCGGCTGGGTCTTCGCCCTCGATGTGCAGGCCGTCCTCCCGCACGAGGTGGATGTTGATCTTCATACTGCTCGCCCACCTTTCTAATTTCAAATCGGGCAACGACCACCGCCGCCCGCGCTCGCGACCGCTCAACTCTCGTGGAGTTTCTTCACCAGTGCGGCCGCCACAAACGATGGCACAAAACCGCTCACGTTTCCACCGAGCTTCGCGATCTCTTTGATCATACGCGAGCTCAGATACGTGTACTCTTCCTTGGGCATCAGGAAGATCGTCTCGACGCGCGGATCGAGCTTGCGATTCATCAACGCCATCTGGAATTCGAACTCGAAGTCCGACACCGCGCGCAGGCCGCGAATCACGGCGCAGGCTTTGCGCTGTTTCACATATTCCACCAGCAATCCCGGGAAATCGTCCGCGCAGACGTTTTTCCAGCGACGAATCGCCCGCATCACCATCGCGTGGCGCTCCTTCATGTTGAAGAGCGGATGCTTGGCTTCATTCCCGGCGATGGCGACGATCACCTCGTCGAACAACCGCGTCGCGCGCTCGATCACGTCGAGGTGGCCGTTGGTGATGGGATCGAAACTGCCGGGATAGACTGCGATGCGTTTCATGGCTGATTCTCCGTGCTCGTCCTCGTCGTCGTCCTCGAAACGTTTTTGAACAGACTCACCATCGTATCACCGTGCCGCAACTGCCGGTCGAGCTCCCACGCCGTCGTCGGCTCCGCCGGGTCGCTCTTGAAATGCTCGACCACCAGCATTCCATCGGGCGCAAGAATAGAAACCAGCGCCGGGCAGTTCAACAATTTTCTCACCGCCGATGCCTGGGGACGTTGCCGCTTTTCGTAGGGCGGATCGGCGAAAATCAGATCGAATTGCTCGCCCCGTTGCGCCATGGCATCGAGAACACGGAAGGCGTCGCCGCGCTCGATGCGAACGGATTCGTCGAGCCGTGCTTTGGCTGCGTTCGCCTTCGCCGTCTCGATGCAGAAGCGTGAATCGTCCACAAGAACGACACTCTGCGCACCTCGACTCGCCGCCTCCAAGCCTAGCGCACCCGTGCCGGCAAACAGATCGAGCACACGCGCGCCGACGAGGCGTTCGCCCAAGCTGGAGAAAATCGCCTGCTTCACCTTGTCGGGCGATGGACGAATGAGCGGGCCTTTCGGCGACGCCAGCAGCGTGCCCCCCGCTGTTCCCGCGATGATGCGCATGGCCAAAGCTTATCATTGGCGTCCCTAACGCATCCAGCATCTTGGTTGCGACTTCACTCAGTTGGACGCAGGCTGCCAAAGTCGGCGAACAAGTCGAGCACGCGGCCACCGGCAAGGTGCGCGCCGAGACTGGAAAAGATGGCCGTTTGACCTTGTCCGCGTCCCTCCAGACCGGCGCCGGGCTACTGACGGAACGGCGTTCGGTTCCGATACAGCGTCAACCGATGCTGAATTGAGTCAGCCAATTTGCGGTCACCCGTCGCTAGCGCGAGATCGAATGCTTTCTGGGCGGCTTGCTCCGCTTGGGGAAATTGCCCCGCCTCGGCATAGGACGCGGCGAGCGTGTCCCAAGCTTCAGCCCGGGTGGACTGGGTAAGTTCGCAAGCTTTTTCAGCGAGTTGGATGGCCTCGTTCCCGCGTCGGAATTCCGCCGCAGGATACGTGGCAAGCAGCCAAGCAAGACCGAGCAGGGGCGGGGGCCAGTCCGACTTTAGCTTCAGGGCGGCGCGATAGTGCGTGACCGCTTCGGAGGGGTGCCCGCTCTGTGCGAGAAGAACGGCCAAGATTGTATCGAGCTTCGGGATACCTCCGGTTTTAACTGCAACGCTTGCTCGTATTGGGCCCGGGCTTCCTCCATTCGGCCGGGCAGCTTCGCGAGACTGACGCCGAGATTGGAGTGTGTCGTTGCGCGAATGTGATCCTCCGGAATCAGCCTCCAGTTGAGCGGGACCGCGATCGCCGCGCCAATCACTGCGCACCCGGCAAGCTTGGCGAACTGCTTTGCGCGCCATAATGCTACCAACTCGACCAAGCCTGCGGCCGCGAACAAGACCAAGACGGACACCAAGGGAAACCGGTAACGCGCGAACACGTAGAAGCACGCGACGCTCGCGGCATAACTGACGGCGAGCAGATACAGTACCCACACTTGCCGGCGCTGCGTCCAAGTCATACAGACGCCGAGCATTGCCAGCGGACCGAGAACACCGAAGTGAAGCACCGGCGTCAGGATGCGGAGCAGGTGCGACCAGTTCTCGTACGCGTACTGATCCTCGGTATCATCTCTCCCGGGTGCGTCCGGGGCCAACGCGGTTGCCGGTGCTCGGAGCCATCGGGCCACTCGTGTAACACAACAGGGATGGTTTGGCTCCACTCGGGATCGGGACGGACCGGCTGGGGGGCATGCGCATCTCATTGCAGCTTTCGGGCGAGGTTTGATAGCCTGCCGCAATGTCTCGAACGCGCAACTGGCTGCCCTGGGTCTGGCTCGCAGGGGTGTACGCGTTGCTCGTCGTCATTTCCTGGAAACGCTGGGCCAACCCGATCGTGGATTGCGGCCGCGAGATGTACGTGCCGTGGCAAATCGCCGAAGGGAAAATGCTCTACCGGGATTTGTTCTTCATGTATGGCCCGCTCGTACCCTACTGGCACTCGGTGTTGCTCAAAGTCTTCGGCGTTCATCTCAATGTGCTTTACACCGTCGGCCTGATTCTCGTCGCCCTTCAGGCGTCACTCGTTTTCCTCATCGCGCGACGCGTCGTCACGACGTCATTCGCCACTATGGCTGCGGTCTTGTTCCTCGTGCAATTCGCCATCCGTCCGACGCTCGGCAATTTGGTGTTCCCGTATTCGTTCAACGCCGACTACGCCTCCGCGTTGAATCTACTAGCGCTGTGGCTCGTACTTCGACACTCCGAGGGACGAATCAAAGGACTCCCTCTGTTGTGGGCTGGCGTGTGCGTCGGACTCTCGATACTAAGCAAGCAGGAGATCGGGCTGGCCGGGCTTGCTTTTCTCATCGCATACCTGGCGTTCTCCCGAATAGTCATCAGGCATTTGTCATTAGGCATTCTCCCCTCCATTCTTCTCCCGTTGGTCGGCTACGGATGGTTCGCGTTCCAACTCGGCCCGGGCCTGCTCCTGCGTGAGTACCTCTGGCCGCGGGAGGTCTTGAGCGAGATGAAGTTGTTCCATCAAATCGCCGTGGGTACGCTCTTTACTCCAAAGGCTATTCTGTATCTCCTCCGGCTCGTTGCGCTCTCCGCTGGCGGCTTCTTGCTGATTCTTTTCGCCACGCACTCAGCCCATCGGTACAACCGCTGGCTCGCGCTGGGCGTTTGGATCGCGCTGGTTGCCCTCACATCAACTTCCGACCGCTTCGTTCGCTTCGTTGAACTGAATCACATCCATGCCGCCAACATCGTCGTCCTGGTCATTGCGCTGTGGTTCAGTTGGCCAGAACGTCGCACGCTCCTCTGGATCGCCGCCTTCGCGCTCCTGTCCACCTGGCGGGCGCCGTTGTTCGCAGGTGTCTCGGGCTACAGCGCGTTCTACATGGCCGCCAGCGTGGTGGTGTTTGTCTGGTTCTGGTCTGAATGGGTGCCGTCCCCATGGAAGACTCTCGATCCAATGATCTGGAAACGCTGTGTCGGTATCGCGCTCGTCCTGCTGGCACTGATGCAACTGGGGCGGCACGTCACTCACTACCGCACTCAGTTGACCCACCGGCTCACAACCACGCGTGGAGAGATGATTGTCCACAAGGACATCGGGGGGGTGCTCGGCGACTTGGTTGGGTATATCCAAACCAATACCGCTCCCAACGAATCAATCCTGCTCTTCCCGGAAGAAACAAGCCTCTACTTCCTCTGTGATCGGAGATCGCCGTCGAAGTATTACCAATTCGCGCCGGGACTGCTCGCGCCCGAGTCGAAGGAGTTTCAGCTCATCGCCGACGCCGACGCCGCGCCGGTGCGTCATGTTTTCGTGTCGAATCGTGCGACCACC
>CAZOTB010000024.1:18230-50419 GCA_964582645.1 uncultured Verrucomicrobiota bacterium | reverse complement strand
TCGCCCAACGGCAGGCGATGGGGCATTCACGCCCTACAACAACTTCCAGATGCGCTCCCGCGGTCGCATGCCGCAAAACTCTCCTTGCTCCCGACCGCCGTTGTCGGCAAGCTGCCGCGAATCATGCCGCCAGCGGAAACCAACGCAGCGATCGTGGCGTCGGAATCGCAGCCCGGGCTGGAAGACCCTTTGTCTCACGCCCTGCGAACCGCCCTTGCTTTTACCGTTTCCCTGGCCGGTATCCTGTTCATTACCTCGTTCACGCACTGGTATGAGGTCGTGGTTTTCCAGAACGCCTCCATCCAGCAGGTCATCATTAACTCGCTCGCGCCGCTCGTGATGTTTCTGCTGTTCCTGCTGGTCGGCGTGGTCAATCCCCTCCTGCGGCGTTTTGCTCCATCGTGCGCGTTCGGCGGACGCGAACTGTTCCTGGTGGCGTCGCTCTGGCTGATCACGGGCGTGATTTGCTACCTGTCCCTCACGGCTCCCGTGGTGCACCACGCGGGCAACGCGTTCAACCCCGCGCTCGAACAGCCGATGATGAAGCGCGTCGAGTTCACCAAGTATCTCAACCCCGCTTTGTTTCTTCCGGTCGATGCGACCAAGGACTATTATTACGGCAAGTCGGATGGGACGAAGCGCATCGCACTCGAATCCATCCCGTGGCATCTCTGGTGGCGGCCGCTCGCGTTCTGGGTGCCGCTGATCGTCGCCATGATTGTGCTCTCGATGGCGGTGGTGCGGATCACGCATCGGCAATGGTCACGCCACGAACTGCTCAGCTACCCGATCGCGGAGGCGGTGCGTTCGCTCTTCGCGCGCGACACGGGCCGATCCTTCCCGGCCATTTTCTACAACCAGATTTTCTGGGGCGGCTTCTTTCTGATCTTCACCGTGTACCTCGTCAATGGCCTGGCGCTCTGGTTCCCAAAGATGATCTCGATCCCGCTCTCGTTCGCGCACAGTGACCTGATCAAGAAATTTCCGTTCCTGAGCAACTACTGCGGGCGAGAGGCGTACTCGTTGTTTCGCGGGATGCTCTACCCGTTCATCGTGTGCATCGCCGTGCTGTTACCCGCGGAGGTCTCGCTCACCTGCTGGCTCGGCTGGGTGCTGATGATCTTCGCGACGGGCGTGTACTTCCTCGGCACGGGCGAGGTCATCGGGCAGGCCGAGACGGAACAGATGCAGGCGGGAATGTTCGTCGCGATGCTCGTGGTGATCGTGTTCATTGGACGCCGCGAATACCTGAACGTCCTGCGCCACGCGTTCACGCGGCGGAAAACGGAAGATACAACCCTCGCGGCGGCGGTGAAGGCGTGCCGGGGGTTCGTGATTGCGTTCCTCACGCTCGTGGTCCTCCTCGTCATCGCGGGACTGGACTGGTTCATCGCGCTGGTGGCGGTGAGTTCGTTCTCGCTGGTCGTCGTGCTCACCGCGCGCATGACGGCGGAGATTGGCATCCCGTGGCTGGTCAATTTCAACGGCGTCGCCGCGAGTCTGCCCTTGAAACTGCTCGGGTCCGCCGCGATGGGACCGCAGGGCATCGCCGTGATGGCGGTCGTGGGCGCGGTCATGGGGTACGACACCACCAACACCATCGCCGCGCAGGAAACCACGCGCGGCAAACTCGCCGAGACGCAGTTGGGTAGAGGCGGCGGCGGCGCGATGCGGTTGCTCCTGCCGCTCGGCGTCGCCGTGGCGCTCGCGTCCACGCTGCTTTTCACGCTCTGGGACAACTACAGCTTTGGTTCCCGGCAGGAGCAATCCATGAGCAAGACCTTGCGGCAGGGCATGGACACCGCGAGCGCGGACATCAACCGCCTCCAGATCGAGGGCAAGATCGAGGAAGCAACCAACGCCACCGGATTCGGGCGAGTTGCGCTCGCAAAGTCGCAGCCGAACTTCTGGCGGTTCTTCTGCTACGGCGCGGCAATCGTCGGCGTGTGCGCCTTCCTTCGGTTGCGCTTCACGTGGTGGCCGTTCCATCCGTTGCCGCTGCTGTTGCTCAACACCTGGTGCCTGTCGCGCCTCTTCTTTTCGTTCCTGATCGGCTGGCTCATCAAGATCGCTCTCGTGCGCATCGGCGGCGGCAAGGTGTTCACCGCCTCAAAGCCGTTTTTCCTCGGCGTGATCGTAGGCCAGGTCGTGATCACGGTGCTCTGGATTCTCGTCGGCGCGATTTATTACCGGGTCACGCGGACGCAACCGCCACCGATCAGTTTTTTCCTGTAACCATGCTCGAAGTCAAAGAACAGGTTCCTCTGTCGTTCCAGCGGCTCTTCGAGATCTGCATCGGCAGCATCTCCTACCGGCTGATGCGCTCCGCCGTCACGGTCGCGATCATCGTGCTCGCCATCGCATTCCTCGCGCAGATCATGATGGACGGGTACCTGGGCAGGGCCACGCGCGACGCGGCCCAGGGACACGCGGCGCAGTTCACCGCGTTCAGCCGCTTCCTCAGCAAGGCCACCTACCTCGACACGGACGAGAATCTATTGCGGGCGTTCGCGACCACCCGGGAAAGTACCGCCGCGTGGGAGAACCTCGCGCGTTGGGGCGAATTCAGCGCCGAACGGGCGAAGGAGTTCGTGGAACGATCTCGTGAGGCGGAGACGTATCTCCATTTCTTCGCAAGCATTCCCGTGGGCCGACGATCGTTATTGGTGCAGCAACAACAAGGGCTGCGCGTCTTCGACTGGCTCGCCGAGCCGTCGAACTTTGCCTCGTTCTTGCAGCATCTCCAGCAGATGAAATCGGTCCGCATCCCCGGCGGCGACAAGGCGTTTCAGCGGTTTCTCCAGCGTTGGCCCGAGCACCGAGCGCAGCTCCAAGCCGTGAAACGCAACTATGCCGCGACCATCGCGCGCATCGCCGAGTTCAGCGAGGGGAAGGAGTTGACGGCGAAACTGCGCGAGTCGGTCGCCGCGGGACGCACGGAGCGGTTCTTCCATGACATTGCCGACCTCGGGTTCAAGGTCGAGCCAGCGGAAGTCGCCGACATTGTTCGCGGCTTCGAGTATCAGGACCGCCTCGCATGGGCGTTCGGTTACCTCAAGACTGCGCCCGTGCGCACGGGTTGGAATCGGCAGTTTCATGAGCAATTCAGTCCCGGCCTGGCGCTCGCATCGTGCGCCGGGTCCTCGTCGAGAATCGAGTGGGTCCGCAGGACGCTGGCCGAGGCCAGGGCGGACGGGGGATTTGACGTCGAACAATTCCGGACGATTGCCATCGAGTACCGCGAACGCGAAGGAGTCCTCTCCGCCGCGGAGCGCCTGCTGGGCCGCTATGGCACAGGCGCAACGCTGAACGAGCGCACCCTCTGGCTGATCGTCGTGTCGTTCCTCGTGTGTGTTGTGGGGATCGCCAACGCGATGTTGATGAGCGTGCTCGAACGCTTCAAGGAAATCGCCACCATGAAATGCCTCGGCGCGCGGAACCATACGATCGCGTTCCTGTTCGTGACCGAATCCATGATCATCGGTCTCGTCGGCGGCATCCTTGGGACGCTGCTCGGATTCCTGATTGTGTTCCTCCGACAAGGCCTGGCGTACGGCGCGCTGCTGTTCGAGCGACTTCCGTGGGGCGACATGGGAGTCACTTTCGTGGCGTGTTTCTGCTGCAGCCTCCTGCTGGCCGCCATCGCCGCGATTTACCCGGCTGGAGTCGCGTCGAGAATGGCCCCCATGGAAGCGATGCGAGTGGATTAGGGAATTTTTGATTTTCGATTTTTGATTGAACATACCCAAACGGAGAAGAAAGCGTATGAATGAAATAGAACTGAAGGGCCGAACGAAGACGTTCGTTTTGCGGGTGATGAAGCTCGTGGACGCGTTGCCGAACACGATCGCCGGACGTGCTACCGGCGGGCAACTGATCCGTTGCGGAACATCCACGGCGGCAAACTACCGGGCGGCTTGCAAGGCTCGCTCGAAGGCGGAATTTATTTCCAAGATCGGCACGGTCGCCGAGGAAGCCGACGAAAGCGCGTTCTGGTTGGATCTGATCATGGACGCCGATTTGCTACAGCGATCTCTGGTCGCGCCTTTGCACAAAGAAGCCGAAGAACTCACTGCCATTTTCACCGCCTCCCGAAAGACCGCCTCCAAGCGGTGAACGGAGGCAAGACGAGGCAATCGAAAATCGAAAATCGAAAATCAAAAATTCATTCCCCGGTCATCATCCGCACTCGCAACGTCTCGAAAGAGTACCGAAAAGGCGAGCTCGTCACGAAGGCATTGCGCGATATCACGTGTGAGATTCGGCGGGGCGAGTTTGTTTCCGTCATGGGGCCGTCGGGCAGCGGGAAATCCACCTTCTTCAACATCATCGGCGCGCTCTCGACGCCAACAGCCGGGCGGGTGTTGATTGATGAGGTGGACGTCGCGCAGCTCAGCAAGGATGAACTTGCCTACGTGCGCTGCAAAAAAATCGGGTACGTGTTCCAATCGTACAACCTCGTCATGGCGATGACCGCGCTGGAGAACGTCACCACGCCGATGCTGTTCGCGGGCGTGATCGCCGACGAGGCGCGCAAACGGGGCATGAAATTGTTGGAACGGGTTGGGTTGAAGGACAAATGGTTTCACCTGCCGAAGGAACTCTCCGGCGGCCAGCAACAGCGTGTGGCCATCGCGCGTTCGCTGGCGAACCAGCCGCGCATCCTGTTGTGCGACGAGTTGACTGCGAACCTCGACCTCACGACCGGCGAGGAAATCATCAACCTGCTCGTGGACCTGAACAAACAGGACGGCGTAACGATCATCTGCGCCACGCATGATTACCGGATGCTCGACAAGTCCGATCGCATCTTCTGGATTCGCGACGGCCTGATCGAGCGCATCCAGAATCGCGGCGACATGAAGATCAGCGTGGGGACCATCGCGGAAAAGTGAAGTGAGGATTTTCGATTTTGGATTGGCTGCGACGGGTGGCGAGCGCCCGGAAAAGCCCCGTCAGGGGCGTCATGTTTATAGAATGAACGACCGAAACCAGATCAAGCTCCGTCCGGAGCGGCATGAGCGAAGACGTGCCGCCCCTCCGGGGCTTGTTGCCTCTCGGGCTGTCGGTTCTATAAGCAGAACGCTCCTACGGAGCTTCCTTCTACTCGTGACTACTTTTGGGGTCGCCTTCACGTCCGCCGCCGAGATCGATCCTTCCCGGTTCGGCACGCACATCCGCGAACTCACCGCGACACCTCACCGGCTCGCGGGCACCGCCGAAGCAAAGCGCGCGGGCGACTACATCGAGTCGCAGCTTCGCACCCTTCCCGGCCAATTCTCCTCGCAACGCTTCTGGTTCCCGCAGGAAATTGTCGAGACCTGCGAACTGCACACGTCTTCCGCCGCGATTCCTCTCCTGCCGCTCGCGGCCAATGCCATGCAACCGAGCGTCACCTCGAGCCACGGTCTTCGCGGGAAGCTCGTGTACGTGGGCAAAGCGACCGATGCCGAGGTCGAGGGGAAGGACCTCCGCGGCGCGATTGCCGTCGCCGATTTCGATTCGAGCGGCGCGGTGCCGCAGGTGTTTCGTCGCGGCGCGAAGGCGGTGATCTTCCTCGGCGACGACAGCGATGACCGTTTCGATGCGTTCGACAAACGCGCATTCGTCAACGCCGACCTGCCGCGATTCTATCTCTCTCGCGCCGAAGCGGAACGCCAGGGGTTGGTCGCCGCCGGGGAGGGAACGCTCGTCTCGCGGGTTTCGTGGCACAAACGCGAGGGGCGCAACCTGTTCTTCTGGATTCCCGGCACGAAACCGCAGTTCAAGGCCGGGAAGGAAGAATTCCTGATTCTCTCGGCGCACTACGACTCGCCGGGGATCGTTCCGCTCCACTCTCCGAGTCCCGAAGCGGCGGCCAACTGCGCGGCGTTGCTCGAGATCGCGCGCGAACTGACGGCCCACCCGCCGCGCCGGTCCGTGCTGATCGCGTTCTTCGACAACCACGCCAACTTCCTCGAGGGTGGACGCCAGTTCTACGCCGCCTACCGTCGCAGCATCGCCGATCGCATTGAGGACCCATTGCCCGTGCGCCAGCGATTCGTTGCCGAGGAACGCGCGTATCTGGGACAACTGCTCGCATCTTTCGGGCGAGCGAATCCGTTTGGCGAAAGCCACGCATGGAAAGAACGGGCGCTGCAGATACTCCGCGCGGAGTCGAAGCACCGGTATGACTCGTACCAGGAAAAGCTGATTGACTTGCGGCTCGAGATCAATCGGCTCCGGCAGTCGGGAGCGAACACGGACGCGTTGCAGTCGCGGCTCGATTCGCTGGGAGCGGAACAAAAGGCCTGGCAACTCGTCCGTGAGGCGGTCCGCGACCAGGAACTTCCCGACCAATCGGCGTTGCCGGCATTCCGCGAGATGATCGCCACGGTCACGGCCCGCATCGAGAATCGCCTCCTCGAACTCGACGAACTCGACCTGCAACTCGCCGACCACGTCGCGCTCACCAAGCGGTTTGCCGACGCCAACCCGGTCGCGCACGTCTCGCTGCGGTTCACGGGCGGGAGCAACCGCTGGTTGTTCCAGACACGCGGCGATTTGCACGCGCGCCTGTACGCGGGTCTGATTGATCGCGCTGCCACAACGCTCGGGGAGGCCGGGAAGGTTGCGTGCGGATTCGTCTGGGAATCGAAAATTGCCGCCAACGCCTACGTCAACTGGGCCACGCATGAAGAGAGCGTGCTGGCCACGATGTGGGAAATCCCGTCGTTTACCTCCGTGACCGAGCAGGATCGCACGCCGCTCGCCTATTGCCCCAACGCGACGCTCTCGGCGGAACATCGCGATCGCATCCGCGCGCAGGCGGCCGGGTTTCTGCCGTTTCTCGATCTGCTCGCCAACGACGAACTCGCGTCCGTCCCCAACCGCGTCGTTCTCCAGCGCAAGGTGCGCATCGAGGAGTATCAGTGGCAGAACAACGAGGCGGTGGGACACCTCGTCAAGAGCTTCGGGTTCGGCCAGACCGCCGCGGAACGTCTCGAACCGAATGTGCTCGTGCGCGTGGTGAGCGATGCCTGGCGCAGCCTGCAGGCGGCGCCGCCCCTGGGGCCGCAGTACAACGACACGTGGCAGCAATGGCCCGAGTACGTGACGTTCGCCGACGGCAACGGCTGTTTTCCGATCACGACCATCCTCGATGGCGCCGCGGTGCCCGAGTCGCCCTGGCGCGCCTTGATCCTCGAGGCGGCGAAGTTCGACGCGGACGGTCGCATCCACGCGATCACGGTCGGCACGCCCGCCGGCGGACGCGGCTCCGTGAGCGCGGGCTGGAGCAAAGCGGCGTACTACTGGTCGAAGAGCGACGCCGGGCATTATGCGATCCTCAACCTGTTCGCGGGTCGTGGCGGCACCATCCTCGGCGAGACGATGCCGTTCGGTCCGCGCTGGCGGCCGGCGGCGTTCCGCATTCTCAACGGACTCTCCAACGCCGAGTACAAGCGACTGCATCTTCGGTTCGATCCGATCACGGGCGTCGGCGCGTACTTCGTCGAGAAGCCGATGGGCGTGAAACTGATCTACGAGGACCCGAAGAACGAGGACGAGGTCGCGCTCTACATCAACGCGCAGAAGGAGAAGGCCACCGGCGTGGGCTACGGGCCCGGCGCGGCTGGAGATTCCGATCCGAACGCACCGATTGATTTGCGCACGGCTTTCGCGCCCGACCTGGCGACGTTGAACGAGTCGCGCCTCGCTGCGCTGCGTGCCCGCAACATCGTGCTCAACTCGGTCGAATCGCTGCACAGCCAGGCCAAGGAGTTGTTGCCCGCGGCGACCGCCCTCGCGGGAACGTTCGAACGGCGAATCTATCGCCCGGTGATGGCGGTGACCAATGACATGGTCGTGGCCGTCACGATCCTGTTGCTGCTGGCGATCCCGTTCGCGTTCGCGTTGCAGAGCCTGGTGATGTGGACACACAGCATCTACCGGCGGCTCGCCTGGTTCGCGGCGTTCTTTGCGGCGACATTCGCGGTGTTGTACTCCGTGCACCCGGCGTTTTCGTTCGCCACCACGCCGATCATCATCCTGCTGGCGTTCGTGATTCTGGTCATGAGCGCGGGCGTGATCTGGATCATCGGCGACAAGTTCACCTACGAGATCAAGAAGATGCAGGGACTCGCCGTCGCGGCGCACACGTTCGACCGGAGCCTCTTCGGCAACGTGGGCGCCGCCGTCTCGCTCGCCATCTCGATCATGCGACGGCGTCCCGTGCGCACCGCGCTCACGGTGGTGACCGTGATTTTCCTGACGTTTACGATCCTCTCGTTCGTCTCCTTCCAAACCGAAAAGGGCGTCAACCGCTACTCCGTCGGCATCGGCGACCAGAGCAGCCGGTTGCTGGTTCATCGCAAGGTGTGGAAATCCATGGATCGCCACGTGATGAACGATGTGCGTGCGTACCTCGACCCCGGGATGAAACTCAACGGCCGGTACTGGCGCGTGAAGGAGTTGAGCGTGAAAGCCGACCTCGAACCCCTTTCCATCCCCATTCGGCGCCAGGCGGGCGGGTCGGCGATCGCGGGAGCGATGTTGAGCCTCGACGCGCTGGAGATTCAGCACATTCCAGGCATTCGCGATGCCCTGCCGGGAGGCATCGAGCAATTCATCGCCGGCAACGGCGTCTATCTCCCACAGAGCCTTGCCGACGAGCTTGGGGCGAAGCCCGGTGATCTGCTTCGCATCCAGGGACTCGACCTCGCGTTCCTCGGTGTGTTCGATTCGCGCAAGCTCTCCGCGTTGCGCGAACTCGACGGATCGCCGTTGTTGCCCGTCAACTTCGGCGTCTCCCAACTCGCGCTCGGGGCGTTCGAGAGCAAGGGCTCCGCCACGCAGGGGGGCGACGCCGCGCAGGCCGACCTCGAAGACGCGCTGGCCCGGCTCGAACCGCAGGCGCTCGAACCCGTGAGCGCCGATTCGCTCATCCTCGTCCCGACGCGGCTCGAGGCACCGCTCGGCATGTCGCTCAAGGGGATGGTCCTCTATCCGCCCGAGGGCGCCGACCTCGCCGCGCTCGCCGAACGCCTCGCGGTGTTGCAGGACGACGGCGTGCTCCTCAACCAGGGCGGCGAAACGAGTTTCTTCCTCTACGGCGACAAGTACGGCGTGACCGGCGTGGGCGACGTGTTGATCCCGCTCGTGCTCGGCGGGTTGATCATTTTCTCGACGATGCTCGGCTCGGTGATTGATCGCGAAAAGGAAATCTACACCTTCTCGGCGCTTGGTCTCGCGCCGCGCAACATCGCCATGCTCTTCTTCGTCGAGGCTGCCATCTACGCGGTCATCGGCGGATTCGGCGGTTATCTGTTCAGCCAGGTGGTGACGCAGGCGCTGGAGTTCCTCGCGTCGCACGGATGGTTCCGCGCGCCCGAGATGAACTACTCGTCCTCGACCGCGATCAACACCATCCTCGTGGTGATGGCGACCGTGATGGTGAGCACGATCTATCCCGCGATCCAGGCCGCGCGCAAGGCGACCGCCGACACGGCGCGGCGCTGGCGCGTGCCGTCGGCGAAGGGCGACTGGTTGGAGTTCCATTTTCCGTTCACGATTTCGCAGCACGACATTACCGGCATCCTCTGTTTCATCCGGGAACATTTCGCCAGCCACGCCGACCGCACGGTGGGCGAGTTTGCGGTGGACGACCTGGAACTGTTCCGCGAACCGCAACACGGCATGGCGGCGTTGCGCGCGACGATCTGGTTGCAGCCGTTCGATCAGGGCATCAGCCAGCGGTTCGAGCTGACCGCGCATCCGTCCGACATCGAGGAAGTGTGCGAAATCCACGTCCGAATCGAGCGCCTGTCCGGCCCGCCGTCGGCGTGGGCGAGATCGAACCGGGTTTTCCTGGAAGACATCCGCCGCCAATTCCTGTTGTGGCGTACCCTCGACGACGAGGAACGGGAACAGTATTTGAACGTGGCGGCGGAGTTGGAAGAAACGTGGAATGAGAAGGCTGGGGCAGTCGGCAAATGAGAAAATCTGAAATCCGAATCTCGAAATCCGAAACAAATTCGAATGAAGGAAGTATCGAATACAAAAAGCGCATGCGTGTTGCCGGGAGGTGTGTTTCAAATTGGCTGCGTTTCGGATTTGTTTCGGATTTCGGATTTCTGGATTCGAATTTGATGGCTAACTGATGTTCGGCAAATCTGACAAAGACATCGAGCGTTATCGCAATTTGATGACGCCGCCGGGGACCTTCGAGGAGGGGTTCTCGTGGGCGTCGGTCATTGGCGCGATTTTCATCGGTGTGCTCATGGTTCCCGGCTCGATGTACATGGGGCTGCTCGCGGGCGTGGGGGTCGGGCCCGCGGCAAAATGGGTGACCGTGCTGCTGTTCATGGAGGTGGCCAAGCGCGCGCATCAGGATCTGCGCAGGGCGCAGATGTTCACTCTCTTCTACATGGCGGGCGCGGTGATGGCGACGCCGTTCGAGGGATTGATCTACGCGCAGTTCTTCGTCCAGAGCCAGGCGGCGATCGGAGCGGGCATGGTGGAGTTGATCCCGCGCTGGTACGCGCCGACCGAGCCGCACTTACTGGCGGAACGCAATTTCTTCCAGATCGCATGGCTGCCGGCGGTGGGGTTGGTGGTGTTCAAGGAGATCATCTCGCGCATAGACAACTCCGTGCTCAGCTTCGGGTTGTTCAAGCTGGCGTCGGACGTCGAGAAGCTGCCGTTCCCGATGGCGCCCATCGGCGCGCAGGGCATCATGGCGCTCTCGGAGGACTTGGAAGCAAGGGAGCGCACAACGACGGGCTGGCGCTGGCGCGTGTTTTCCATCGGCGGCGCGCTGGGATTGGTGTCCGGCTTTCTCTACCTTGGTCTGCCCACGTTGTCGTCGGCGCTGTTCGGCAAGACGATCCAGTTGTTCCCGATTCCGTTCTCGGATTGGACGGGGCGAACGCAGGACGTGCTGCCTGCGGTGGCGACGGGGCTTTCGTACGACTTCGGCGCGTTGATGATCGGGATGGTGATGCCGTTCTGGGCGGTGGTCGGCGCGTTCGGCGGGTTGATCGTCACCTTCATCCTCAATCCGATCCTGTACCATGCGGGCGTGCTGGCGTCATGGGTGCCGGGCGACAGCACGGTGGAGACGCTGTTCAAGAACACAGTCGATTTCTACTTCAGCTTCGGCCTGGGCGTGTCGCTCGCGATCGCGGGCATCGGGCTGGCGTCCGTGTACGGCGGGCTGCGCACACTGCGGAAGTTCAAGGCTGACCCCAACGCCGTGATCGTGCCCAAGGGACGTGGCGACATTCCGTTTCCCGCCATCGGGCTCGTGTATGTCGTCAGCACCGTCCTCTACATCGTGGTGTGCGGCGTGTTGATTGACTGGCACCCGGGCGTGATGCTGGTGCTGGTGATCTACGGTTTTCTCTACACGCCGGTCATCAGCTACGTGACGGCCCGGCTCGAAGGCATGGTGGGCCAGGCGCTCTCGATCCCACTCGTGCGCGAGGCGGGGATGATTCTCTCGGGATACAAGGGCGTGGCGTGTTGGTTCCTGCCATTCCCGATCCACAACTACGGCGTGCACACCGTCTTCTACCGCGAGGCGGAACTGACGGGGACGAAATTCACGTCCGTCTGGAAAACCGAGGCGGTGCTCGTGCCGTTCCTCATCGTGTCGTCGATCCTCTTCGCGCAGTTCATCTGGTCCATGGGGCCGATTCCGTCGCCGAACTATCCTTACGCCGACACGATCTGGGAACTGAACGCTCGCAACCAGACATTGCTCTACTCCTCGACCGTGGGCGGCTACTCGCAATTCCGGGAGGCATTCAAACCCATACTGATCGGCATCGGCACCGTGGCGGGTCTGGGATTGTTCGCGGTGCTCAAGGCGGTCTCGGCGCCCACGCTCCTGCTCTATGGCGCGGTGATGGGCCTGAACCAAACGCTGCCGCACACCGTGATTCCGCAGTTCATCGGCGCGATGCTGGGACGTTTCTACTTCGAGAAGCGATTCGGCGCGACCTGGCGCCAGTACGTCCCCGTTCTAAGCGCGGGCTATTTCTGCGGCGCGGGATTGATCACCATCTTCTCCATCGGCGTGATGTTCTTGTCGAAGTCGGTATTCAAAGTTCCGTATTGATGGATTATGGCTGCCGGCGAACCACCAACCCTCGTCAAACTCCGTGGCGTCTCGAAGACCTATGGCGCCGAGCCGAACTGCGTTTATGCGTTGCGCGGCGTGAATCTCGAAATCACTCAGGGCGAGTACCTCTCGATCATGGGACCGTCGGGTTCGGGCAAGAGCACCTTGTTCAACATGATCGGTGGGCTCGACCGCTGCAGCGAAGGCGAGGTCGAGATTGGCGGCGTCAAGCTTAGCAACCTCACCGACGGCCAGCTTGCCTTTTTCCGCGGCCGGCATATCGGTTACGTGTTCCAGGCCTATAATCTGATCCCCTCGATGACAGCCCTGCGCAACGTCGCGTTGCCGGCGTTGTTTGCAGGATGTTCCCCGCAGGAGGCCGAGCAACGCGCGTTGGCCGTGCTCCACAAGGTGGGGCTCGAACATCGCCTCCATCATCGTCCCGACGAACTCTCCGGCGGTCAACAGCAGCGCGTCGCGATCGCGCGGGCGTTTGTGAACACCCCCACGATCATCCTTGCCGACGAACCGACCGCCAACCTCGATCTCAAGACGGGCGAACAGATCATCGAGTTGCTCCAACAGCTTTGCCACGAGTCGGGCATCACCATCATCACCGCCACGCACGACCACAAGATGCTCAAGGCATCGGACCGGATCGTTTGGATCAAGGACGGCCGCGTGGACAAACTCGAGCGCGTCGAGGACCTGCGCATCGAGGAAGGAAGCATGGAATGAGCTTCGAGTCGTCTATTCCCGGCGCCCTGTCGGCAATCGAAACCCACCACTCGAGCATCAAAAATCCAGTCCGCCTCGGCTGGCATCATTTTCTCTTCGAGGTGCCGGGGACGTGGGAGGTGATCGCGCACAAGAAGAATGCGGACGACGGCCAGTTGATCGTCAGCGACCGGTACGGCGAGACGATGCAGGTGTTCTGGAGACGAGTGAAAACCACGCCCACAGTGGAGGACCGTCTCGTCGAGTTGGCGGCTGCCAACGCTGGCGACGCGATGACGAAGCAACAGATTCGGGATTCGATCGCCTATTGGCGCGGCTGGACCGTGGTGCCCGCTGCGACCTCCGCTTCCGTCACGTTCGCCGCGCGATTTCTCGAATCCGCCCGCGTGCTGCTCACCGTCGTTTTCCCGCCCTATCCCGTGGCCGACCTGCGCCCGCTCGCCCGGTGGGTGCTCGACACATTCCGAACCAACGACGGCGCAGATCGAGTCTGGGCGGCTTTCGGGCTCGACATGATCTTGCCGGCAGAATTTCAACTCCGCGGGGTCCAGGCCTTCCCCGCCATGCAGATCATGGACTTCGAGAACGAACGCGGCGACACGGTTTCGATCCATCGGTACGGGATGCTCCCGGTCCTGCTCGGCGAGGTGGATGCGGCGACGTTCTTCGCGCGGCGGAAAGGGCCGCGATTTCAGATTCGCAAACGGGGGACGTTTCAACAATCCGAGCAGGTCGAAGGACTCGAGCTGGCCTATCAGACTCGGGGCAAGGAGGGCCTCGCGCGCATGCTGGGACGTCGTCGCGAAGGCCGCGCCTGGATCTGGCGGCGCGACGACCTGCAGCGGTTGTACTGCATTGACCACGTCGCGCGCGCGGCCCGTCTGCGAGCCGATCTGGTGCAACGGGTCAAGTGTCAATGAAGGCGACCGCGACCGATCCACTTTCCTGGTTGACGCAACTGCGGTCCATTCCCGTGGCGAACCAGGCCATCGCGCGCGTGTCGGCCGACGGCGGAAGACTGCGTCTCTCCTTGACGCTGAACCAGCCGGGCTGGGCGAAGTCACTGCGCGTGTTGTTCCCGATCTCGAAGGAGAAGAACGTGGAACTCGACCGGCTCGGCGCCGAAATCTTTGCGTGGTGCGACGGCACGCGGACGGTCGAACAGATCATTGACTGTCACAAGGATCGTTGGCATCTTTCCTTCTTCGAGTCGCGCGCGATGATTCTTCAGTTCTTGCACCACCTGGTGAAGCACAGTTTCGTCGTCCTTGTCGCGCCTGCGGAGAAGCTTCGTGGAAGAGCCGGAGATCCTTCGCGTTGATGGCATTTGTGCCCGCGGATATGAAACGAACATCGCTGGTCCTGATCGGTGCCGTCGTGGTCCTGATCGTCGCGGGCGTGTTTTGGTCGCGTCATCGGGGGACGCCCGCGGAGCGAACTCCTGCGCCGCCCAACGCTCCTGTCGGGAACGCCTCGCGCCACCCGGCATCGAAGGACACCGGCCCAACCATCGTTCGTCCCGCGCCGGTTCGCTGGCAGATGATGAAGGAATTTTCCACCAATGCGCCGATGGCCAGCCCGTCCGAGCCGGGCACGGAGATGTGGCAGCCTCCTCCACTGACGCGCGAGCAGGTGGAACAATACCTGGCCCGGCAGAACCGGAGCAGCGCGAGCCTGCTCGCGGCATTCACGCTGGCGCAGGACGCCTCCTTTCTGCTCGAAGCGGCGGAGCGTTTCCCTGAAGATCCGGGTGTGCAACTCGCCGTGCTCGGCATGGACGCCTTCCCGGGCGAGCGCGAGCGCTGGCTGGAAATGTTCAAGCAGAGCGCGCCGGACAATGCTCTCGCCGGGTATCTCTCCGCGCTCGAGGCGATGCGGAATGCCGACACGGAGAAGGCGCTGCGCGAACTCGCCGAAGCGGGCAGCAAACCCGCGCTGGATTTCTACCGCAACGATGTTTCGGCTGAATTGGTGAACGCCTACCGCGTCGCAGGCCAATCCGACGGGACGGCGATGATGTCCGCGATGAGCATCACGCCGTTGCCGCACCTGGTCGAGTTGCGCGAGCTGGCAAAAGAAATGGAATCGTTGATTGCGCAGGCGCGCGAGCGCGGCGATGCCGCATCGGCGGACGCACTGGCGCAAAACGGGTTGACGCTGGCCGGGCAACTCCGGGGAGGTGGCAACGCAAGCTCCCTGCTCGAAGAGTTGGTGGGCATGGGCATCGAGATGATGTTCTTGAAGACGCTCGATCCGGGGGCGACCCTCGGAGAAACGCGCCAGACCGCCGCGCAACGTCTTGCCGCACTGCAGTCGCAACGACAGAAAATCTCGGACCTGGTGCATGCCGCCGACCCCGAGGGGACGCTGCCGACGTTGAGCGACGCAGAACGGGTCCGCTATTTCAACCTGGTGGCGTCCCAGGGGGAATACAACGCCCTCCTCTGGCTGCGCGACCTGCAGCGCAGCCGACGTTGAACCTGAGCCAGCCAACGTCCGCACACGGACAAGCCAATCCGGTGGTGACAAGCTCGGCATCATCCCGCGCGCACTTCCCGCTTGCCGTTCCAACGGCAAGCGATTAACAGAACGGCTCAATCATTCAACAGGCGCGAGGAGTATGGCATTTCAATTTTCCGATTCCCACATTGCCGAGTACTGGACGAACGGCTACGCGATCTTCCGCGGCATTCTGCCGCCGTCGCTGCTCACGGACCTTCGCCGCGCGACCGACAAGGCGCGCGAGATTGCCCGCGCGAAACAAGGCCCGCAGACGCAACGCCTCCAGCCGATCTCAGCATTCGACGTGGATCAAAAGCCGTTTCAGGATTACGCCGAGCTTCCTGCGTTGAAGGATGCCGTCGCGCGGTTGCTCGGGCCGTCGCATACGCACGGCAATATTCACTCCAAGAGTGCCGCCCTCGGCGTGCTGCTCGAACCCGCCGAGTTGCCGTACTGCACGCAATGGCATCGGGACTGGCGCGACAACGTGCGCGGCCTGCGGCTGGCGGAGTGGGATGCGCATTTCCTTGACGTGAACTTCTTCAACCAGGTCAACTGCGCGCTCTACGAAGACAGCTCGACGTGGGTCGTCCCCGGCAGCCACCTCCGACGCGATCTATCCGCCGAGGCTCGAAGGTTTCCGGTGCGTCCGATTCCCGGGCCCGATCTGGAGGGCAAGACTTCGGAGGAACGGGAGCGGCTGTGCCTCGAGTACTGCCAGAGCATGCCCGGCGCAGTGCGTTTGTATCTCGATGCCGGAGATTTCACGCTCTACCGCAACACCCTCTGGCATCTCGGCAACTATGTTCCCTATCGCAAACGCGCGACGTTGCACGAGATCATCGAGACGCCCGAGTACGCCGCGTGGCGCGTGGAAGTTCACAAAGACCTGGAGCAGCGAAGCGCCACCGGGCTGGAGTGGGAACTCCCGAACCAACTGGCGGAGTGAGACGTGTCGAGCGGCGCTACAGCACCCGCCGCAGAAACCGCAGCCAATTGCCGTGCATGATCTGTTCGATGTCGGCAGGCTTGTAACCGCGAGCGCCCAACAGAGCCGGCAGCTTCTGCAGATCGGCGATCGTGTCCAGATCGCAGGGGGATTGTTCGAGGCCGAACCCGCCGTCGAGGTCGCTGCCGATGGCGGCATGGTTGGCGTTGCCGGCAAGCTGGCAGACGCGATCAATGTGATCCACGACGTCCTTGATCTGCGCGACAGTGTTCGGTGTCGTGCCGATCACGAAACCGGGTGACAGCATCCAATCATCGAACGCCGCGCCGATCACCCCGTCGCGCTCGATCACCGCGCGGAGTTGCTCGTCGGTGAACTGGCGCTGGCCGGGAACGAGCACGCGGCAGTTCTGATGGCTGGCGAGGACGGGGCCGTCGAAAATCTCCAGCGTTTCCCAGAACGCCGGGTCGTCGAGATGAGTCAGGTCGAGCACGAAATGGAGTTGCTTCATCGCTGCAACGAGTTCCCGGCCCACCGGAGTCAGGCCGCCACGGCTGCCGGTGCCATGGGCATACACCCCCGGCCCGTAATGCGCGGGGCCGATCGCGCGGATGCCGGCGTCCCACCATTCAGGAAGCTGGCTCGGGGAGAGAATCGGATCCGCGCTTTCCATGCTCAGGAAGAAGCCGATCGGCAACCGGCTCGTGTCCGGCTTCTGCCACTCAGCCATGTGGGTGTCGAGAGCTGCCCGGGTTGTGATGACCCGAACCAGCCCGCGCGTTTGCAGCGCCCGGTAGTACGCCAACTGGCTTTGCGCCGCGCCGTAACAGGCTTCCCGGGAATGCCAGTCCACGTTCGTCAGTGGTCGCCCTGTGAAGCGAGAAACGGTCGTTGCGAAGCACAATGCGATGTTTGCCTGACGCATCTCCGGCAGCGCGACCGTTCCGACACCGCGCCCCTTGCCGGTCATGCCTTGTTCCGACTTGCGGATTTCGGCAACGGTTTTTGTCAGGTCGCGGTCCCACTGGACACCGTTCCAGCCGAGGTCAAGATGGCCGTCAATTAAGAGCATGATTATCGGTTATCGGTTCAGGGTTCGGTAGCCGCGAGCGTAAGCGAGTGGCGGCCCGCTCGCTCACGCTCGCGGCTACGAAAGTGCCTTCTTCCACCGTTTCAGTTGCGCTTGCACCCCGGCAAGGCTCGGCGCGCCTACGATCCTCGCGCGAGCGGCGAACGCGCGCTTGAGGTCGAACACGGCCAGCGCACTCTTCTCGAAACGAGGATGTGCCGCTTTCAGTTCCGCCGGGGTCGCTTCCCGCAACGTCTTGCCCTTCGCCTCGACCATCGCGACAAGCTTGCCGACGGCGTGATGCGCTTCACGGAACGGGACGCCATGTTTGACGAGGTAATCGGCGAGATCGGTCGCCAGCAACGTCGGATCGCTCGCGGCGGCGGCGCACCGGGCGCGGTTGACGCGCGTGTGGCTCACCATCGCCGCGAAAACCGACAGCGTCGCCTGCACGGTGTCCACGGTGTCGAACAGGCGTTCTTTGTCCTCCTGCAGGTCGCGGTTGTAGGTCATCGGCAGACCCTTGAGCAGCGTGAGCAATGCGACCAGGTTGCCGTACACGCGCCCGGTCTTGCCGCGCGCGAGTTCGGCGATGTCGGGGTTCTTCTTTTGTGGCATCAACGACGAGCCGGTGGTGTACGCGTCGGAGATCGTGATGAACCCGAACTCGGCGCTCGTCCAGAGAATGAAATCTTCCGCCAGCCGGGAGAGATGCATCGCAACAATCGCCGCGGCGGCACAGAACTCCAGAAGCGGATCGCGGTCGCTGACGGCATCCATCGAGTTCTGCGTGATGCCGTCGAACCCGAGCAGTTTGGCAACGTATGCACGGTCGAGCGGGATCGTGCTGCCGGCGATGGCACCGCTGCCGAGCGGACAGATGTTGACGCGCTTGTGGCAATCGGCGAGGCGCTCCCGGTCACGCTGAAGCATCTCGACATAGGCGAGGAGATGATGCGCCAGCAACACCGGTTGCGCGCGCTGCAAGTGCGTGTAGCCGGGGATGACCACGGGGAGGTTCTTCGCAGCCAGGCCGACCAATGCGCGCTGAAGAACCGAGAGTCGAGAGTCGAGAGTCGAGATGGCGTCGCGCAGGTAGAGGCGCACATCAAGTGCGACCTGATCGTTGCGGCTGCGCGCGGTGTGGAGCTTGGCGCCCGCGGGCACGCGACGAATCAGCGCGGACTCGATGTTCATGTGCACGTCTTCGAGCGCGGCGTCCCAACGGAATTTGCCTGCCTCGATCTCGCGCAGGAGGCGTTTGAGTCCCGCGACGATCTTTCCTTTCTCGCGCGCCGAGAGTACGCCGATCTTGGCCAGCATCGTCGCGTGGGCGATGCTTCCCTGGATGTCGTACGGCGCGAGGCGGTGGTCGAATGACACCGATTCGGTGAATGCCTTCGCCTCTTCCGCGGGCGATTGGCGGAAACGTCCACCCCAGGTTGTGTGTGTGGGTTTCATCGAGCGCGTCTTCCCTAGCAGAAAAGCCCGGCAGGCGCAACCTTCGCTCAGTCGAACCAAGCAAACTTCTGCCGGTTCGCCGCGTAGAGCAGCCCGAGCAATCGGCCGGTGACGATGAGCGTGTAGAACACCACCACCTCCACCGGCAGGAAGACGATTACTTTCATCAGCAACCCCGGCAACATGTCCACCATCAGGTCGAGGAAATGACGGATCATATACATGATACCCACGAGCACGACGATCAGCAGGTATTGCAGGGGCACTTTGAAGATGGCGGGCACGATGATGACGGGATTGACGCCCGCAGCGGAGTCGTACATCGCCACCCCAAGCAGCGCCATCGGAAAATACAGGACGCCGATCACTGCGAAGATGATCGCCAGGAGAAAAAACACGCCGCGTCCGAGCAACTTGTCGAATGGGCCGGACTGTTTCGTGGCGACCGCTTTGGCCGGAGCTGCCCTGGCGCGGTTGGTCAGGCTCGCGGTGTAGGTGTTCAAGTTCGAGACTGCGGCGGCGTACTCGGCGGTGTTGGTCGTCCCTGCGGCTTTGTGTGTCTCGACGGCGAGCGCGAGGTAATTCGTCATGACTGCCACGGTTTCGTCGTCGTCGTCCGCCGATGCGACGTAGCTCGTGCTTCGCGACGAATAGCTGGAGTAATCATCGTCCTCACTGAACAGGTCGAACCACGTCAAGAGGATGGGAATCAGGAAACACAGCAACGCGGGAGCGAACACGAGCAGCCCGGCCATGATGAGGTCTTTCGCGGCACCGACAATCTCTTGGATGTCGGTCACGTTCGGCCAGTCGAGCGTTTCCTTGAAATCGTGCACCGTCGTGCGGATGACGTTGAGAAACACCATGCCGAAGAACCCAAGGACGAACGCGGCCGAGCCCCACAGGAAAATGCCGAGGCCCATCTTCTTCCCGATCTGCATGTAGGCCAGCAACACCGCGCCCAATCCGACGATCCAGGCGCCGCTTCCCTGGAACGGCCAGGCAAACGCCCGCGGTACGCTCGCCCAGAAACTGATCGTGCGTGGAAGTTTCGTCACCCCGAGCTGGCAATGCGGGCAGATCGGGATGGTTCGCATACCGAGCACCTGCTTGCCGAGCTGGCTCTCGTACCAGACGCGTCCGCAATGGGGGCCGACACAGCGATACTGATCTTCCTCCTCCGATGTTGGCGGAGCGACCTCGACGGGCGCAGACGGCGGCGGTGGTGTGGCGGGCGCGGGCGGCGGTGGCTGGGGCACGGCCGAGGCGGACACCGGTGCGGCCCGGCGGATACTCAGTTTTGGAGTTGCAGGTTCGACCGGTTCCGGCGATGCGGACGGAAGAGTCACCGGAGTTGCAGGCGGAGAAATCACAGTGGCCGCAGGCGGCGGAGACGAAGCCGGAACCGGTTTCGTCGAGCGCGGACGTGCCGGGGAGGGCGTCGTCGAACGGGCCGATGCGATTCCCAGCACCGTGGATAGCTTCAACCGATTCGAAGTGACTGCCGACTCGGGTTCGGGTTCGCCCAATGGTGTCCCGCAGTGGTCACACACGCGTTCGTGCTCGGAATACGCGCGGTCGCAGTTCGGGCAAAGCTGGGTCAGGACGAGGAGTTGTTCGACTTCAGGTTGTGGCACAACCAGAGGCGTCTGGCAGCCCGGGCACTGCACTGCCATTCCCGCCCCGGCTTCGTCAATCACGATGGATTGACCGCACGTGGAACATGCGAAGTGGATGTCCATGCCCGAGAGGCAGATTGTAGGTTCCCGAGCGGGGAAGTCAAAATCATATGCGTGCCCGGTGCGGCAGGCCCGTCTTCACCGCGATCTCCTCGAACTGGGTGAGGATTCGTTCCATGCCGAACTCCCGCTCGGCATAGCTCCGAGCCTGCCGCCCCATCGCTTCGCGCTCAGCGGAATGGGTCAGGAGGAACGAAGTGTGTTCGACCAGTTTCTCGAACGTGTCCGCGCGGAAACCGATTTGTTCGCGTTCGAGCACACGGTCGGGATCGGCGTGAAGGCTCACCACGGGCACGCCGTGCAGCCAGGCCTGAATGAACACGTTGGGCAGGCCTTCGTAATCCGGGACCGTCGTGTTCACCAACACGCTCGCCTCGGCAACGAGCGCGGAAGCTTCGTCGAACGGGACTTCATCGCGAAAAGAAAACTTCGAGTTTTGGCTCGCCACTTCCGAAAGCCGGCTCCGCCACCCTGCATCCTCCATCCGGCCGACGAGCAGGAATCGCCCATTCAGGTCCGCACATCTCACCGCGAGATCGAGAAACAACTGAGGCTGCTTGGCCGGTTTGACCGAGCCGAGCCAGAGCACGACCGGCGGCTGCGGCTTTTCCAAGGCCGACTCCGGTGGAACGGGATGGCCGGACTTGAAGACGATGGAATCCCGTCCGAACGCAAGCTTCAACGCCTCGCGCTGGCGGTCGGTCTGCACCAGAACTGTGTCGGCCTGCTCGATGCCACTCTCGTAGAGCCGGTCGGCCCACGCGTACAACGGACGCAGAACGAACCGTCGCCACCCGCGTTTTTTCGCGAGCCGTTCGCCGACGTACTTCGCCCGGCGCACTCCGCTCTCGCCTGAACTGGCCCAGATGAATTTCGCTCCGCACCGCCGGGCGGCTCTCGCAGTGATGCCGGTCAACGTCGAGCGTCCGCGCTGGTAAAACACGTCGGCTTGGATGCTCCGCAGCTTCTTCGCGACCGCGCAGGCCGATCCCACCTCGAAGAACCGCCCTGCCCGAACGTAGTGAACGGTGACTCCCTCGTGCGTCTCCGTCGTGCCGGCGGGTTCGCTGTGCGTCGTGGCGACGTACTCCACCGTCCAGCCGCGTCGAGCCAAACCGGTGGCGAGCAGATAGGTCTGCACCATCGGCCCCGTGATCGCGGCGCTTCGATCCTTGAGGAAGTAATCGTTGACGAAACAAATGCGCATCGGTCACGGTTTCCACGCGAACAGGACGACTTTGTTGAGGCAGAACAGGTTCAGCAGTGTGGGACGATGTTTTTTCGCCTGGCCAAACCAGAGCGATTCGAGCGCGATCTTGAATTGCAGCGGCACGAGCAATCGCCGGTACGCTGCATCGCTGCGAAGCCGGTGATACCCGACCGCCGTCACCGGGGTACGAAACTTCGCGAAGCCGGCCGCGCGGAACACATCGCGCAGTTCCCGATGACTGTACTCGCGGATGTGCGCCCCCTGCGCCTTGGAGTGATACGGCAGGAAGTGGCCGGAAACGTCGTGCGGGCCGGTGATGCGGTTGGGGGTCATGCAGATGTACAGGCCGCCCGGGCGCAAAAGCCGAAACGCCAGCGCAAGATGATCGCTCAGATCGTCGGGATGCAGATGCTCGACCACGTCGTTCGAGTACAGCACGTCCACCGCATCAAGCCACCGGCTCAACGCACGCTCCGGATCGTCCTCCAGCAGCACCGGCTCGATGGTGGTGAGATGCTTCTCTGCGACGCGCGCCTGCATTTGCGCGATCATCGGCCTGGCTTCGTCGGCGGCAATGACCTGCCGGGCGTACAGCGCCAGGTCGAACGTGGCGAATCCGTACCCGCAGCCGAATTCGAGCACGGTCTTGTCGCGCACGAACGGTGCCATCAGTTGCATGAGCTCGGGTGAAAACGAGCCCCAGTTCTTCTTGCCGGGCTCGTGTTCCTCCATGAAGTCCGCAAGCCGGCTGTAGAAGTCCGAGTACAACTGCCGGCGCCGAACTCGGTCGTGCTCGGCGAGCAACCGCTCGTGGAAGCCGCGCTCCATCTCGAAGAGTTGGCGGGCAAAGCCATCGGGAGGCCGGTTGCTCATGGCTGGACTTGGGGCTTGGTTTTGCGCAGGAGGTTCAGAGCACCGTACGTTCCCCTGGTGTTGAGGATGCGAATCTGAAGGAGGTTGTACGAACTCTGCGTCCAGTGCGTCTTGTAGTCGGTGGCGCCGCGCATGAAGTTGAACTCCTTCCAGCGCCGGTTCTCGAAGCCGTCCTTGAGCACGTGCCAGAGCAGAAACTTCGACGGCGCCATCCTCTCGTGCGCGAGGTCGAATCCAATGTTCCAATGGTAGAACACGCCGCCGTTCTCGAAGCCAAGGATGTACGAGATCGGCTTGCCGTCCACGTTCAACAGAATCAACCGCAGCCAGCCATGCGGAGCGAAGTCCGCCGCCACACGCTCGAGAAAATGCCGGAAGTCCCCGCTGCGATAGACAGAAGCGCGTTCCTTTCGCGTCTGACTGCATTCGTGCATATGGGCAAGGTGTTCATAGAGCGCGTCGTCGAATGACTTCGGCGCGTTCTCCTGCACCTCCCACCGCACGCGCTTGTAGTAGGTGTAGCGTTTCTGAACGCCGCCCTCGCCCGAGACGAATTTCGCGTTCACATCCGAGGCCAGATATTGCTCCCAGTCGCGTCCCGCCATCCGGATGAAGTAACACGGCGTGGCGACACTGAACTCATGGCGCAACTTGAGCCCGGCAAGCACCGCACGCAGCGGAGCGACGTTGGGCGAATGCTCCGGCAACGCGTGCAACAATACCTCGCCCCAGCCGATCTCGGCCGACAGATGGCCAAACACCGCGCGCAGAGCTTCCTCGCGTTGTCGCACGATCACAAAGTCGGCGAAGTCCGAGTCGGGATCGCTCAGGAACAGCACCTGCCGGTAGGGAACGAGACCCTTGAGGCGAACAGTTTTCAGCATCAGCGGCGCGAAACCAAGAGTTTGTGTGCCTTCTTTGAGACGCCACAGCAACGGCTCCGCGTCGCGACCAAGCGTGGCGGTCCAAGCCGACAACCATTCGTGGCGGAGATGGACATTCTCGGAGCCCGATGCGGCGAGAAGCTCGTTCCACTCCGCGCGGAGCGATGGAAACTGGGACGGTTCGATTCTCTCGACCTGGATCATGCCCGGCCTTCCAGCAGCGACTCGAACAACGACATGTAGTCATGGACCATCTGCTCGCGATTGAAATGGGCTTTCACGTGCTCGTAAGCATTCTGACGCATCGAAGCGCGCAGCGTCGGATCTTTCGCCAGTCGCACGAGCGCCGACGCCAGGCCGGCCACGTCGCCCTGTTTGTGTACCGCCGCATGGACATCGGGCTTCACGACCGCCATGTGCCCCGGCGCGTCTGAAACCACCATCGGGCAACCGTGCGCCGCTGCTTCAAGGATGGCCATCGGGATTCCCTCGCGGCGTCGCGACGGATAACAAAAGATGTCCGTGGTCTGGTGAATCTCGCGAATCCGCTCGATCGTCACGTGACCCGGGAACGAATAGTCCAGCTTGTCCCGATGCGGGTCGAGCGCTTCGCGGATGATGCGCTCCACCTCCGCGGAGGCCAGACCGACATAGTGGAGAGAAGGTCGCAGTCCGGGAGCCAGTTTCACAAACTCGATCATCGCCTTGGCCAGATCGAACACGCCCTTCGTGCCGGTGATGTTGCCGATGAAGGCGATTTTCACCGTTCCATCCAGGTCACGCATCGCGCGCGGCGGGAGAGAGTCGGGCACTGGAATGCCGTTGTTGATCGGCTTGATCTTCGTTTCCGGGATGCCCCACCGAACCAATTCGGTATGATCGGCGGGCCCGCACGGCACCCATACGTCCACCGCTTCGACCGCCTCAATCCAGTCCGGCTCGAGCTTCGAGTCGGTATATCGGGCACCCATCTGCTCGAAACCTTCGAGCCCGTGGGAAGTCACCACGAGTTTCGAGCCCAGCCGCCGCTTGAATTCAAGGCCCAATCGCAGCAGACCGTTGGGAAAGTCCACATGGGTGTGGACGATGGCGGGCTGCGCAGCTTGCAGGATGTTCGATAACTTCCACTTTGCCCACCACTGACGTCGGCGTGTCTTGCCGAACAGCCGCGCTGAAGTCGGGATGCACCTCAATAGCGGGAACTGATGCACCGGAATTCCGTCGCGTTCCCAGCGCGACAGATGCGGTGCCGTCTTGTAGTAGGCATCCACGAAGATCGTCGGCTCGAACCCGCGCTTTTGGCATTCGAGCGCGATGATCTGCAACACCTTCCCCGAGCCGCCAATCGGGGCGTCGCCCGGCGGAAAGAAGTCGTGGACAAAGGTGATGCGTCGCGCTCGCGAAGACACGTTGGTAATGGGTGAAGTAGCAGTCACCGGGTGGACGGGAGTGTGGGGCGCCCCAGAAATCGCTTGATGCTTTTCATGGTGCGTCCTGATTGGATTTTGTTGTATTTGAGGAGGTCCACAAGGAATTCCAGGGTGCTGCGTGCGTCGAGTGGAACGGTCTTGAAAAAAGGATGAAACACCCTCGCGCCTCTGGGACGGAGCAGATGGGAGAACAGCACCCGGTAGGGCAGCCGGACTCCTGCTGCGCTGAGGGGCCGGTGATGCTTGAACAAATGCTTGGTCGCCGGGTCTGCCGGCCACCAACAATCGAAGGTTCTCGACCCGCAGAATGGGATTCCAAAAACCCGCGCGTAGGTCGGCAGACGGTACTCGATGAAGCCCAGCTCTGGATTGCGAATGACGCTATACTGTTCGCAAAAGCGGCGTGGCAGACACGCCACCACGAACTGGCAACAATAGGCGGGACCGTCGTACCCATGCTCGCGCTTCAGATGCTCGACGAACGCTTCGTACCGTTGCTTGTGTTGAGTGACCCACTCCCACCAGTTGGCGACTTCCTCGACGGGGCGGAGACTGCTCAACAGAAGCTCGCCCTCCTTGAGTTCGGAGAACACCTCCGCGAGTTTGCCGAAGATGAGCATATCCCACTGAACGACCACGATCGTGTCCCAGGACAACAAATGCCCTCGCCGGCGATACCACTTCGTGATCACCAAGTCTCCGTTGAACCATTTCCACTCGTTGTCTTTGGCCTCCGGGTAAACGAAGAAATCATCCAGGTAGCAGGCGAGGGCAGACTGAAACGTCGCCGCCTGGGCCGGGTCGCCGCCGTAGAGCCCGAAAATCGGCGTGTCCGGATTGTATCGCCGCAACAACTTTAGCCGGTTGCGGCAGATCGCCGCGTCCTTATAAAACCAAAAGAGAATCGCTAACTTCACAAAGGCGTTCGCTTCGAAAACAACACGCTCAGTTATACGGGAAGACTATGCATCCCATCGCCACTCAAAAATCAACCCAGAAGTGCTCGCTCACTTCGCAGATCGGACTTCCTCCGTCAAATGGAGGCGGAGAATCGTGACTTTGCATTCGGCACTTACAGGCTCATTGCTGCTGCTCGAATTGTTCTCCATGCTCCGTGGTGGTTTCGGACAATAAGTCCAGCAGAGGGCCAAATGCATTATTCTGCCGGAAGCGGCACCCACCCGCTGTTAGTTGCGCCTTGGGGAGTCTCCTTCGCACTTCGATACGATCATGTTCCCAAGGCGAATTGCCGGCCGTTCTATGCGGTTGTAGCTGAGAATGGAAATAAGCACCGTGACAAAAACGACCAACGGGAACGCGGCCAGCATCCCTCTGTCACCCCTCCCATACGAACACTCCGAGAACACCTTCCCCAGTAGTTTGATGACGGCAAAGTGCATGATATAGAGGCTGTAGCTGAGCTTTCCTAACCAACGAGATTACTTTCGTCGGTGGATGTACCTAAAGCGAAGTATGAACAAGCATGACACCAAGAATCGCGAGTCCTCTTAAGGCATCAATGAAGTCGTACTTCCTGACTTGATTCGCATCCATATGTCCCCAGTTCCGACACCGCTGAGTGTACCGCTTGACCCGCAAACTACAGGAGACTCAAGTCGACGCGACCACGTCGATGTGTGATTTCACAATGCTGGAAATCTTCGTGCGGGTCAATCGGCAATCAAAGCGGCTCTTGGTTGGTTGAAGAGGATGCCGAAAACGATGATTATCGGTTCCCGTTTACGGTTGTCGCACGACGAGTTGCACATCGTGACCGAGCGGATACAGCATTGTATCCGGAACATACATCAACCAGAATCGCAGTTTGTTCTGACCGACGGGGAGGGAGGCGGTCGGAATCGTTGCAGTCCACCGCCATGCTCCGTCTTTTTCGACCACGGTCCGCCCGGCCCAGATCAATTGGTTCGCTTCGCCGTGGCTGATGTACACGGCGGCATGTTCGGGAGCAGTCGGTACTACATTGAGCGTTCCGGAAATCTCGACGTCTTTTTTGCAGGTGCCTTCCAACGAGGTGACGTCAGCGCTGCCGACCGGTTCGGTGGTGAACCGCGGAGGAGACTCCCTGCGATGCCAGAACCAATGTTCTCCGACGAGCCGGAAGGGCTCGTAGTGCTCCATCACATATCTGGCAACCATAGCGTGTGCGTTGAAAACGCTGATGCCGTCGATTGAATTCGACCAGAAATGGTTGCTGAATAGAATGATTGCAGGTTTCTCTCGCTCCAAGCAGGCGATGAGTTCTTCCTGGGCGCCACGACCGTGTGCGTACATCAGTTGATGGAATCGCGAACAGGACGGCCGATCGAAGAGGTAGTACCAAACCCCCTCAGAGGTCATCGTGAAGAAGCAGGGCGATGCCTCGACCTCCTTCTTCAGGGCGGCCACGGCTCGTTGATAGTCGGTCCGCACGATACGATCATCGGGGGTGTGGCAAGCTGTTGCATAGGACTGGAGCGTTCGGACAGCGCGAATCGGGTTTGCATTGCCCCGTGGTCCCAGCACGATGGCAAGCACCAAGAGTCCAAAGAAGACGAGACTTCTGCGCAGGCGCAGTTTCCCAACGTGGATCGAGCAGATCACCAGAAACCTTCGGAGCAGGATCGCTCCCAGAGCCACGGCGAGCAGATAGGATGGCATCGCCGCCATGTGGAGGTGGTGCCTGTCGCTGCGGATGACGGCAATGCGCTGAAACACGGATGCTGCGATCAGCAAGGCGATGATCCCCAGGTTGTCGCCCAATGTCGCGCGAAGATTTCCTTTGCGCTTGTACTCGTTCCAGAGCCAGGCGATGGAGAAGCACAACACGGAGATGGGGATGCCGAACGCGGCTAACATCTCCTTTGCCGGGAGGTCGGGAAAAGCCGGCAGCGCTGCGATGTAGGTTCCATGCTTCGCCCAGTACCCAATTTGGGATTGCATTTGATGAATCCCCTCCCAACCCGTCAAAGCGACGAGCGCTGCCGAGCCGAGAACGATCCCCGATGGTACACCGAGAGACCACGTGAACACCATTCTCCCTCCGAGAAGGAAGACAGGGATGGAAACCAAAGCAACAATCATCATCATGTACAGCGCGCGGTCATACACCCAAAGCAACGCGAGCGGCAACGTTGCACCTATCGTTGCCGCTCCGAGAAACGCCGGCCATTTGCCAGCGGAGCGTCCGCCTGCAAGAAATGTCGTGAGCACTGCCAACTGGACCAGGAGCGCGATGTCCCGGACATCAATGTTTTGAAATGCAGTCAGCCCGATCGAAGCGATGTACGCCAATCCAAGCCAACGACGGTGACCAGGATGATAAATGCGAAGGGCGCTTCGGATTGCGGCCAACGCCATCAGATAGCCCAGGCAGAGAAACGCGATGTTCACCAGACGAGTCAACGCAATACCGTTGTTGTTGGAGGCCAGGTGATCGGCCAAAACCGAAGCCAACACATCTTTGCCATATCCGTGAGCGAGAAAGACAGATCGAAACGGCTCTGGATTTCCGCGCGCCGCCGGAAGGAAGCCCAGATACTCCCCTTCGTGAAAAGTGTCATCCAACGAAGACGTCAGACCAACCGACGGATTGAGGAATGTGACGGAGGTGACGTTGATCAGAGTCACAATAACCAGAACGACCAGCAGTGTCTCCGAACAGACCCGTTGGGCTCCTTTCCAGCGCAGAGCCAGCGTGTGCCAAGTCCGGTAGAGTAAAAGCCCGACTGGCTTGGCCAGCCAGAAGGACAAGGCGAATGCTGCAAAGCTCCCACCCAACACGATGAGGTACTTGACGTAGTTGGTGAGTGGATCAAATCTGAGCCTTGTAGCAGACGATACAATGTCCTCAGGTGCGTGGCGTAAGGGCAACTGCAACGACGCGGAAGTCGAAAGAAGTCGAACCAAGAAGCTAAGTGTCAATGCCGTGAGAAATAACGAAATCATCCAGCGGAGGATGGTGAAACGGGAGTCTTTCATCGGGCGCGCGTGGGCGGGTTGGCAATCCAGCAGCTACACGTTTCTGTTGGCAACGGTATCCGCCGCGGCCGCCCTTGTGGCGGCAGGATGTCAAACCCCCAGTCCATCCCTCGACTGCTCTTGGAATAAAACTGGTGGCTGCACATATCAATCCGGTTGCCCGTGCAATTGTAGGTCTGGGCAATCCCACCGAGCGCCAAGGATTGCGCGAATACGGCTGGCTTGATTGCAGTTCGTCGTAACACCTTGTAACTCGCCGTAAGGCCGGCTGGCCGCGCTCCAGCTAGAATGACTCGCTTTTCTTGTGTGCCGCTGATGGATCATCCCCTATCAAACTTACAGGCCGAATGGCAACCTTGTCCGACGAGAATCATTCCTTAATCCTCCGAGGCAATCGAGATGCGAAGATCCTTCGCTAGCGCGCCTGCGAAGACCTTGTTGGCATAGGCGCTCGGATGCTCGCTGCCGGGATACTGATCGCCAAGGATGTGATACTCGGGCTTGGCGCGATCGAAGAGGACCGAATAATCCAACACCTCGATGCCGGCTTGCCGCAATTCCGGCGCGATGTCCCCCACATGCCGCGAGCCGGGATAGAACACGACTCGAAAATCGCTCCCGGGGAACTCCTTCTGAAATTGGCTCGCCATTCTCTTGATGATCGCACCGGTCAAGGCGGTGTGACGTTCGGCGATGCGGGGTGGAAAGTTCATGCCGAAGTATTTCACGATCTGGCTCTGTCCAAGCCGCCGGTACGCATACGAGATCACCGGACGCCCCGTCGTGAAGTTGCCATCCCTTCGCAACTCGCCGTGGTCGAGGTAATAGTAGGGAAGCGTCTGACCCCATAGATCATAGACAGCCATCGAACCGATCGCTCGCTCAATGTGATGATCAATGAACGTGTAGATGCCGGTCCCTTTGCGTTGCGGAATTTCCTTCGGCATCCCGCCCGCCTCCAGTCTCGCGAGGAGCTGCTGCGGACTGTAGCCGGGACAGCCGTAGTTGTAGGGCATGTAACCTTTTGCCAACTCGCCCGCGTAGTATGGGATTGTCTCGTTTTCCTGCACTCCCTCGCCAAACGTGAACGAGCAGCCAAGGAAGATGAGGAACTTCTCCCGCCCGGCAGGATTGGTCACCGGCGTCTTGCGGCGGCTGAACTCGTCAATCTGATACGTAACGTCATACACCACCTTCCCACCTCGCTTCACCAGCTTGTGGTACTGCTTGTTGGGGTTCAATTTGAAGCCGAGCGCCGGATCCGGCACCTTGAGGGCGAAGGGCTGCAACCGCGGTGCCTCCAAATCGGACTTGCGCCGGTGGTTCAGCCAGTAACAGATGCCCTCCGCCGTTCCCCAAAGGATTCCGCACACCAACAAACCAAACACGCACGCTACGAAGCTTGGATAAGATCGTGCGATCTCCAGCAGCGGTCGTTTCCGGTACCAAATGCAGGCCCACCCAAGCAGGATCAGCAGCGCTTGAAACACGAGAACCTCGATGCGGGTCGAGGTCTCCAGATGGCCGTCGCGGCTGAACAAGCGGGCCACTACAAACTCGTTGGAGAGAACTCCGACGCCCACGAAAAGCAGTCCGCCGAGCAGAAACGCCCTTTCTCTGGATGGACTGGTTGTCATTGCACACGTCACGCCACGGGCGGCAACGTTCGACAACTCTAACGGCAGGAAAGCGAGTCCGCAAGCGCGCGGCGGAGCCCGAATCAGGGAGGGAGCATGCTAAATTCCGCGCTCCGCCGCCGCCTGCGCTCTTGGGGGCAGCAAATCAAGACACCACGACCCGATGGTTGTGATAAAGACCACCGATCTTCACCCGACCGCGATTGATCAGGTCCGCGACCGCCAACGCCAACTCGCGCTCGTTGCGGCTGTATTGCGAAACGATCCGAATCACATCCACCAGTCTCATTTGTTGTTTTCGTCCGTGTCTCATAATGAACCTCATTTTGTTAGACGCCGTGCTTCCGCAAAAGGTTCAACAATTTTTCACTCTCACTGGAGTAGTCGCCGCAGCCTCTTTTTCCTTACGCACCTTCCGATGGGTTTGCTACAGTCGCCTCGCGCGCGCAATACAACCGTCACCATGATTCTTCACTGGATTCTGACTCCGCTCTACCTCAGACGAGTGCACACCCGGGATCGCGGCTCGTTCGCCACGGGGCCGCTCATCTGTCGCGGACGTGGACGAATCATTCTGGGCCGTCGCGTCCAGGTTCGCTCGCGCTGGACTCGCCCCGTGGAAATCTCACCCGAACTGGCCGACGCCCGGGTCGTGGTCGGCGACGATGTGCTCATCAATCAAGGCGTCACCATCGGCGCGCGGCAACTCATCGAGATCGGCAACGGTGTTCTGATCGCCGATGATTGCAAAATCTACGACACCGACTTCCATGAGGTGGAACAGGGCGCAGGCACGAAAGTCGCCCCGGTCCGCATCGAGGACGGCGCGTGGCTGGGCGCCAACGTGATCGTGCTCAAAGGAGTCACCATAGGTCACGATGCCGTCATCGGAGCGGGCTCGGTGGTCGTCCACGACGTCCCACCGCGTGTGCTCGCTGCCGGGAATCCTGCCAGAGTGATCCGCCCGCTGAATCGGCTCGTCAGCGGCCGGTGAAGTTGTATTCTCCGTGAACTGATGACCCGCGAACTCGATTGTGTCGTTTGTGGAAACATTGTCGCCGACATCATCGGGCGGCCCGTGGACGCGCTCGCTCCCAAACACAACGTCGGCCACACCCCGCTCGATGAAATCCGGCTTTTTACGGGAGGGTTTGCCCCCAATGTCTCGCTGGATCTGGTGCGGCTCGGCCACCGACCGGGCGTCATCGGCCGGGTGGGCAACGATGGCTGGAAAGATTCCATTGCGCAGGCGCTCGCCGACGGGGGCGTGGACACCAGCCAGTTGATCACCGATGCGACCGAGCAGACTTCGGCGACGATCGTGTGCGTGGATTCGACGGGCGAACGCACCTTCTACCACGTCCTCGGAGCGCAGCAAAACCTCTGTGCGCGCGATGTATTGGATCGGCTTGCGTATCTGCGGGGTGTGCGGGTGTTCGCGCTTGGGTACTATGGCATACTGCCTGCGATGGAGGACGACCTGCCGGCCATGCTGAAGCACATTCGCAACGAATGCGGTTCGAAGCTCCTCCTCGAAACGTGCGGGTCAACCCCGCCACGCCTCGCCGACCTCGCGCGCTCGCTGCCGTTGCTGGATTTCTTTGTTCCCAGCTATC
>CAZOTB010000024.1:0-18220 GCA_964582645.1 uncultured Verrucomicrobiota bacterium | reverse complement strand
GGCGAACCGATCCCGCCGACATCGTAAAGGCGTTTCGCGACCACGGCGCAACTGGAGTCGTCGGCATCAAGCTTGGTGGAGATGGCTGCCTGCTCGACGATGGCAGCCGGGGCGTGCGGATGCCGGCATTGCCGGTTGAGCGAGTAGTGGACACGACGGGCGCAGGCGATTCGTTCGTGGCGGGAATCATCACCGCTCACCTTCACGGGATGAACCTGGAACAGATGGCACGGTTCGCCAATGCGGTCGGCTCTTGCTGTGTGCAGGCGCTCGGCGCAAGCACGGGCATCCGGTCGTTCGCGGAAACAATGAAACTCGTGGAGACGATGAAATAATGGAGACGGCGCGCTTTCGAGACGAACAGCAGCTTGCGCGGCACATTCTCCTGTACGCCAAGGATCGTCCGCGCACGTTCATCGGCATCGCGGGCATCCCGGGCGCGGGTAAGTCAACGCTCGCGCGTCATTTGCGGGACGCACTCGGCCACATCGCGCACCGGCCCGACATTGCCACGGTCGTGCCGCTCGATGGATTTCACCTGGGCAACGCCGAGTTGAGCGAGCGCGGAATGGTAGAACGCAAAGGCAGCCCTGAGACGTTCCTGGCGCAGACGTTTTTCTCGAAACTCATTGAGATCAAGCGCGGTGGGCGTCCGGTACTCATGCCCGCCTATTCCCGTCAACTGCACGAGCCGGTGCCGGACGCGCTCGAGGTGCGACCGGAAACGACGTTTGTGATCGTGGAAGGAAACTATGTCCTGTGCGAGTTCGGCGTATGGCGCAGCATCGCGGCGTTGTTCGACGTGAAGGTCTTTGTGGACACCCCGGCCGAGAAAGCGAAGCAGTGGATTCTCGATCGTCACATTGCGGGCGGCTTGACACCGGAGGAGGCCGCGGCGAAGTACGAGCGCAACGACAAGCTGAACTCGGAGATTATCTCGATTGCACGGCAGAATGCAGAGATCATTTTTGAGACCGCGTAGCGTTCGCTTCTTCCCATCCAAAGCTTCCACACCAGCCCCATCACTCCGCATCCGAGTACCACCGCGATGATGTTCCACCGGAACCATACCAACCCCACGAAGCAGATCACAGCCAGCACCGCCGCGAACCGGTCCGGTCGCCTGTCCGGGAACAGCACGCCCTGACCAAAGAACACCGCCAAGTTCAAGATCACGCCCACGATCGCTGCGGTGATCGCCGTCAGTGCGATCATCGGCACCGCCCACAGCAGCAACCCGACAAGAAGCTGCCGACCAAACCGCTCCCGGGACGGTTGCGCGTGCGGCAGCAGCTCGTCCCCGGCCTGGGTCGGATGCCCGGCTCCCACGCTCTCGAACCGCTTTGGCGCGAATCTCAAGCCCACCAGGCCGACAAGTCCCGCCCCGAGCACGATCAACGGGAACGGCACCTGTAGGAAGTAAATGCAGACGAACGCCATCACCGCGATGCTCCAAAGCGCCCAATTCCGGAATGCCCGTCGTCCGATGCGGATCATCGCGGCTGCGATACTGGCGGTCACGGCCGGCTTGAACCCATGGAGAACGCCCGCCACGGCGGTGCCATGTCCGTACGCGGCGTACATCCAACTTAGCGCCAGCAGGATGAACATCGAAGGCAACACGAACAAGGCAACGGCCACGATCCCGCCCCGGGTCCGATGCAGCAGCCAACCGATGTACGTGGCGAGTTGTTGCGCCTCGGGTCCGGGCAGGAGCATGCAGGAATTTCCCCTCCGAGATCCACTTCCGCCGCTCCACGAGTTCCGTGTGCATCATCGCGATCGGCCCTGCCGGTCGGCCGAAACTGATAAACCCCAGCTTACGCCAGAAGAGGAGGGCGGTCGAGGAAAGGCGCCGGAGCCGGTGGTGACGTGGGCACGGCACTCATCGGCTCAGAACGATGCTATTGCCAGAACTTCTCGAAGTCGTCCAGGTCGGACTTCTCGAGCGTGGGCAACCGGGTGCGGGCGGGATCGGCCTCGCCGATGCCGAAGAAGGTGCTCTCGATGAACCGCATCGTGGCGATGGGGACACGATCGAGACGGAGGAACGAATTCGACGGATCGTAGTCCGCCCAGGCTTTCGGCACGATCACCGACATCAGTGTGAAGACACAACAGATCACGATACCGGATGAGAGTGCGCCGAACACGAACCCTAACACGGTATCGAGGATCTCCGGGTATTTCGGGCGCGACTCGTCGTTGACGTTCTTCAGCACCCACAGCAACGGCAGACAACCCAGAATGAACAGCAGCAGGAATCCCCAGAACGCGGCGTAGGCGTTGCCGAACGGAACGATCGAGTTGAAAATCTGCGTCGCCTGATGCCAGTACCGCATCGTCACCAGCATCGCGAAAAAGAAGAACACGGTGCTGGTCATTTCGAAAAACATCCCGAAACTCGCGCCGACACGGCCGAGGTAGAGGATCACGAGGATCGCGAAGATGGTTAGGATGGTTTCGACCATGAGAGAACCGGGATTGGTTATTGGTTATTCGTAACTACGCAGCCATGTTTAACTCGCCTGCAACACTTCCTCCACGGACGTGATGCCGGCCAGGATTTTGTCCACGCCGTCCTCTCGATACGTGCGGAACCCTTTCTTGCGAATGATCTCGAACTGCACCTGTTGACTCGTGCTATCGTTGATGGACTTGCGGAGTTCCTCGTCGAGGACAAGCATCTCGAAAATCCCGCTACGACCTTGGTAGCCGGTGTGGTCGCACGCCTCGCAAGCGCCCGCCCGGTAAATCCGCTGCCCGGCAGGCAGTGTGAGCCCGATGTCCTTCAACTCAGCGCCCGTGGACTGATACGGCTCCCGGCATTCCTTGCACAACACGCGCACCAGCCGCTGCGCCACCACCAGCAGCAACGCCGATGAAATCTGGTAGCGCTCCACGCCGAGATCTTCGAGCCGCATCACCGTGGCAATGGCGTCCTTGGTATGGAGCGAACTGAACACCAGGTGTCCGGTCAACGCCGCGCGCACCGCGATCGAAGCGGCTTCGGAATCTCGCATCTCACCGACAAAAATCACATCCGGGTCCTGCCGCAGAATCGAGCGCAGGCCGGACTCGTAGGTTACGCCCGCCTTGACGTTGACGGGGATTTGCGTCGCGCCCTCGAGCTCGTACTCGACCGGGTCCTCGATCGTCATGATGTTGAGCCGGCGATGATCGAGCTGGCTGATCGCCGCGTACAACGTCGAGGTCTTGCCCGAACCGGTCGGTCCGGTGGCGAGAATGATCCCGCTGCGGGAATGAATAATGCGGTTGAACTCGTCGAGCATCTCCTTGCTCATGCCGAGATCGGTCAGGCCCAGCCGCCCGCCTTTGCGATCAAGGATGCGAAGCACCATCTTCTCTCCATAGATCGAGGCTGCGGTAGCCACGCGGAAATCCACGTCGCGCACGCCCGTGCGAACGCGGAAGCGTCCGTCCTGGGCCTTGCGTTTCTCGGCCACGTCAATCGCCGCGAGCGTCTTGAGCGAGGAGACGACGCGGTTGCCGTCGGTTTTCTCGAACTTCACGCGTTCCTGCAACAGGCCGTCCACGCGGAACCGCACCTTGTACTCCTTCTCCAGTGGCTCGATGTGGACGTCGCTGGCCCGATCCATGATCGCTTCTTCAAGCACTTCGCGCGCGGCCTCGATGCCGGTCATCTCGGGCAGGTCTTTGCGAATTTCGATCGGGTTTCCGTCCTCATCGAGGAACTCGAATCCGATCCGCTGTTTTCTCTTGGACGCTGTCGTCACCTTCGCCCGTCCGCCGAACAGGCCCCGTTTCTCTCGCGGCTCGGCAATGTCGAGTCCGGCCGCGGCCTGTTCCGTCGCGGCGATGGCGTGCTCCTCCGCGCGCAACTCCTTCATGCGCGTGATCAGGTACATCGCGAAGCCGAGCCCGGGAAGCAGCAGATTGACCGCGTTCCACTTCTTGCATTGCTCGGGATCACCGGAGGTGCGCTCATCCACGTCCTTCTGCACCCAGAGCAACATCGCGATCCAGACGCCGGCGCCTGCTCCGAACGCGACCAGGAACAGGTCCATGCTCCAACCGTGCTCAGGCGCGGCGGACACGGCTCGTTTCGGGGGCGGCCTGGTTTCGGCTTTCTGCTCGACGGGCGGCGCCTCCGCGAACGGCTCAGGCTGAACCGCTGCCGGGGCCACGTTGGTTTTGGTCGGGGCCGCCGGTTTCCCCAGCGGCACGCCATCAATGCTCTCGATCGAGGAGATGGGGATGTTGATGACGCCAAACTGAACCTGCACTTCGAGACTCGTTGCGTCCTGGTGGAGGATCTTGGCATTCGAATACACCGAGCCGCTCTTGAGCTTGATCTCCGACGCAATCAACGCGGGCGCGATGAAAAACGCGAGCAGCGACAAGAGATTCAGGCCAGTCCGGATACGCATGGGTCTGCAGGCAGTCTTTTCGACCCATCAATCCGAAGTCAACATCAAATGCCCCGCCTGAGCTGCGTCCGAATGCGTAGTTCCATGGCTCAGACTTCGGCCAGAATCTCGTGTAAGGGGATCGTCTCCGGATCGGGGAGGAAATCCGCGCACAACGCCGCAAGTTGCTCCGACGGCACCGGCATGTATTTCGCCGTCGCTTTGGCGAACACCTGCCCGGCCGCATCGCGCAATTCGCCCGCCGTCTCGATCACCCGGCCACGATTGTGGGCGATCCGACCCGCCACCAGAAGCGGGTTGCCCACCGTGACCGGCTTCGAGTACCGCACCGTCAGCTCGACCGCGAAGTGAAACCGTCTTGTCGGAACGGACGCCGCCCAGACCATCACCTCATCGAGGACCGTTGCCAGTATCCCGCCGTGGATGATGCCGCGAAAGCCAATGTGTTCCTGACGGGGCGTCCAATCCGCCTCGACCGCGTCGCCGTTCACGCGGAACCGCAGCCGCAACCCCTGCGGATTGTGCGCGCCACAGACGAAACACGATTTGGTGTAGGGCAACAACTTGGTGTTCATGGAACGGACCGATGCTCGCAAACTCAAGGACGGGCTGGAAGAAGAATCGGCAGCAGCCTGAGCTCGAAGCGAGCCGATCGCCGCACCCGATGCGGTTTTGGGGAAATCAACCGCCACCTCAAGCCCCCCGCGCGATTCCTGCTCGACACCTCCTGCTCCCGCCGCGATACTGCCGAGCAGCCGCGGCCACGACGGCTTGCGGCTGACACACTCGTGCCAAACCAAACCACAACCCAATCGGAGGGAGGAAGACCATGAAGGAGATCTACGACAAAATCATTCAGTCAATCGCGGACTACTTGCCAAACCTGCTGGCGGCGCTGGCCATTCTCGTCATCGGCTGGATCGTCGCGGTGTTCATTGCCGCAATCATCCGCACCGTGTTGCGCCGCACCACGGTGGATAACAAGGTCGCCCAGGCCATCTTCGGTTCGGAGGCGAAGAAAGAGGTGCCCGTCGAAAACGTCGTCAGCAAGGGCGTGTTTTACCTGCTGATGGTGTTCGTGCTGGTGGCGTTCTTCCAGGCGCTGAAGCTGACCATGCTCACCGAACCGCTCAACGGGATGCTGAACAAAATGTTCAGCTACCTGCCCAATCTGCTCGGCGCGGCGGCGCTCCTGTTGCTCGCATGGGTCATCGCCACGGTGCTCAAGCGCGTCATGCTGATGGTGTTCAAGGGCGCGAAGCTCGACCAACGCCTCGGCGGCGCCGCGGCGGAAGCGCAAGCGGTGCCCATCAGCAAGACGCTGTCGGATGTGGTGTACTGGCTGGTGTTCCTCTTGTTCCTGCCCGGCATCCTCGACGCGCTGGGTTTGCAAGGGCCGCTCGAACCCGTGAAGACGCTGCTCAACCGCATCTCGGAGTTCATGCCCAACATCCTCGGTGCGGTGGCGATCCTGTTCATCGGCTGGTTCGTCGCGCGACTGGTGCGACAGATCGTGACCAACCTGCTCGCGGCATCGGGTCTGGACCGCATCGGCGAACGGGTCGGTCTCGCCACCACGCTCGGCTCGATGAAACTCTCGGGCCTGGTCGGGCTGTTGCTCTACATTCTGATCCTGATTCCCGTGCTCATCGCGGGTCTCAACGCACTCCAACTCGATGCCATCACCCAGCCTGCCAGCGAAATGCTCGGCAAGATCATGGACGCCATCCCGTCGGTGTTCGGCGCGGTGCTCGTGCTCGCGATCTCGTACGTGGTCGCGCGGCTCGTCACGGCGTTGCTCACCAACTTCCTGGCCGGCGCGGGATTCGACAACATCCTGCTGCACCTGGGCATGACCAAGACCACGCTCGAAGGGAATCGCGCCCCCTCGGCGATCGTCGGGCTGTTGGCGCTCGCGGCAATCATGCTGGCGGCCAGCGTGGAGGCGGCTCGGTTGCTGGAATTCGAGGCCGTCGCAGAGATTCTGGCCAAGCTGCTCGTGTTTGGCGGCCACATCGTGCTCGGCGTGGTTATCTTCGGCGTCGGCATCTTCCTGGCCAACCTCGTGGCGCGCTCGGTCCAGCAAAGCAGCTCGCCGCATGCGGAGTTGATGGCGACCATCACGCGCGTGGCCATCCTGGTGTTGGCGGGCGCGATGGCGTTGCGTCAGATGGAGATCGCCAACGAGATCGTCAACCTTGCGTTCGGTCTATTGCTCGGCGCCGTCGCCGTGGCGGTGGCCCTTGCGTTCGGTCTGGGCGGACGCGAGAGCGCGTCGCGACTGATCGAGGAATGGCGAAAGTCCACCGGCGGCAAGGGATCAAGCTGACGGAAGTTGAGGAAACGGGAGGATAATCCGTCCTCCCGTTCCGTTCTCAATACCGGCCGTGCCGCTCCGCGAGCGAGGTCATGAGCTTCAGCCGCTCGGGGGAGACGTGTGGCGACACGGAACACGCGGAAGAGAGGATGTAGCCGGAGCCGGGCTTGCCGATGGCCAGCCGTTGCAGCACCGCGTCATGGAACGTCCGTTCCTCGGCGCGGAGCATTTCGTTCACGGCGTCGAGGTTGCCCTTGAAGAACAGCCGCGCGCCAAACTTCGCCTTCGCCTCGGCGAGGTCCACCGTGCCCAACGGCGGCGGATCGAGTGTGTCGAGGCCGTCCACGCCCGTGTCGGCCATCAGATCGAGCCGGTCGCCGATCGCGCCGCAGGTGTGCGTGTAGGCGGGCAGCCTGTGTGCGTGGATCGCTTCGACCAGACGCCGTTCGTACGGCAGCACGAATTCCCGGTACATCTCGCGGCTGATGAAACCCGCGCCTGCAAACGCCGAGCTGATCAGCACCGCATCGCTACCGTGCGGCGCAAGGCAATGCACCTGTGCGTCGGCCATCTGGACGAACCGATCCAGCAAAGCGTGGCAGCGATCGGGTTCATCGAGCAACGCCATCATCGCCTGGTCGTACGAGAACAGCTCCAACAGGTGCGTGAATGGCGAGAACACTTCCGCGTGAATCGAGATGTCGGGCGCGAGGGACCGGGCGGTCCGCAGCGCAAGTGTGAACCAATCCGGGTACGAGTGCGGGTCGGTCAGATCGGCGTCAAGCGGGATGTCCCATAGGCCGGGCGCGTGCCATGTATTCCAGACGTAGCCGCCCAACCGAAACGTGGCAGCCTCATCCGGATCCACGGTCGCGTAATCGGCGCGCGGCAACGGCTCGCCATTCGGCCCGAAGGTGTGTGGGTTATCGTCAGGCGGGATGCTCGTTTGCAGTCCGTTCTTCCAATGCAGCTTCCAGCCGTTGCCGTCGCGCTCTTCGCGAACCAGCCCCTCGCGCCAACTCGGCGGACGTCCGGGCAGGTTGATCAGGATTCCATCGAACCGGTACCGCTGCTGGAACTCGACGAGCGTGCGCGCAAAGACCTCGCTGTCGAACCAGATTTCGGCAGGCTTGTGATTGCTGCGAAGAAAGTAATGCCCGAGCGCGAGTTGACACATCACCGGCACGCGGTCGGGCGGCTGATGCCTCATCGCGGCGGCGACACGTTCCCGGCTGGTCATGGCAGGAGATTGAACAGAAGCAGCCGCAAAACGCAAACTCATCTCCCTCTCGTCCCGCCATGCGGCGGAGCGCGATGTTCCCACCCGGACGTTTCTGGTTCGTTCGGCTACTCGTTGAGCAACACGATGGCGTGGTCATTGTTCGCCGACGCAAAGACGATCAGGCACTTGTCCTGCGTCTCGCCCGCGGTGGCGTAGAGGTGATGGATGTCCACACCCGCGCCCGCCAGTTTGTCGGTGACGTGCCGCAGCAAGCCGGGCTTGTGCGGCGACTCGATCAGGACCACGTCGGACTCCCGTGGGTTGTAGTTCTTCGCCCGCAGCGCGTCCACCACCCGCAGATTGTCGTTGGTGACAAGGTGGACCACGCCGTCGCCGCCTTCCACCCACGCGCACGCGGCGAGGATGTTGATGCCTTTGTCGGCGACGAGACGGGAGAGTTGCGCGAGGACGCCGATTTCGTTGCGAACCCGGACGACGACCTCTTTCGCTGGTCTCGCTTTCAGCATGACTGCCTCCTTCCGTGAAGAATCGAGGACGACCCGCAATCCTCGACCGAGCGAACCTAGCACAACGCCCTCGCCCTCGCCACTGACACGAGCGGTCATGAAGACGTCCGATCGTACGTCTTCGTGGGCATGGGTCGGAGGGAGGGATCGGAGTTGTGAATGAGACGACCATGGCGATACAGTGCCGCCGATGCTGACAATTGACGGCTCGATGGGCGAAGGCGGCGGACAAATCCTGCGCACGGCGCTTGCCTTGTCACTGGTGACGGGCCGGGAATGTTGCATTGAGAACATCCGCGCTGGGCGCGAGACACCCGGCTTGCAGACCCAGCATCTCGCTGCGGTAAACGCCGCCGCCACGGTCGGGCAGGCGGAGGTCGAGGGCGCGGAGAAAGGCTCACAGAGGCTGGTGTTCCGCCCGAAGACCATTCTGCCGGGCGACCATGCGTTCGCGATTACGACGGCGGGCAGCACCACGCTGGTGTTGCAGACGGTGTTGCCTGCGTTGATGATCGCATCGGGACGCTCGGCGCTGGTCCTCGAAGGCGGCACGCACAATCCAATGGCGCCGCCGTTCGAGTTTCTTGCGAAAACGTTCCTGCCGCTGGTGAATCGGATGGGCCCGACCGTGAAGGCAAAGCTGGATCGGCACGGATTTTATCCCGCTGGCGGCGGCAAGATGCGTGTGACGATCGAGCCCGCTGCGAAGCTGACTCGCCTCGACCTGCCCGAGCGCGGCAACATCCACCGGATCCGCGCGACGGCCGTCCTGTCCAATCTCCCCACGCACATCGCGGAGCGGGAGCTCAAGGTGTTGAAGCGCAAACTTGACCTCGACGCCAGCTCGCTGCATCTCGAGGAGGCCAAGGCGCATGGCTCGGGAAACGTGCTCCGGGTCGAGGTGGAGTCCGCGAACGTGACGGAGGTGTTCACGAGCTTCGGCCAACTCGGCGTCCGCGCGGAGATCGTGGCGGACCGGCTTGCGAAGGAGGTCGAGAGCTATCTCCTGGCGGAAGTTCCCGTCGGCGAGCATCTCGCCGATCAGCTTCTGTTGCCGCTGGCTCTTGCCGGCAGCGGCTCGTTCGTGACGTTGCCACTATCGCAGCACGCGCTCACCAATATCGAGGTGATCAAACAATTTTTGCCGGTCGAGGTGAGTATTGTGCCTGCAAACGAAACCGCCGTACGGGTCGGGATCAAATCCGTTCAGCTCGCTCCCGGGACAGGCAAAGGCGCTTCGTCCTGACGCACGAACACCCGAAACAGTTTGTTTAACACAAACCCCGTCAATCCTGCCTTCACGGACCCCACCGGCGTTGGGCCGACCTCGAGTTGCACATCCACCGGGGCTGTCGCGCAGCCCAGCCAGGTGTCCACCGATGCGCCTGATTGCAGCGCGCCGTCGAGCGAGTAGAGGTTTACGTACCGCACGCCCGCCTCGCGCGCGGTGGCGATGACCGCGGCCATTTCCTTCGTGGACTGAATGCCGTCGAGATAGGAGAGGAAATGGTCGCCGCCGCCGAACAGCTCCAATCGCTTGAGGTTCTCGGGAATGCGTCGGTTGTCGCCGATGAGACCGACGTCAATGCCCGCGCGGTCGCCGAAGAAACGCACCCCGAGAGTCGAGTACCGGCGCACCATCGCCAGGTAATAGCGTCGCGGTGCCGTGTACCGATACGAAATGAAGGATGCGCGGTCCCAGTTCACCATCGAGAACGGGATATTCAGCGCGTCCTGCCAGGTCACATTGCCGTAACGCAGGCCGTCGAGGATCACCCGGTTGCAGGAGCCCATGACTTTGAACCCCTGTCCGTGCAACTCCTCGATCAGCGCATTCAACTCCCGCACCGACCTGGCAAAGCGCGCGGCGTCCTTCTGCTCGCGCAGGTATGCGGCCAGTCCGCGCGGCGATGCCTGGCGGACGTGTTCGAACATGACCTTGCCAATCTGCGGCGCAGGTTCGCAGTCAAAGATGATCCAGCGCACACCGAGCTTTTCTCGATTCGCCCACGCGGCAAAGTCGAGCGCGAGCGTGCGCGTGGCTCCGATCGTCCATTCGCCAACGTACAGGTGCTGGTCGTACGGCAACAAGAGCCATGCGAAGACTTCCACCCCGCGCGCATCAGCCTCGCGCAGGAGTGCGAGCAGATCCTCCCGGCCGAGGTCATCAGGGCCGACGTGCAGGTAAAGCGTCACCTTGCGTTCCGCCAGCGCCGTCAGGTGGCGGCGAACGGAGTCGTAGGGCTCGAACTCGCACCAGATGGAGACCTGCGGTGGCGGGTTTACCTCCCGCGTCGCTGTCGTACGCATCCCGTCAAGCCACGGTTTGCTGGTGTAGATGAAATCGGGTTCCGCGGCACGGGCTTCCCACAGGCAGGAACTCAGTGCCCACGCGGCCACCCAACATTGGATCTGCGGTTTCAGCACGGTATGGACGGCATTAAACCGCATCCGCGTCGCCACTGCAAGCTCGTCGCTGCGCTGATTTGCGCGGGCGCACTTTTTCCACTCGAAATGTTTGGGCGCAGGACTATAGTTTGCGTGAGAGAACGAGCGCCATGATCCACCACATTCTCCTGTGCACGGACGGTTCAGTCTACTCGATCGTCGCCACGGACTACGCGATCTGGCTCGCCAAGCATCTCGGCGGTCAGCTCCGCGCGTTGCACGTGACCGATATTCGCAACCTGGAACTGCCGCTTCTGGCGGACATCTCCGGCGCCGTCGGCGCCCAACCCTACCAGGCGATGTTGCCGAACGTGCAGCAGTATCATAAGGACAAAGCGCGCGTCATCCTCGACACGGTGCTCCAGACCGCCCATCAACGCGGGATCAAGTGCTCCACTTTCCACAAGAGTGGCCGGCTTTTGGAAGCAATTCTCACCGAGGAGAAACACGCCGATGTGCTGGTCATCGGGCAACGCGGCGAGAACGCCGAGCATCACCTGGACATGCTGGGCTCGAGTGTCGAGCGCATCGTCCGCCGCTCCATCAAACCGTGCATGGTGACGCCCGGCAAGTTCGTCGAAATTGCTCGCATGATGATCGCCTATGACGGCAGCGAAGCTTCGGGGCGCTCGTTGCAACATGGGTTTGCGCTCGCCGCGGCGTTGAAAGCGCACGTATCGGTTGTCACCGTCACAACCGATGACGAACTCGGTGCCGACGCCACGCTCGACGACGCTCTCACACTGGCGAAACAGCACCACATCATCCCCAAGACCCACGTGCTCAAAGGTCACGCCGAAGCGGAGATCCTGCATTTCGCCGACCGCGAGAAGATGAATCTCATCGTCATGGGCGCGTATGGCCACACCCGCATCCGCGAGTTCATTCTCGGCAGCACGACTTCGCACGTCATTCGCAAGGCGCACGTGCCGGTGCTGTTGACGCGGTAGGATTCCCCGCGGACTTTGCGCGAACCAAGAACCGAGAACTGACAACCGTGAACCGTAAACCGATCATCGCCATCACGCCCTCGATCCAGCGCAAGGGCGAAGAATTTGCCGATCGTTCCCTGAGTCTCTCGCTCTGTTACACGCAGGCCATCGAACTCGCGGGAGGCGTGCCGCTGGTTGCTCCGCTCACCAAAGACTCCGGCACCATCGGCAGGTTCCTGGATTCCGTGGATGGCCTGATGCTCACCGGCGGCGGCGACGTGGACCTGCGGTTCTACGATCGAACTGTTTCGCCCGCGCTCAAGAAAACCCTTGGCGGAGTGGACACGCTCCGCGATGAGATGGAACTCGCACTCATCCGCCAGGCGCATCGGCGCGGGACACCCGTTCTCGGCATCTGTCGGGGGCATCAGGTGATGAACGTCGCGTTCGGCGGCACGCTCCTCGTGGACATCCCGAGCGAAGTCGGACGCAAGATCCGCCACAGTCGTTCCGACCGGAAGAACGATCCCGTCCACGAGGTCGCGATCGAGCCCGGCTCTCGTCTCGCTTCCATCTTCGGCGCCGAGCGGCTCGGAGTGAACAGCTCGCATCATCAAGCCGTCGGCAGACTTGGCAAAGGCCTGCTCGTTTCCGCGCGCAGCGCCGATGGCGTAATCGAAGGAATCGAAACCACCGACGGTCAATTCACCGTGGGAGTACAGTTCCATCCCGAGCGCATGGTGACGGCGCATCCGGTGATCTTGCGATTGTTCAAGGCGTTCGTAGCGGCGGCGAAGTCCGCGTGAAGTCGCGCCAGACTGCCTACCCCGACGGCTTGAACACCTCGACCGGGAAAGTGCTTGCAGTTTCACGTCTGCGCCCTAAACCTCGACCGCGCATGGACGATTTATTGTTCTTCGATGCGTTTACCGAGATCGGGCCGCGGCTCAGCAAGCATCCGGCGCAACCGTGGAAGCTCTCCCAACTCCTCTCCGAGATGGACCATTGCTCGATTTCGGGCGCGCTCGTCGCCTCGACTCTGTCGGTCAGCTACGAGGCGATGCACTCGAACCTCGAACTCAGCGCCTGGCTCAAGCCGCACCCCCACCTGTTCGCCATCTGGAACGCCATGCCGCACCAGACGGGTGAATTCCCCGAGCCACGCAAGCTCGAGAAGCTGATGCATCAGCACAACGTCCGTGCCATCAGCATTCATCCGAAGACCAATGCCTGGGACTGGATGGCCGATCACAGCCGCGTGCTGTTCAACTGGCTGGCGCATCGGCGCATCCTGACGATTCTCCGTCGCTCTGAATTCGTGCCGTGGCAGGAACTCGATCGGCTCTTGACCCTCCACCCTCGAATGCCGTTGTTGCTGACCGGCGTGTCCTGGTCCGAGCAGCGATGTCTCCTGCCGTTGGTGAAGAAGCATCGCCATCTTCACATCAGCTTCGATCATTTCCAGATCCACTACGGCCTGGAAGACCTCGTGGCGCAGGGACACGAGAACCAGCTTCTGTTCGCCTCGAACGCCACCGCCATGTCCGTAGGCGCCCATCGCGCGTACGTGGATTGGGCCGAGGTGCCGCTCAAGACCCGCGCCAAAATCGCGGGCGGCAATCTCATTCGTCTGCTGGGCGGACAACGACCGCCGCGCATCCGCGTCAATCGCAACGAAGACCGGATCATGGCCGCCACGCGCGCGGGGAAACCGTTGCCCGTGCCCGTGATTGACATGCACATGCACATCCTGCACGAAGGCATGGATAGCGCGGGCGGAGGCACTCGAATGTCGCGGGGCGGGCCGAGCGGCGTGCATCACCTGTTGAAGCGGATCGGCTGCATCGGCGGTGGGTTCATGAGTTGGAACGGCGTGGTCAGCGCCGACTCGCTTGCGGGCAACCGCTGCACCGCCGCTGCGCTCGACGCCTCACCGCAAGGGTTCTGGGGGTTGGCGTCGTTTGATCCTACACACTACACGCAGGAGGAACTGGGGCGGTTGATTCCCGAAGTGTACCGCGACAAACGATTCATCGGTATGAAACCGTACGTGCGGTACGGCGTTGAGTATCATCATCCATCGTACGACCTCTGGTGGCGGTACGGTAACCGGCATGGGTTCTACGCCGGCATCCATCGCAACCGCGGCGATTTCCTCGAAGTGGACACACTCGCGAAAAAGTACCCGCGTGTTCGATGGGTCGTCTATCACTGTGGCAGCGATTACCGGACTGCGGACCAGGCCATTGCTTCGATGCTCAAGAACCCGAACGTGTATGCCGAGATCACGCTCACGCCGGTGACGTTCGGCATCATTGACTACCTGGTTGAACACGCCGGGGAGGATCGCATTGTGTACGGCAGCGACCTGCCCATGCGCGACCCCCGGCAGCAGCTCGGTTGGGTGGTGTTCTCGCGCCTCTCAGTGAAGGCGAAAGAAAAGGTTCTTTGGCGCAACGCGATGAACATCATCCGCCCGTGCCTCAAGCGCCTGCCCGCGCACAATCGGCCGAGGGTCGGGTAGCTGGTTTCATCCCCGGCTTCGTGCATGAACTTCCAATTCGGATCAGCCCGGCAGCTCTACACCCGACGCGTCCACCCCAGGGTCTGGCTCGGACCCAAGGACCTGCCCAGGCTCCGCGCGCTGGTCCGTCGCGGGCTGCATCGGAAACTGATGGCCGCGTTGCGCGCCAAGACGGCTCCGTTGGTCGAGCGGATTCTCAGCGCCGACGATGTGCCGGCGATGATCGCAAAATGGAACACGCATTGGAATCAGCCCGGCACCGCGGTCGTGTGGGAATTGCACGACATCGCGCTGGTCGGCGTGCTCGACGACAATGCCGCTGCCCTCGATGCCACGCGACGCGTCCTTGCCGCACTGCCGCGGGCTGATGAACTCGTGGGCCGTACGGGCAAAACGGTTGGCTACGGCATGGAGCCGCACACGTTGGTCGCGTACGACCTGTTGCACGACAGGTTGAACGAAGCCGAACGACAGGCGTTTTGCGCTTGGGTCGTGGATTTCTGGGTGCGCTTTCCATTACACCATCTGAGCGGACATTACTTCCGCGGCGCCGGTGCGAACATCCCGATGGGCGAACTGCTCACCGGTCTGATGGGGTTGCTCGTCGTGGAGGGGGATGCCGGCGTGCCCGATCTGAGCGCGGAACGAAAACAGATGTTGCTCATGCTCGAAGCCTCGCTTCACTGCTCGCTCGGCCCGAAGGGTTACCCCGCGGAAGACATCGGCTACGGGACCGCGATGGGCGCGTGGCTCGCGTTCGTGGTGGAGGCGGTGCGTCGCGCCGGATGGTACGATGCCTACGAACAATGTCCGCGCTACGCGAAGTTCGGCCGCGCCATCCTGCATTTCGTCCAACCCTGGGGCGGCGGGCTCTCCAACACGGGCGATCACGGCGACGATTTTCGCAGCCGGGGGTTTGTGTTGTCCCGGCTCGCCACCGAGACGCGCGATCCAACGCTTCTGTGGTTGATGCGTGCCATTCACTATCCGCCCACCGCTCCGCCCAAGTTTCCCGATGAAGTTCCGGTCGGCAAAGCGCAACATCTGCCGGCCGATGGGGCCGCGCTGCTCACGCTCGATGCGCGCGCCCGGCCCGTGCATCCGTCCAAAGCGAAGCTGCCGACGCAGTTTATGGACCCGGCGCGCGGCATCGTCAGCTTTCGCAGCGGCTGGGACAGCGACGCCACGTTCGTCGTGTTCGACGGCTCGCAACGCCCCACTGCGGCGCAGGGGCACGCCCACGATAGTTGCGGTCACTTCAGCCTCTCCGCGCTCGGCGAATATTTTGCGATTGATACCGGCCGCTACAACATCGAGCAGAACTGCCACAACGTTGTCCTCGTGGACGGCAAGAGCGGCCGCTCGACCGACGGCGAATGGCGGATGTCGTATTATCACGGCAACCTCATCGAGTATCGCCCGGGCGTTCTGTGCGACGTTGCCGCCGTGGACAGTTCCCATCAACACAACTGCTACTGGGCGCGTCGTCACCTCGGGCTCGTCAAAGGTCCGGGTGCGCCGAGCTACGTTTGGATGGTCGAGGACATCAACAAAGCCAACGACTGGGCCGAGTTCTGGTGGCAACTCCATTCCAGCCCTGAGAACGAGATCACCCTCCACGAACAAAGCGCCACCATCCGCGGCTGGCGACACGGCAACCTGCTCGATGTCCATTTCGCGCTGCCTGCGCTCGACGCATATCCGAAAGCGCACACGCTGACGCTCGCGCAGGACCTCGCGACGCCCAGTTCATACAAGTACGTGAAGAATCTCGAGCAGGATGCCAAGAGCTTTGCTCGCCCCTCGGACATGGTGCATCACCGGGTGCTGATGCGTCCGCGGTTGCTCGGCAAGGTCGCGGGCTACAATGGCCGCTTTCTGTCTGTGCTGATTCCGCGTCGCAAGGGCGAGCCTCCCGCGCGGGTGGAGCGTCTGCCTTCGCTCGACAACTCGCTCGCCGTGCGCATCACCTTCGGCAACGTCGAGGATACCTTCATCTGGGCCTACGAGCACAACCTCCTCGAAGCCGGTGGCGTTTCGGCCCGCGGTCAGTGGATAATCGAACGCCGCGCGCGTCGGGACGGGAGGTTGGTTACTCGCGAGGTCGCGGGCGCGACGGGGCTGGGACTGCGGGGCTGATCGCGGGGCGCAACCCGTTTCTATTGTGAACGCCGATGTTCTGCGGTAACTGACCTGGCAAACATCCCCTGAAGGGGAATTGATGAAAGCATCCTGCCTGATCCTCGGTTTGTTGGCGACGTCATGCGTGGCCGCCGAGTTGAAACTTGAACTGCCGTTGAAAGGCACGGCGTACCGAACGAACGAGCGCATTGATTTCACCGTGACCCGCGCGGCGGCGACGGCGGGCGAGTTGAAACCGAGGTTGACGGATGCTGGCACACGGATGGAGTTCGTGTTTCCGACCGCGCGCGCGGTGGCACGCAATGAGTCGTGCGCAAGGCGTTCGAGGACCGCTCGCGCGGCAACGTGCTCGGCGACGAGGAGGCGAACCTGTTTCGTTTCGCGCGTGTTCATCAGACCGCGACCCTCGTGACCGGCGCGAGCGACTACGGGGCGGCGGCGGAGCGGTTGAAGAAGATTCTCGATCCGTGGGGCGTGCGCTGCACCATCGTCAATGCCGCCAGCGTGAACAAATCGCGCGCGCTCACCGGCGAGCAGGTGAAGACATGGGTTGGCCTCAACCACACCGCTGGCGGCACGATCAAACCCGGCGACCAGAACCCGCCGTCGCTCGTCGTGAAGCTGCAACTCGACTGGGGGTTCAGTTTCAGCCCCGACCAAGTGATCGAGCATTACCGGCGGATCGCTGAGCGATCGCCGCTGCCGCTCTTCGCCTGCACGCTGGGTGCGTCGGGCGTGACCGCCGATCTCTTGCGCCGCATCATCGAGATCCCGCAGTTCATCGGCATGAAGAATGACACCGACGACTTCGATGGTCAGGAGCGGTACCTGGCGACCGTCCGTCAGTACTGCGACCCGGCGGAGTTTCAGGTCATCACCGGCGGAGGCCTGAGCAGCGTGGCGCTGACGTATGACATGGGCGTGAAAACCTACGGCGACACGACGCCCTGGTACTCACCCGCGCTGAGCCTGCGTTTGTATGAGGCGTTCCAGCGCCGTGATCGGGCGCTGGTGGACCGCTTCCTGATGGAGATCGAGGAGCCGTTGTTCTTCCAGCACTGGCCGGGGATCGGGCCGGGCGGCCACTGGGGTTGGGGCCACGCCATTGCGTACCACCTCGGCTTGTTCCAGTCGCCGAAGATGCGATTCCCGTCGCTGACACTGACGCCCGTGCAGGTCGCGGAGGCGAAAACTTTCCTCGACACAATTGCCGAGTGGAAATAGCCGACATCAACATTCATCCGGGTTCGCCACAACCGTTCCCCATCGGAACGCGGCAAGTGGGCGCCGGCGACCGACCAGTATGTCGAGAAGATCCAGTATGTGGGCCACGCCTCCTGCCGCAACGTGCTCGTTGATCCAATGGAGAACGGAGACAAGCCCATGGCGCTGACCGGTGAAAAGAAGGTGGGTTACGAAATCAGCCACGCCGGTAAGTGATAGACCGTGGTGAAGCATCAACTCATAGGTTCAGCGCGGGTCTCCATCGCCAACGTGGGAGGCCGTCTCCGACGGGCGACCACTCCACAGCCCTCATGCCGGTAGGGGCACACGTCGGCGCGCCCATTGGACTGGATACCCATCAGGCGCACCGCGGGGTGCCCCTACATTGACGGCGTCACAGCTTCGGCTATAGTGGCCGCCGTTTCCCAGCATGAAAATCGCCCTCATCAGCCTCGGTTGCGCCAAGAACCTG
>CAZOTB010000023.1:7678-50930 GCA_964582645.1 uncultured Verrucomicrobiota bacterium | reverse complement strand
TGGCTCGGGCATTTCCTCCAGCGTGTGGAAGATATCGGCCTGTGCGACAACACCGCCGTCGTCATTATCAGCGATCACGGCCACAGCATCGGCGACCGCGGCGTGACGGGGAAAATTCCGAGCCGGCAGCACAACGAACTGGTGGACCTAGTGTTGATGATGCGCCATCCCAAAGGCCACGGCACCGGCAAAACAAGCGACGCGTTCGTCTATAACATTGACGTGGTCACCACGCTGGCTGCCTGGGGTGGCGTGAAGCTCGACACCCACGGGCGCGACCTGACGCCGATCGTGCGCGGCAAAACGCGGGTCGGCCGACCGTACGTGACCGGCGCATTCAACAATTGGGCCACGTATCAGGACCGGCGCTACAAGCTTATCCAGTCCTACGCCGGGCCCGGTAATCCCGCGCACTCACGACTCTTCGACCTCGATGCCGACCCCGGAGAGATGCACGACATCGCAAAACGAAAGCCGGACGTGGTGCGCAAACTCTACCGGCGTATTCTCGACGACGCGGGCGGAGAACTGCCCACATATCAAGTCCCCACCACCTTTGCCGATGGGTCGAGGCCCAAGCCACCTGGGCCCAGGAAATCACGGTGAAGCGCCTGTGGCTCATTCTGTTTGCTGCTGCCGTGACCGCACGCGCGGATGTGAAGCTTGCCTCGGTCTTCACCGATCACTGCGTTCTCCAATGCGATCAACCTGTGCCCGTCTGGGGCCGGGCGGAGCCGGGCGGGGAGGTTGCCGTCGAGTTCGCCGGCCAGAAGAAAACGGCCAAAGCAGACGACGGCGGCACGTGGCGCGTCACGCTCGATCCGCTGCCGGCCAGCGCCGAGCCACGCGTGTTGAGCGCGAACAAGCAGACCATCAAGGATGTGTTGGTTGGCGAAGTGTGGCTTTGTTCGGGACAGTCCAACATGGCGATGCCGTTGCGTTCCTCGGCAAACTCCGAGGCGGAAATCGCACGCGCTGATTTGCCGCGACTGCGGATGTTCACGGCGCCGCACCGGGTCGAGTTGAACCCACAGAGCGACTGCGCCGGCAAGTGGGAGGTCTGCTCGTCCAACACTGCCGGGAGCTTCTCCGCAGTCGGCTACTACTTCGGCCGGGAACTGCATCGGGAACTCAAAGTGCCGATCGGCTTGCTTCACTCCTCGTGGGGCGGCACCCCGGCGGAAGCGTGGTTGAGCCTGGAAGGACTCCGATCGGAGTCGGTGCTCAGAGCGGCGCTCGAGAAACGGGAGAAAGCAACCAGCCTGAACGGGATCAAGCGTCCCGAGTTGTTCCCCACCACGCTTTACAACGGCATGATCGCCCCGTTGGCGACGTTCCGCATGCGCGGCGTCATCTGGTATCACGGCGGCGCGAACGCATCCGGGCGTTCCGCGTTCAACTATCGCAGGACGCTCCCGGCGTTGATCGGCGATTGGCGACGCCACTGGGCGCAGGGCGAGTTCCCGTTCTACATTGTGCAACTGGCAAACATCGGCGAGCCCGCCAACGATCCCAACCGCAACAGTCCCTACGCCATGGTGCGCGAGTCCCAGTTGAAGTCGCTCGCCGTGACCAACACTGCTCTGGCCGTGGCGATTGACCTCGGCGAGTCGGGCGACAAGCATCCGAAAAACAAGCAGGACGTGGGCAGGCGGCTCTCGCTTCTGGCGTTGGCAAAGACGTACGGCAAATCCATCGCCTACAGCGGCCCGCTCTACGATGGAATGAAAGTGGAAGGCTCGACGATTCGCATCCGCCTCCGTCACGCCGACGGCGGACTCGTCGCGACGGGGGGCGGCAAGCTTGCCCGGTTCGCGATTGCCGGCGTGGACCGGAAGTTTGCCTGGGCTGACGCGGTCATTGACGGCGACACGGTCATTGTGGCGAGTCCACAAGTGTCGAAGCCGGTGGCCGTGCGTTACGCCTGGGCCGACAACCCTTCCGGCTGCAATCTCGCCAACAAGTCCGGCCTGCCTGCGTCGCCATTCCGCACGGATGAATGGTGAGTTCACGCAACAGCCGGGAGTGACTTGGGGAAGTCCTTTCCGTTGACGCGGAGAATGCAGTCCGGACCGATGGTGAGCGGATCTCACTCACACCAACGGCAGATACCGTACCTGCCCTTCCCATTCGCCCTCCAAGCTTGCCTCGGCGAGCAAGAGAATATCCTCGATGGCCTGTCCGACCGGCAACGAACGCGGAACTTCGAAGACACCCGGCATGGGTTGACCTGCCGCGGCTCGCTCGTAAGCGTGGCGTGTCATCGTGGAAACATCGTGAGTCAGCAGAACACGTCCCTGACCTCCCGCCCATTCGAGAATTTCGGGATCGTCCGCTCCCCGAGGCCCTGCGTCTTGAATCCGAACGATATCGAGTTCTGGTTGACGTCGCAGCAGCCCGCGAACGATGTCGCCGTTGAGATTTTCGTCCGCGGCCAGTCGGAGCATGACGCTCAGTCCTGACGTTTCTCTCGCGCGAGGAGCCGGGCACGAACATCTTGCGGCGGATACTTGGCCTCGTTCTGGCGGCGTGTTTCGGCTGCGACCTGTTGCCGTTCGCGAAGGTACTCATCCACCTGCTCCTTGTGCTGGAGGTAATAGCCAACAACCGCGTACACGTCCGCCAGGGGAAGCGACGGGTATTGCTGCGCGATCTCCTCGGGCGTTGCGCCGTCTTGGAACGCCGCCACGATGGTGTCGAGCGTAACGCGCGTGCCGGCCACACGGACAACGTGGTCGGCATCCTCGCGCAACGGCACGGGAGACGGTTGAATCGCCAGGCTCATCGGCGACTAGGATGCACCGAATCGGCCAAGCAGGCAACTGCAAAGACGTGCGGATAAGGACCATCATCGCTCCCGGTAAATCGCCACCGGCCCCATGATCCCGCCGGTGCCGATCTCGTTTACGTCTTTGCGCTCGGTGAGAACGGTGATCTGGTTCGCGCCATCCTTGAGCGCATCCGTGATGTTCCAACTCGCGGGCAACATGTAGCCACTAAACTCATCCGTCGATTTCCCGTCGGGCGCGACGTAGGGGACATGTTTCCCGTTGACGAACACCTTCGCGCTGCCATCAGTCGCGCCGATCCAGAGGTATGTTTTCTTGCCCGGGGCGACCGGGATTTGCGCGGTCGTCCGGTACCACATCCGACCGAAATAGTGATGCTGCCCGAGCGATGACCATGAATCCAGCACCGGATCGGTCGTGCGCCACTTGCCATCGTCGAAATCGGCCTTCGACCAACCGAGCGACTCGCCCTTCTTGTCCTTGTCCACCTCGAACCGCCACTGGCGCATCGGTGGAGTCGTGAGCACTTCGTACCATTTCGCGATGCGGTTGGCGTCGTCATACGTGTTCTTGTACCAGGCCGAGAACCAATCCACGCCGTCGTTGTTGCCCCAGACGCCGCCCACGCCGTGCCAGCGCACGCTGAACGCCGCCTGAGGCCGGTACCGTTCGGCCATCGCGTGGTTGCGACCGATCCACATCAGGGCATCGTGGCTCAACTTCGTCCAGCGTCCCTCGGCGAGATCCCAGCGCATCTTCATATATTGCTCGAACAGGATCAGCGATTCGTCCGCCATCGTGATGCGGAATTTCTCCTGCGGCGTTGCCGCCTTCGATTTCGCCGCGTTCAACAGGTCGCGCATCTTCTTCACCCGGTCGGGTGAGAACCGTTTCATGTGACCGTGCCCGGCGCCGCAGAATTCCTTCGTGTCAATCCACACGCGGTCCACGTAGTGCCAGTAGTCGGCCATCTCTTTCGCGGCGTTGCCGTAGAAGCGCGTGTGCAACTCCGCGATGATGTCCTCGGGTTTCAAGCTCGGATTCCACGTCAGGCGTTGGGCGAGATACAGCGCGTGCATCGTCGTCTCGAAATTACTGGTCGTCTCGGGCTGGAAAAACTGGCAGCCGTTCTTGAGCGCGAACGGCACGTCCACGCTCCACTTGGTGATCATCGGGTTGGGCGCGGATTGTTCGCCGAGAAACCAGCCGTAGAAATAGTTGCCGGTCATGCGCGCGGCCTTGCCCCAACCTTCGATGAGGTTTCGAAGCACCTTCGCATCGGGATCGCTTTCTTCCGTCACGGGATGCACCCGGCAATAGCTGATCGGCGCGATCACGGGGACGATGTTCGGGTGCAACTTCTCGCGCACGGGTGGACGGTTGTAGTTCACATACGCGATGACGCCGAACAGCGCCTCCGGGTGCTTCTTCGTCACGCGCTCGGCGACGCGGTTGCAGAGGAGCATCAGCCGGTCGGTCAACGAGTTCATGTTCCACTGCGGATCCCAGTCGCCCGCGTCAAACTTCGTGTCTTCCGACTCGTCAAAATTGATGCCGTCGTCGGGCGAGAGCGAGGCGGACCATTTGTACGTCCCATTGTCGAAGGCGGCGATGAGTTTGTCCGCGATCGCGTTGGCGACTTCGGGCTTCGACCATTTGATCGCGGGCGGATGCGGTTTGCCTTTGATCACCGCAACCCAGTCGGGGTGATCCTTGAGATCGTCGCGGAGGTAATCTTCGAGCGCGTGGCTGGCGGCAAGCGGCATCCCGCCGAGCCGATTGCGGCGCCTGTAACTCTCGTCCGCCTGCCAAATGCCCCGGTAGAGCGTGCCGGGAACAGAGTTGAAATCCATCTCGGGCAACGCGACGGTCTTCGACTCGGGAATGCACTCGCCCCATTCGCTCGGCATGAACCACCGGCAACCGAGCCGGTCGAGCACTTCGTAGATGGCGTAGCTGGTGGCGAGATCGGATTCGCCGAGCAGCCCAACGCCCTTTCCCGACACGACGACACGGAAGCCCTGCCGGAACGGCGCCGACTTCTGCGGCTTGCCGAACACCTCGACGGCGCGTTCGCCGATGTAAATCGGGCTGAGACCGCCGGGCGCTGAGCCGGTGACGATCTCGACCTTCGCGCCTGACATCTTGCCGAGGTAATGCGCGAGGTCTTTCACCGATTCGCGGAGTCGTTGGCGTTGATACTCGGGGTTCAGCTTCGGCTGTCCTTCGTGGCCGGGTTCGATATCGAGTTCGTTCGCCGCCATCACCCGGGCAGACGTAACGATGGAGCACTTGGCGGTACCGTTCTCGACCAGCGTGACGTCGGCGAGAGTGACGTTCGCTAACGCAAACAGACCGACGATGCAGGTGCGTGCGCCGACTTCGGCAGGCTTAAACCCTGCGGCTACATTGATTCTCTTCATGATTGTCCTTTCAATTTCGCGCTCCATCCGACTTTGCCATCAACCCGATTTGCAGCTTCAGCCACGACTCGACTTGTTGGATTTCCGCATGGGTCAGCGCGACATCCCATACGGCTGGCACAATCACCTTGCTGGCTTTCAGCAGGAACGTGCCGCGTTTGCCGACCAACACCGCGCCAGAGTGATCGCCCTTGTTCGACGATGCGTAATCGCTCTGTTGGGTGCCGCCGGCCCGCGCGCGGACCAATGCCGGTGACCCATCAATGCTCAGTGCGGGAGTCAGAACGTTGGCATAAACAACCGGCCGCTCCACGTTTCCGTAGCCGAAAGCGCCAATCAGAGTCGTGAATACCTGGTGTCCGCCGTGCGGTCCCGCGGTGCCGTTGTTGTGGAATGACATCGGGCCGCGCGGGAATCCCTCGCCGAGGCCATAGACAATCCCGAATGCCGCGCTCGATGCGCCGTACAACACGGCAGGGCCGGACTGGACGCCTCGTGGATGCTGGTCATTGGGCGTGCACGACAACGCCCCGATCACGGTGATCTGGTCCGCATTGAAGACGTTGCTCTCCACCCCGCCCTGCAACTCGAACCATTGCGTGGACCCGTTCAACGAGAACGCGTCCAGCTTGCCGAACATGGTCTTGGTTGGTCGCTGCGTCCCGCTGGCCGCCAGCGAGACGGGCGCGCGACCGGCATTGGCGATGGTATCCACGGCACCGTCCGATACCCGATACGCGCCCTGCCAGAGACGAAGATGCTCGGGGCGGACCGCGGTGGGCGCCAACGGTGCGGCGTAATCGGGAAAGGTCGCCGTGGTGGACGAGGTGTACTTGGTGTTCAGCCAGTCCAGCAACGCGCGCCGACTCGTTTCGGAACGGACGAACGCCGCGTTGGTCGTGATGCCTCCCGCGAAAATCGGTCCCTCGTAACAGTCGAGGCCGCGATTCACGCCGCCAATGCCGAGCCGGTAACCCGTTTGCGTCCGGCCCAAACCGTCCACGGCGCCGGGCGGGGACGTGACAAACGTGCCATCGGGTTTGCGAACTTCGAGCCGGACATTTTTCCCGTCCCACCACGCGCAGACGGCCAGCAACTCGCCGCCGGTCAACCCGGCCGCGGTCAGGTCCACATACCGAACCACCGTGCCCGTGACCGCGCCTTGGTGTTGCATGTACAGCGACAGCCGCGTGCCGTGGTCCCACAACAGGTACATCTTCCAGTCCGGCGTGCCGAAAATCGTGTAGTTCTCGTCCTTCACCATCGCCGACGGATGGGGGAGTTCGAACACGGCGAACGCGGCGTAGGGCGTGGGCCCGGCAGGGATGAAGTTGTCCAGCGCGCCCTGGAGTTCTGTCGTGCTGCTGCCGTTGTGGTTGATCTGAATCAGCGACCGGCCGCTGCCCTGATCGCCGTGGCCGGTGTTCCGATGCGAGAAAAGCGGCGCGCGCCAGCCGCGTCGCAGGATGATCGGCGGGCGGTAGTACAGGTCGGGTTGGCCGAAGTACCGGCCGCGTTCGGGCGTTTCTTTGGCGACCGAGAGCAGCTCGGCATAGCTACGCGCACCGGCATCGTCCAGTTCAATGGTCGTGGCGGCGGCGCCATCCACCGGCGAGAACGCGCGCTCGTCCCACCACAGGGTCATGCCGGAAAGCGATGCCGGATCGTCTGCCCAGACGGTTCCGGTGACGAGTAGGACGAGAGCAACGATGATCGCTTTCACTCCAAACTTTCCAGAAAGCCGTCGGGCAGGCGCGCGAAGAACACCTGGCCGATCCAGTACGGATCGGCGTTGTAGATGACGTGTTTGTTGTCGGCGGTAAGATACGGATGCGGATGCGAGCACGCGGGTCCACCGCAGCTTGCTTTGCAGTCGGTGACGACGTTGCGATACTTGCCGGTTTCGATGTTGCCGATGACGATGGGCACGGGGCCGGGAATGCCTTTCGGATATGAGTCGCAACAGAAATAGCGGCCGCACTTCGACACACTGACGTGGTTAAAACGATGCTCCGGCGATTTGAAGAGGCGCGGCTTCGTTTCCCCCGCCGCGGCGGTGAAGAAATTGCCGCCGGGCCAGTTGTCTGGATCCCACGGCCCGGTGAACGCGATGCGTCCCGTGTTGCCGACCCATGCGCTGTGGCCGCTGTTGCCGCCCAGGATCGGCGGTCCCGACGGAAACGTGCGAAAGTTGCCGCCGTCGTTATCAATCACGTAGTAACAGGTGCCGGGATGTTCGGTGGGGAAATTGATCATGTGCCACTGGTGATTGAGTTTCTTGCCGCGATGCATCAGACCCATGATCTGGAACGTGCCGTCCGGCCCGGGCTGCGGCGCGTATTGCAGATGCGCGGCAAACAACTCTTCGCCTTCCAGGATCGTCTTGAACGATTTCTCCTTCAGGTCCACGCGAATGATCGCCGTCTTGTAGTTCGCCTGCGGCATCGCCCCGACGACGTAGCGTTGGTCCGGCGAGACCGATTGCAGCACGAACTCTTCTGGGAATGGCCAGTTGGTCCACACGATCTGCCGTTCGAGCGTGGCGATATCGAGCCGGCAGAGGTCGTTGTTCGTCGTCAGGTAATACAGGATGCCGCTCCACGCGGACGTGCCGCTGAAGTAATTCCGGCAATCCCGTTGCGCGAGTTGGATGCGATAGGTGCCGAGATCGGCGACGTACAGGTCGTGACGCGAGAACCGCGGGTCGGCGTCTTCGGAGCGCATGAGGGCGATGCGTTTGCCGTCGGGCGAGGTGTACGGTTGTTCGCAGTAGATGTTGATGCTGTGACGCGCTGACTGCGTGAGGCGGACGATGAACGCGCCGCTCTCGGGGTCGTACCCCTGATCGCACGCTTCGCTTCTCCAGGTTACCGGCATATCGTTTCCCTAGGTGGCTGAACTTGGTTGAGTGCCCAAAACGTAAATCCTTCCCGAGCCTGCATCCACGATCAAATCGCGAATCTCGCCGCAGCCGAGCGCCTGCACCCCGGGGTCGCCCACGGGCAGACCCCGGTCGTTCAACGAATAAGTCCGCAGGATTGCATCCGGCGACCACGCGTACAGGCGTTGCCGGGCAAAATCGAACCGCATCCCGATCGCATCCCGATGGCATCGTGAAGGGCGTGATAGCGCGGCACGCCGGTCAGACGACCTTCCTCGGTCAGTTGAAAACTGGCAAGCCGAGACGATGTTCCTCGATCCAGATAATAGGCGCGGCGGAACTCAGGACTGACCGCGACATGGTAATCGCCCCGGGAATGGATGCCAGCGTTTTGCGCCCACTCGGACGACAGGCCGTTGGCGGAAAGCTTGAACAGCGTCAACCCCGCGTTGCTCCGGGTCTGCCGCGCGTAGAACCGCTGACAAACAGGCTCGAACACCCAGTTCCAACACTCGTACACACCATCAACCGCGTGGTGCGTTTCCTTCTCCGGTAATCCATCCTTGCCGACACCCAGCCAGCCAAAGTGGAGATTGTAGCTCACGAACAAGCGACGGGTCGTGGGTTCCCATTGCAGGGTGCGAAGGCCCTGCCCCGTGCGAGAAGTGCGGAACGCGCGGCGAACCTCCGTGGGTTGTCCGTCCACGTCGAGCGCGATGGCGGCGATCTCTTGATGCTTTGTGTTGGCGAGATACGCGGGGTAATCGGGCTGGACGGCGAGGTAGAGAATGCCTTCCTTGGTAAGCAGAGCGGGCCGCACAAGGGCATGCTGAAACGGCTGGTTTGTGGGGTTGGAGTCGAAGAAATTGAAACTTTGTGCGGTGTTCTTGAGGACGTTTCCATTCGCATCGAGCTGGAGCGAGACAAGATTCTTCGACTCCAGCGCCGCCGCACAGGTCATGTACAAGATCGGCTTCGCCGGATGTTTGGTGAGGGTGATACCGCGGTGATGGATGACAAATGCAATCGCCGGTGGTTGTGGTGTGCTCGCAGCCTGCAAGGGCAGCGAGAGAACGATGAAGAATGCGAAGAATAGCAAAGCCCGGGGGAGCTTCCTCCCAAGCTCCGTCAGGAGCGGCATGGGTGGGGACATGTCGCTCCTGACGGAGCTTGGCCATATTTCGATTGCGTGTACTATAAACATTTGGCTCCTACGGAGCTGGTTTTGTCGGGTCGATCTACTGTGTAGCCAGCGCTACCACCTGCGCGTCGCCGGGATGAACGCGTATCGGCACCTCGTCCGGCCCGGTAGATGGGTGGCTTCGGTAACTCCGCCGTCGCGTGGGCGACAACGAAACTCATCAAAACGAGAGCGAGTAGGCCGGCCATTGTTGGCCGACCGCTTCCACCGATTGTCGGCAATGACTCGGAGCAGACGGGCGGTGTTTTCATCTCTCAGGGTGATCGAGAATGACCGCGCTTCAGTTGGGCTCGCCGTTGGCGATGTACCCGCCGTATCCGTCAGGCGCGCCGGTCACGTACCAGTTGTACTTGCCGCTGGCCTCGCGGATCAGCGGCGTGTTCGACTCCACGTGGCCATCGAGCAACAGGATGTTTGTGCGCCCGTTGTGCCGTGTGTACGCAGGATTGTTGTCCGAGAGCGAGCCCGGGTAGTCCGTCACCTCGAGCAGATACGGATTGTTTCCATCCGTGCTGAGCACCCACTTGTGCGGTTTGACAACGCGGAACTGCTGGAATCCCGGCACAGTGCCGGAGGTCGTGCTGGTGCTCACGTTCCAAGCGTAGCCTACTTTCGCCATCGCGAAGATCGTGTAGTACCCGTTGTCGGGATCGGTCGGGTACGGCTTGGTCGCGTTGGGGCAGTTGAAGATGTCGGTCTTCACCTTGAGGCTTCCGATCTGCGAGGAATAAAATCCGTTGCCCATGTACGCCACCAACTGCGTACACCAGAACCGGTTGTCCACGCCGATGCCCGGCAGGAAAACGTCCATCCGCGCGGGCGGGAGATAGTCGTCGTACTCGTCGCAGTAGAGCTTCGTAAGCAACCCGATCTGGCGCATGTGGTTGGCGCACGTGGCCTGCTTGGCCTGTTCCTTGGCCTTTTGCAGTGCCGGCAACAGCATTGCGGCAAGGATCGCGATGATGGCCACCACCACCAGCAACTCGATCAAGGTAAACGCTTTGGGCCGCGGCTTCATCACTTCTCCGGATTCCAAAATGGAGTGTTCAACAACGCCGCCACCCCGCGCGGGATGTTCGTGCTGGACCAGCTCTCGGTATGGCCGTCCACAAAGAGCATGTTCACCCGCCCGGCATGTCGGGGGGTGACGAGCGTGAAGGAATAGTTGATGCCCGAGTCCCAGCCGTCCAGGTAGATGACGGTGGCGGTGGGCGTCTTGACCGATTTGCGCATACGGAAGTCGTTGCCGGGATCGAGACCACCAAACATGTTGTCGCCGAGAACGTTGTTCATCCCGTAATAGCTGCGCACGCCCCAGCCGTATCCGATCCAGAATTTCTGCGTCCCCTGGTAGAGATCGGAACTGGGCTCGGCGGGGCAGACCCATGGGCTCTTGGCCTCGTGCGACTCGAGCACGTTGGTCGCGATTTGCATGTAGGTGTTCAGCCGGTAGGGGAATTCGTTGATCTTCTGCACGTTCGGATTCAGCGTTGCGTGATACATCCCGAGCGGGGGAATCCAGTCGCCGTTGTCGTCGCGGTACAGCATCAGCGCCACCCCCATCTGTTTCAGGTTGTTCAGGCACGCCGACGATTTCGCCTGGTCCTTCGCGCGCCTCAACGCCGGCAACAGGATCGCCGCCAACACCGCAATGATTGCGACCGCCACGAGAAGCTCGATCACGGTGAACGAATCCTGTTGCCGGTTGCCAGGCATGTTCAGCGGCGGCGACGTATGACCAACCCTGCGGCCGCCAGTATTGTGAGCGCAATCACGGACGGCTCGGGCACGGCGACGGTCAGGATGCCCAGCGTGTAAAGCTGGGTCGTGTCCCAGATGCCGCCGTTCAATGCAGGAAGGTTCAATGTCGTAAACGTACCCGTGAGCGAGGTGAAGTCCAGAACGTCGAAGCTGTTGCCGATCGTCGGATCAAAGCTGTTGATGAGCGTGACGTTCAACGTGCCCGCCGCTGTGAGTACGCCACCGACGTCAATCTGATCGTAATCGTTTCCGCTGGTGCCGCCGAGTTCGATGTCGAACACGGACGTCGGCAGCAGCGTCAGATCGCCGGTGAACGCCAACACGCCCGCCGAGAAGCCGGGGCTGATGGTGCCCGCGTTGGTAGTGGTCGCGCTGGCGACGGTGCCGTTGCCAAAGATCAGGCCGCCATCGCCGACGGTCGTGGTGCCGCTGACGAAGCGGCCGTTGTCGAGCCGCAGGCGGGCGAAGGCCGGTGCGCTATTCGTCTGGAACGTGTACGAGGTCGCGCTGGCGTTGGTGGCGGTGCGCAGGCTCAGTGTGTTGTTGCCCTGATAGGTAATGTTGGTGATCCTGCCGTTCAGATTGGCCGCGGTCACATTCTGGAATTCAATCGTGGCGTCCGAGGTAAGCAGCGAACCCGAGGCGTTGCGTGTAATGGACGGATCGTTGGCCATGAACCGCAGCGTGCCGCCGTCGCGATTGGTGATCGAGCCCAGGAACGCGCCGCTGCTGCCGACGATGGTCGCGGCAGCGGGGCGAAACTCGAGGATGCCGGAGTTGGCAACCAGGACGGCGCCGGTCCCGGCATACCGTCCCACCTCGAGCGTGACCGCGATGGTGGCGGTGCCGCCGACGATGTTGAAATCCGCCCGACCGAAATCGCCCGGGTCGCCGCCCATTCGGATCGTCGCATCCGAGTAGAGCGTGCCGTTGCTGACCGTGATCGTCGCGGGACCACGCGCGCCCCAATAGGCGACGCCAGTCGCGTTGGTTTGAATCAGAGCGCCGCCGTTGACCAGCACCGTGCCGCGGTCGCCGGCCGCCGCCGCCGCGATGGCGAAATTGCCGTTTGAATTGATGACGGTACCGCCGGCCACGACCAAGTCGCCGCCGTTGAAGCGGCCGATCGTGATTCCTTTGGTCAGGAACGTGCCGCCGTTGCTGACGGTGAGATTCCCGTAGCCGGGATTGCCGATCAGCGTGGGAGACGCGCCGTTGTCGAGGAGACCGTTTGCGACCCTCACCACGCCGGTGCTCCCGCCCGCATCGCCGCCCAAGATGAACGAGCCGGATGCCAGACTGATTCGATTCGTGCCGCCGTGGATGAACCATTCTCCTCGCGAGCCGCCCGCGAACCCGACGACGAAGTTCCCCGAGCTCTGATGGGCGAGGAACGTGCCGTTGCTGACCGTGAGCGTGCCTTTCGCGCCGATGACGCTCGTGTCGGTGGTGTTGCGACCGATGCCGATGCGAGAGGCGTTCGTGACGAGAAGTGTGCCGCCGCTCAGAAGATAGCTGCCGAATCCTGCCGCCGACGTGCCGATGAGCAGGCTGTCGCCGTCCACGGTGTTGACGCCGCCGAGTTGCGTAATCTGCCCGCCATTGCCGAGCCATAGTTGCCGGGCGGACATCGTGCCGTTGCTGATGATGACGGAGCCGCCGCCAGTGACGGTGAGATTCGTGGCGATCTGCCAGCGCGGCCCGCCGTCGGTCAGGCGGAGATGAGCGAAGTTCTGGCCGTTGTTGGTCTGGAACGTGTGGTTGTTGAGGATGGCGTTGGTGGCGTTGTTCAGGATGAGCGTGTTGTCGCCGCTCTTGATGATATTGGTGATGTTGCCGAGAATATTCGCCGCCGTGGCATCCTTGAACTCGAGATGGGCATTGTTCATCACAGCCGTGCTGCCGGCGTTGATCGTGAGCGTCGGGTTGTTGAGGCCGGTGAAGCGCAACGTGCCGCCGTCGCGATTAGTGATCGTGCCAAGGCCCGACGAAGCGTGACCGAGCGTGATGGAAGACTTGATTTCGAGCAGACCGGAGTTGGCGACGAGTACGCTGCCGGTGGCGATGCTCTGGGTGCCAACGCGCAGGGTGCCGGCCACGGAGGCGCTGCCGCCGAGGACATTCAGGTCGCCGCCGGCACCGAGGCCGCCGTTGTCGCCCATGGAGATGGCGTTGGCGCGGAAGGTGCCGTTGCTGACGATGATCGCGCCGCGGCCGGAGTTGTAGTAAATGGTGCCGCCCACATCGAGCGTGCCGCCGTTCATGATGATGCTGCCGCGACTCCCCGACCCCGAATCGGCCAGTGAGAGGCTGCCGCTGATGACGTTTGAGCCGCCGTTGATGAGCCATCGGCCGTTTGCATTGCCGCCGATCGTGGACGAAGCGGCCGTCAGGATGCCGCCCGCCGAGACGATGGTTCCTGTGCTCGCCGAATTGGCGCTCAGAGCGCCTGACAACGTGGCCGTGCCCCCGTTGATTTCGAAGCGCCCTTCGGGGCCGGCTGCCGAGACACCGACGGCGTTGAACGTCCCGTTGTTGAGAATGAGCGTTCCTTTCCCGCCACTGCCGACCGTGGTCGTGCCGGACACGCTCAACGATCCGCCCGCGACCAGCACGGCCCCGGTGCTCTGCCCGGCGGTGCCGATGGTGAGGTTGCCGCCGAGGGACGCGTTGCCGCCGTAGATATTCCAGTCGCCGCCCGAGCCGAAGCCGGCGTTGTCGCCGAAGCTCATGTTGTTGCCGCGAAATGTCCCGTTGCTGATCACCAGGAGGCCCCGACCCGAGTTGCCGATGTAGAAGGTTGCCGTGTTGGTCAGGGCGCCTCCGTCAATCAGGAGGGTGCCGAACTCGCCGGAGCTGTTGCCCAGGATGAAACTGCTGCTGGAGGTGTGGGTGCCGCCGAGCAGATTCAGGAGGCCGTTCACGAAGAAGACGGTCCCGGCCTGGCTGCCGCCGCTCTGTGTAAACGTGCCGAACTTTCCAATCGAACTGCCGGCGCCCATGGTGAGCGTGCCGCCCGTCATCGTGGCCGTGCCGGTGGTGGCGCCGCCGATGAGGTATCCGCCAGCGATCCCGATCTTGCCGTTGTTGAAAATCAGGTTGCCGCCACTGAGGGCCTGCAAGGCATCGCCGCCCGGGTAGAGCAGCGTCAATTGCTTGGACGTGTCGGTGAAATCCACCAGCAACGTCGGCGTGCCGCCCACGCCGTCACCGATCATGCGCGTCTCGAACACGGTCAACCAGTCGTTGGACGTGCCGGTGTTCACGGTCGTGTTGTCGAAATTGACCGTGTAGGTGCCGTTGGCGTTGATGAAAATGCTGTCGGTGTTGGTGGGGGTCGTGCTCGGGTTCCAATTGCCCGCCGTCTCCCACGAACCGCCTGCGGTGTTGGTCCAATGTTTGTTGGCCGCGTCCGCGGTCGAAACTGCCGCGACGATCCCTGCCATCGCGAACACACGCTGAAACGTCTTGTTAGTCATAAACGACCTACTGATGCTGCTGCTGGCTTCCCAGTGACGCGCTCTCCTGACCGAACTCACCCAGCACGCTCAATTTGCGCAGGGCCTGGTTGCCCGTGGCCGATCGAGCCTGGGCCTGAAGTCGCGCTTTGTTTCCAACGAAGCTGTCGTACAAAATTCGTTCCGCCTCCGCCGCGTTGCGTTGGCGGAGCGCTTCGACGATCCGCCGGTGCTCCTCGAGGACCTCGGCGTTGATCGTCAAATAGGTTTCCGAAGGCATGCTTCGGCTCCAGGTCAGAAAAAGCATGTGGCTGGCGCGGATCGCTGCTTCGAGACGGGGGCTGCCGGCCAGTGCGATGAGTGCCTGGTGAAAATGAAAGTCCGCTTGAGCCGACGCGCGGGGATTCTTGTTCGCGTGTGCCTGGGCCATCATATCGCACGCGCGCTCCAACTCGATCAGCATCAGGTCAGAGAAACCGCGACGACACGCGACGCGGACGGCGAGACCTTCGAGGGCGGCGCGGATCTCATAATTGATCTCGACGTCGTCGAGGGTAAGGTGCCGCACGAAGAAGCCCGCGTTGGGCACGCTCTCGACGAGTCCGTCGCCGACGAGACGCACAAGCGCGTCGTGGATCGGGGTGCGTCCCATCTTGAGAGTGCGGGTCAGTTCCAACTCGACGAGTCTGGTGCCAGCGGCGATTTGCCCTTCACTGATCATGTAGCGAAGCCGGTTGTAAGCGAGGTCACTGAGGCGATGGACACCCGCGGCTCGTCCTTCTGGAGAGGAGAACTTGGCCATTGCGGAGCCAGTGTATGCCATTGTCGGCAATGGAAAGCAAGCATAAAATCTGGCAAGCATAATGTGGGCTTTATCGTTACTTCCTGTCAATGGGATGCGTGGCATCCGTGCAAAATTCACTCGCCAAGTTTTCCTCGGGCCGGCTACCATGCGGCAGACATGAAGAGCATGACGGGATACGGGCGGGGCGAGTGTGCGCGCAACGGGATGAAGTTCACGGTCGAGTTGAACTCCGTCAACCGCAAGCAGAACGACATCTCGATCAACCTGCCGCGCGAGTTGGTCGAGCTCGAGCCGCGTATCCGCGATGAGATCAATGCACGCGTTTCGCGCGGACGGCTGAACGTGGTTGTCGCCTATCACCTTGCGCCCGGCAAAGCGTCGCAACAGGTCGAGATTGATCGCGGTCTTGCCAAAGCGTACGTGCGCGCCGTCCATGCGCTTGGCAAGGAAATGAAGCTTGCCGAAGGACTCACGGTGGACACATTGCTCAAGCAGCCGGGCGTGCTCAAGGTTTTCGAGGCGGTGGTTGACCCCGAGCATGTTTGGCCGAGTGTCGAGGCGGCGTTGCAGAAGGCGCTCGACGGACTGGTGAAGATGCGGGAGAAGGAAGGGAAATTCCTCCGCGACGATTTGCTCAAGCGGCTCAAGGCATGCCGGGATCGAATCACGACGATCCGCAATCTCGCCCCGACGGTGGGCAAACGCTACCAACAACAGCTCTGGGAACGGATCAAGAGCGCGGGCGTCGAGTTGCCGCTCGACGACGAACGCCTCATCAAAGAGGTCGTCCTGTTTGCAGACCGGTCCGACATCTCGGAGGAACTGACGCGGTTCGAGAGTCACCTGCGCCAGTTCGAGGAGAACCTCGACGCCAAGCAGCCGGTCGGTCGTACGTTGGATTTTCTGGTGCAGGAAATGGGACGCGAGGTCAACACAATCGGCTCGAAGGCGAACGATGCGACGATCTCGCAGGTTGTGGTCGAGTGCAAAGCCGAGCTGGAAAAAATCCGGGAGCAGGTGCAGAACATCGAGTGAGGATGAATTGAAACCCGACTCCGACACGCCACAGTTTCCGAATTACGTTCCATTGGTTCTGATCGTCTCAGGCCCCTCCGGCGCGGGTAAGACCTCGCTCGTGAATAGTCTGCTCACCAACTCCGACCGTTTCATTCGTGCCATCACCAGCACCTGTCGCGCGCCGCGCCCGGGCGAGATCAACGGGGTGGATTACCATTTTCTGACGCCCGAGGAATTCCAGCGGCGGCTCAAGGCGGACGAGTTTCTCGAGCACGCGCGAGTGTTTGGGAACGATTACGGGATGCCGAAGCAGAACATCGCCCTCGCGTTCGAGCAACGGAAGGACCTTGCGATCAACATTGATGTGCAAGGCGCCGCCACCATCCGAAGCCACGCGAAAAAGCTGAAGCTCAAAGCGCTTGGGTGCGACACCGACTCGGATGCAACGCTCGCGGACATCCTGCTCAGCGTGTTCCTCATGCCGGCGTCGGTGCAGCAGTTGGAGGAGCGCCTGAAAAAGCGCAAGACCGACGACGAAGCGACAATCCAGCACCGACTGTCGGTGGCGTTACACGAGATGCAGCGCTGGAAGGAGTACGATTTCGTGATCGTCAGCGGGCCACTGTCGGAAGATTTGCGCCAGTTGCAGGGCATCATTACCGCAGAACGCCTCTGTGCGAAACGGCTGGCAGCATTCATGTGAGTATGGCCAAAGGAGCAAACATTCTGGTTGGTGTGACCGGCTCGATCGCCGCGTACAAGGCGGCCGATCTGGTAAGCAAGCTCACCAAGGCCGGGCACGAAGTGCATGTGGTGATGACGAAGGATGCCACACACTTCGTCGGCCCGCTGACCTTCCGCACGCTCTCGCGCCATGCAGTGGTGGTGGACCTGTGGGAGGAAGAAGTGGGTGAATGGAAACCGACGCACATTGATCTCGCCGACCATGCGGATTTGTTCGTGATCGCGCCCGCCACTGCGAACGTGATTGCCAAACTCGCGCACGGCCTCGCCGATGACGCCCTCTCGACGATCGCGCTCGCCACGCCCGCGCCGCTGCTGATTGCGCCCGCGATGAACGGCAAGATGTGGCTGCACCCGGCCACGAAGGCGAACGTGAAGACGCTGTGCAAGCGCGGGGTGAAGTTCATCGGCCCCGAGGAGGGCCTGCTCGCGTGCGGCTACGAAGGCATCGGGCGACTGTGGAACGTGGACGGCATCCTGGCGGCGGCGCTCAAGCTCCTTCCGAAGAAACGTCGCTAGTCATGCGTTTCCTCATCACCGCGGGACCGACCCGCGAACATTTCGACCCGGTGCGATTTCTGTCGAACCCATCCACAGGCAAGATGGGCTTTGCGTTGGCGGAGGCGGCTCGCAAAAGCGCGGTGACGGTTTCGTTGATCAGTGGGCCAACACATCTGTCGCCGCCCAAAGGAGTCGGTTTCGAGCCGGTGGTGTCGGCGCAGGAGATGTTCGCGGCGGTACGGAAGCGCGCGGCTGTGAGTGACATCATCATCATGTCCGCGGCGGTGAGCGACTATCGGCCCGCGCGGATCCTGCGACGCAAGCAGAAGAAAACCTCCGGGCCGCTGGTGTTGCGATTGGTGCGCACGCCCGATATCCTCGCCTGGTTGGGCCGAAATAAACGCAAGGGCCAGATTCTGGTCGGATTCGCTGCGGAGACACACGGACTGTTGCGCTACGCGCGCGGCAAACTCAAACGCAAGAATCTCGATTTGATCGTTGCCAACGATGTCTCGTCGCCTGATGCCGGCTTTGCCGCGGACACGAACCGGGTGGTGCTGCTCTGGCGCACGGGCCGGGTCGAGCGGTTGGCCAAGGCCAGCAAACAGGAGATTGCCCGGCAGATTTTGCGGCGCGTGATTGCGTATGCCAAACTGGTTCACAAAACGGTTTAGTCGTTCCTTCGCCGAGCCGACCGTGGACGAACAGGAGGCGCAGGCCTGGCGAATCCTGTTCATGGAGCGCAGCATCATGGCGCCGGTGAAGATCGTCCTCATCATCTTCTCGCTGACGTTCCTTCGTTCGATGAACCAATCGCTCGACCAGGGGTTCGAGGATTACGCGCGCATGGCGCCGTTGTTGCGCGATCAACTCGCCCTCTACAGCGTCGGCAACCTGATTTTCATTCTGATTTTGATCCGCCCGAGCCGTCTGACCTTCAAGGGCGTGCGTTGGTGCGCATTCATTCTCGCGAACCTCGACAATCTGTTCCTCGCCGGTTTGATCTACTTCACGGGCGGACAGGAGAGCGTCCTCTACTGGATTTATTGTGGCCTGATCGTGCGCAACGCGATTGATTTCCCCCAAACCTACCAGCAAGCGGCCATCAACTTCAGCGTGTGCCTCTTCTACACGCTTGCGGTCATTCTCTCCGAGGAAACGGTCAATTTCTTCAACACGGAACTGTACGCATTGCGCATCGCCGTTCTTGTGCTGGTGGGAACGAGTTGCTGGGGCGTGGCATTGTTGAGCGAACGCCAGAAGCGGCGCGCAGCCGAGACACGCGAATACCTGCTGCGCTCGGAGAAACTGACCACGGTGGGCAAACTCGCCGCGGAGATCGCGCACCAACTCAAGAATCCGTTGAGCATCATCAACAACGCGGCGTTCGCGCTGCAGCGGTACACCAAGGAAGCGAAGGAACTACCCGACGAAGCCCGCGCCCAGCTTCAGATCATCCGTGACGAAGTCACCCGTTCGGACCGGATCATTTCTGAACTGATGGATTATTCGCGCCTGTCCGAGATCCGCATTGAACGCATCCAGATCAACGAGGCAATCAGCGACGCCCTCCGCCGCTGCCTCCCCGGGGCGCAACACGCCGAGATCAAGGTCATCACCCAGCTCGGCGACAACCTCCCGGCATTGTTTGCGCAACGGTATCAAGTCGAGGAATGTTTCGTGAACCTGTTTCGCAATGCCATCGAGGCCATGCCGCTTGGTGGAAAACTCGAAGTCTCGACCTCCTATCGCCCTCCGCGATACATCCAGGTCGAGGTGCGCGATACCGGCATCGGCATCCCCAAGGAACAACTGGGCCGCGTCTTTGACCCGTTTTACACCACCAAACCCACCGGCAGCGGAATGGGATTGGCCATTGTCAAACACATCGTCGAGACGTATGGTGGCACCGTCGAGGTGTCGAGTCGCGAAGGGAAAGGGACGAAGTTCGTCTTGTCTTTCCCGATTCGCACGGAACAATCCACGCCCGACTACCGAGAGGATATCTAGGAGCGACGCGAAACAGTCGTATGAGCAAGCAGAACATCCTGGTGGTGGACGACGAGAAGAACATGCTCCGTTCGCTGCAGAACGTGCTGGCGGCGGAAGGCTGGGGCATTCTCACAGCGGAATCGGGCACGAAAGCGCTCAAGGTTCTCCAGGAAACTCCGGTCTCGCTCATCATCTCCGACGCCCGCATGCCGGAGATGGACGGATTCGGCCTGCTCGACGCGGTGAAGAAAAAGTTCCCCGCGTTGCCGTTCATCATGATGACCGCCTACGCCACGCCGCAGCTCGCCGTGCGCGCGATCAAGGCGGGAGCGCATCATTACCTGCAGAAGCCGTTCGACCCCGAAGAGCTGATCCACGCCGTCGAAGCCGCGATGCAGCGGGAGCGGTTGCTTGAAGAGAACCGGCAGCTCAAGGCCGAAAAGGCGTACGTCAATAAAGTGGACGACATCATCGGCGCCAGCCCCAAGATGCAGCAGGTGCGTGAACTCATCGCCACCGTCGCGCCGACCAATTCCACCGTGCTCATCGTCGGGGAGAGTGGCACCGGCAAGGAACTCGTCGCGGGCGCGCTCCATTCCCACAGCGCTCGGAGCGACAAACCGTTCGTGCGCGTCAACTGCGCCGCGATCCCGGAGAACCTGCTCGAGAGCGAATTCTTCGGTCACGAGAAGGGTGCGTTCACGGGCGCCGACCGGCAACGACGCGGCCGCTTCGAGGACGCCGATGGCGGGACGATTCTGCTCGACGAGATCGGCGACATGAGCCGGCAGCTTCAGTCAAAGATGCTACGCGTGCTGGAGGACGGCACCTTCACGCGCGTCGGAGGCAACGACCAGATCAAGGTCAACGTCCGCGTCCTGGCCGCCACCAACCGCGACATCCAGCAGGCGATCCGCGACAAGGAGTTCCGTGAAGATCTCTACCATCGCCTCAATGTCATCCAGATTGCCCTGCCGCCGTTGCGCGAGCGGCGCGATGATATCACCGAACTTGCCGGTTACTTCTTGCAGAACGCCAACATCTCGTTGAACAAGAAGGTCCTCAGTTTCAGCGACGACGCGATGCAGTTGATGCGGAGCTATTCGTGGCCCGGCAACGTGCGCGAATTAAAGAATGCCGTCGAGCGCGCCGTGATTGTCGAGAAAGGGAATCAGATCCAGCCGCAGAGCCTGCCGCCATTTGCGCCGCCCAGCCCGGGCGAAAAACCGAGCGTGGCGCTCGATGCGTCACTCGAAGAAACCATCAATCAGATCGAGCGCCAGTTGATCGAGCAGGCGTTGTTGGAAAACCGGGGCAGTATGAACAAAACCGCCGCGCGCCTCAAGATCAGCCGCCACGCGCTTCGTTACCGGATGCAGAAACTCGGGATGAGCGTGGATGAGGTATTTGAGAATGAGTAATTGGTAATTGGTAATTAGTTGTTGGAGCTTCAGATTACCGTCGGGTCCCAATTACCAATCACCCATTACCAATTACTCCTCATCCCCGCCCGCCTAGAAGTGATGCACCCAACGCAGGTTGTATCGCTGCCCCTCCGGGCGGTTCTCGGCGGCAAACTCGAAGTAGGCGTTGAAGAAGATGTGGTCCTCCTGGGAGATGTGCCAAACGAGACCGGGGCCGAGCCCGGCGACCTGTTCCTCGCTGTCCGCGACGTTGTTCCCATCGGCCTCGCTTTCGGTGAACTGCCGGAGGAAGTAGCCGTTCAAGCCCGCGTGCAGATGTTTTTCGATGAGTTCGTAGGAGGTGGCGAAGTTGAGGTGAACAGCCTGGCCGGGCTGGTATTCGTTCGCGCCGGTGCCAATCCACGGGTCGTCGTTCTCGTCGTTCCAGAGATAATGGATGCGCCACGAGGCTTCCCACCTTGGGAGGATGAACCACGTGGCCGCCCAGTACGGATCAATCGAGAAGAAGTTGCTGCCGGGATTGACTGCGTGTTTGTCGTCGTACCGTCCGCTCGGCAGCAGCATCTGAAACTCGAACCGATGCATGAAGATCGGTCCCTGCTCGCCCAGGATCGGAAACCACTGAATGAACGGGCCGATGAGAACGTCCCCGAGACCGCCGCCGTTGTCCGTGAGCGGCGTGCCTTCGGGATCGAGATCGAGCGCCACCACCGGCACGATGAGGTCAATGCCCCACTTGCCTCCGAAGAGAACGGACTGGTTGGATTGGTAGATCAACTGGTTCAAGCTGATGTACGCGTCCAACTCATAGTCGCCGATCTCGTCGCCGTCGGCGTCGTTCAGCCGGTTGGCGGTGTAGAACTGCAAGTATTCGGTGAAATAGAAGCCCGGACCCGCCGGCGGAGCGCCGTCGAGGAAGCTGGTGAAACCCAGGTTCAGCGCCGGCAGGTCGTAGGCCCGGGTCGCGCTGATGTTCAAGAGCAATGCGCTCAATACTGCCACGAATTGTTTCATGAGGATCCCTTTCGTGGGGGCAGTCTGACAGGCTCGTAGTTGGTGTCGTTGTCGTAGGTCAACACACCGCGGCTCAACCGCAACCAAAAAAACCAAGCGAAAGATTGCAGGAGCTGCCGCCCCGGCAACCATCTGCTTCCGAAGGATGCCGGGGAGAGCATCTGCTGCAACACCACCGGCTCAGTCCAGCATCTTCCGAATTTCTTCGGCTTCGCCTTGTGATTCGGCGATCATTTCCTCGGCGAGCAGTTTCAAGTGCAGATCACCTGTCTTCTCGATCAGTGGAAGCACCTTGCTGTAGGCCGCGACCGCGCCCATCTCCGTTTCGAGGGCCAGCTTGATGATATCTTTCACGCTGGACGCCACTTTCACACCGGGAATTTCCAGCGAAGGCGTGCCGCCGAGCGTCACAATTTTATCGGCGATCTTCGAAGCGTGCATCATTTCTTCCTGCGCCATCTTTTGCAGCCAGCCTTTCACCGCCTCGCGTCGCTGACCGCGGACGAGGTAGGAATTCTGCAGGTACTGCATCATCGCCTTGTACTCGTATTGCAACAGTCCGTTTAACACCTTGATGAGTTCTTTGTTGGAGGCCATGCTCTTTCCTTTCGCGTTGTGAACCCCACCCTAGACAGCCACCCCATGCCTGTCAACGTCGAAGGCCGCACGAAGGCATTCTGATTCTCTCATTCTGATTCTCTCCTTGACAAGTCCACGGCCACGGATACCGTGCAGCGGTCATGAGTTCCATCTGCGTCCCACACGCCTCCCGGCGACGCAGCAAGTGGTACGTCCGCATGAAACGCCGGAAACACCTCGTGGTTTGGATTGCCTTGGCCGTCACGTTGGTCGTCGTCCTCGGGGTGGCCGTGGCAAAGTATTTTCGGCAGCAGCATTCGGAGGAAGAAAAATCCTGGCTCGGCGACCAAAAGGTCATCATCAGCCCCAAGTTCAAGTCGGATAGGTAGATCACGCCGACGACCGGTGAGTATTAGCCGGTAGCCTTTGGTCCGACTTCGCCCAAGACCAGATCAGCAGCCCGCTCGCTCGCACCTTCACCACCGAGGGACGCAATCACTTCCGCCAACTTGATCTTCATTCGTTGCCGCCGCGCCTCATCCTGCAATAACGCAAGAGCCGACTCCGCAATCGCACCGGGCCGGGCGTGATGCTGGATGAACTCCGGATAGATCGTCTCGCCTGCGAGCACGTTCGGCATCGCGAGATGGCTCACCTTCACCAGCATCCGTCCCACGAGATAAGTCGGCCAGGCCACCTTGTAGATGACCACGGTCGGCACGCCGAAGTATGCGCATTCGAGCGTCGCGGTGCCGCTGGCGGCAATGGCCACGGTGGCGCGGTTGAGAGTCTCGACGCCATGGCGGCTGATCTCAAACTCCGCCGCGCCGTGTTCCCGCAGGAATGATTCGATCCGATCCGTAGCAGCCAACACGACAATCCGAGCCTTGGTGGTGCGGAGAACGTTCTGGACCGCATCGCGCAGGATCGGCCAGTGCGCGCGTACTTCGCGCTCCCGACTTCCGGGAAGCAGCGCCACCACGCTCTCGACGCGTGGCTCGGGATTTCCCACTCTCTTTCCGGCAAACCGCGAAATCATCGGGTGACCGGCAAACTCGACTCGCAACTGCGGTGCCCGCTTCGCATACCATGCCTTCTCGAACGGGAAGATCGAGATCACGAGGTTGACGCATCGCTCGATCAATCGCACCCGCCGTTCGGCCCACGCCCACACCTGCGGTGAGATGTAATAGATGACTCGTGGCCGGTACGCGCCGTCGCGGAATCGTCGGCGAAGCGCCTTGGCAAACCTCAGGTTGAAGCCGGGGTAGTCCACGAGCACGACTGCGGCGGGCTTTCGTTCGGCGACGAGGTCGAGCATCTGATGGAAGAACCGACGGAACTTGAAGTAGTTCCGCAGCACTTCGACCAGGCCGAGCACGGCGTGCTCGGTCAGGTCGAGCGCCAATTCCATCCCGGCCCCGCGCATCTTCGGTCCGCCCGCGCCGAAGCAGTGGACATCGGGGGCACGCACTTTGATCGCCGTGATCACGTCCGCCGCGTGGGCGTCTCCACTGGCTTCGCCGGCGATGAAAAAAATGGAGCGCGATTCTGCCGGTGGGCTCATGCGGGACGAGTCTCGGATCGCGCGGTGCGGATCATGTCGGTTATCTGCAACGCCATATCCAGCGCCCGCTTGGCGGATGCGCCACTGACGACCGGCTGACGATGCTGCCGAATGCATTCGACGAAGCTCGCCAACTCCAGCTTTAGCGGCTCGTCTTTCTCAATCGGCACCGGTTCGCGCACGATCTTCTTGCCCGCGAATTCGCTGACCACCTTCGCGTCCTTGCCCGCGAGCAGCTTCTTGATCAGCGACGACTCGCGTTCGTCCTCGCGGGCGATGCGATAGATTTCGCCCTCCTGCCGCATGTAATCGAGCGAGATGTAGGAGGCGGTCAGGTCGAGACCCGCGCCGCTGAACACCCGGATCTTGCGCATCTTCTCCGGGCTGATGCGGCTGACGGTGAGGTTGGCGACGCAGCCGTTCTCGAATCGCAGCCGCGCGTTGGCGATGTCTTCGCTCGCGCTCAACACGGGGATGCCCACCGCGTCCAGACTGGCGACGGGAGAATTCACCAACGCAAGGACGACATCGAGATCGTGGATCATGAGATCGAGCACGGCGCCGATGTCGGTGCTGCGGCCCGGGTATGGCGAGAGCCGATGCACTTCGATGAACCGTGGGTGAATGGCAACTTCTTCGAGATACTTGAGCACCGGATTGAACCGCTCGATGTGCCCGACCTGCAAGATGACGTCGCGTTGTTGCGCCACTCGAACCAGTTCCTCCGCCTCGGTCGCGTTATCGGTCATCGGCTTCTCGACGAGCACGTGTTTGCCGCGTTCGAGCAACAGCTTGCCCAACTGGAAATGGGTGGAGGTCGGCGTGACAACGCTGACCGCGTCGCATTCGCCCGCGAGCGCCTCGATGCTCTCAAAGGCGCGCACGCCGTACCGCTCGGCCATATGGCGGGCGTTGACGGAGTTGGTGTCGAAGACGCCGACGAAGAGCAGCTTGTGGGCGCGCGCCAGTTCCGCGTACACGCGCGCGTGTTCCTTGCCGAGATGCCCCACTCCAAGCACGGCAACCCTGATGGTGGCGCTCATGAGCTCCGCTGATACACCGTGGCGATGCGAGGAAGAAAGCAAAAACGTGGAAGGCAGGCGCGCCTCTGCGGGTTGTTGTAGGGCGCGAATGCCCCCATCGCCTGCCGTTGGGCGATGGGGGTTTCGCGCCTTGCCCGCCCGACACGCCACCACGGCGCGAAACCTCCGTCCCTGAACGACGCGGGACGGAGGCATTCGCGCCCTACCACCGTCAACCCGCAGATGCACGCGGAAGGCAGAGCCGTGCTCAGACAGCGACCAGCCCGATCTTCGCCCGCTGGGCCGACTGAAGCGCATTCTCTTTCTCGAGCAGCAGCGTCTTCCCGGCTTCGATGGCCAGAATCGCAACGCGGGCGCTCTGACAGGTCTCGATGGTGCCCGGACCGATGCACGGGATGTCGAACCGCATGTCGTGGCCGGGTTTGGAAACCTTGATCACCACGGCGCCGCCATCGGGGCCGGCCAATTCTCCGCCGCGGCGAATGCAGGCGTCGGTACCTTCGTGCGCTTCCACCGCAAGGACGGTCCCGTTCTTGACGACAACCGTCTGTCCAATGTCGAGTCGGCTGATTTCCTTGGCGATGCGCAGACCGAACTCGATGTCTCGCTGCTGCTCCTTGCTCGGCTTCGGCCCGGCGACGTGGCCCGCGGCAGGGACATGGTCGCGCAACCAGGGCGTGGCTTCCACCAACTCGACGCCGTCCTTTTTCAACTCGTCCGCGATCGCGCCGAAGATCGAGTGGGCGTTCTTCTCCTTGAGTCGCATGAACACCGTCATCGCACGCAGATCGAGCCGCAGATCGAAGAGGTTCTTGGGCGCGATTTGCCCAACCATGACGCACTGTTTGACGCCCCGCTCCGTGAACGCCTCGACGAGTTTGCCGAGTTGACCGACGCGCAGCCACACAATCTCGTCCACGAGTTGGGCCAGCGCAGGATCGGTCTCGTCCTCGAACGCGACCGCCACGAGCTTTCTCACGCCATGTTTGCGCGCCTCGACGGCGAGTGTCAGTGGGAGCGAACGATTGCCTGCGATGATGCCGAGCGTTTCCATCGAAACCGAGAACCGTCAACCCTGAACCCCGAACCTCGTCCTCTACGCCACGTGCAGCCCGCCCTCTTTTGAACTGCTCTTGATCTTCTCGACGACCGTCTTCAAGGCGTTCTGCGCGACAAAACTGATCTCGCCGTACGAGATGAAGCTCATGCCGTCCTTGAACCACGATTTCGCGGAATCCACCGTCGCCACCACCGTCCCGCACGGCTTGCCGGCCTTGCGGCAGGCGGCGATCACTCGCTTGGTTGCCTTGACCTGGTCGGGATGGTTCACATCGGGGACTTGGCCGAGGTTCACCGAAAGATCGTACGGCCCCATCATCAACGCGTCCACCCACTCGCAAGCGGCGATTTCTTCGCAGCGTTCGAGGCCGACGGGCGTTTCGATCTGCGCGATGATCATGATGCTCTTCTCATACTCGTCAATCGCGGGACGATCAATGCCGTTCGCTGCCTGGATCACGGGCCCGCCCCAACCGCGTCGGCCCCGCGGCGGCTGGAAGATGGCATTGCGGACGATGTCGAGTTGCTCCTGTGATTCGACCCACGGAATGAGAAAGCCCGCCGAACCCATGTCGGCGTACTTGCGGAGGATGGGAAAATCCGCCGCCTCGGGTCGCAGGATCGCGGTGAGTCCGACGAGGCGGGCCGTGCGGCAGAGTTCCTCGACCTCGCGCATGGTGGCGGCGCCGTGCTCGCAGTCAATCAGCACGAAGTCGAGCCCCATTTTCTTGAATGCCTCGAGGTAGCCCGGCCAGAAATCGAACGTCATCATTGTCCCGAGCATCCGGTGGCCCTGGGACATTTTCTTCTTGAATTCCGATGCCAACATAGGCCGGGCAGTTTAGCCAGAGTTCATCCGCCGACGAGAGAAAACTTCGGAATCTTGCCCAACGATTCTTGCAGGCGCAAAACGGCAGATGATCCTCTGGACGCTGCCGCGGTGCCGGCTACGGTCATTTCATCAACCGCCTCGCAGCGCTGATCGCCACGGCCCTCACGAATGAGCTGACGCTCGATCCGTCTGAGGTGCGAAGGGCGGACTCGTGCCGCTTTGCCCAATGGCATCGACACTGCCCCGGAATGGTTGTGGGTGCACAACAGCAGCACGTGGTCGGCGGCAGTACCTGTCGCTTTCCCGATGGCGCGCTCCAGATGATACGAATCGTTCTGACGGAAACCCAGCAGGTCGCAAACGGCGATCACGACGCGGCCTTCCCCGTCATCGAGCAACACCACCCGTGCCGACACGGGCGCGGCGATGCGAGTGGATGGTTGGGTTCGCGCCGCAAAACCGTTCAGGTCCGGCTTCCGCTCGCGCGGCGTGATGTCCACGATGGCAAATCCGGCTCGCATCATTTTCGTCGTCGGAGTTCGTGGGCGTTCTCGACCACCTTGGCCACGGCGTCCACGATACCCTGCATTTCCCGACGGCTGCCCAACAACCAGGCGTGCGGCAACCAGACGGCCTCGTCGCACAGCCGTTTGGCCTGCGGGGTGCGCACGCCGCGGTAATCGGGCTCGCCCCGACGGCGCGGTTGGCGGCCATCGTATTGCCAATGCCAGAACCGTCGTTCCCGAAACATGGGCGCTTCCTGCAGCGGCGTGACGTAGCCGGCCGACCCGGCGACTCCCTCCGCTGCCAACGCCTTGAGAAACGTCGCACGATCCACGCCCGTCGCACGCGCGTCGTACCGGCATATGTAAAGATGGTAGGCACGACGGGTTTTCGGGTGTCTGTCGCCGTCGGCCTGAGGCTGGATGCCGGGAATCTGCGCCAGCGCGCGATTGAGGAACGCACCGTTGGCGAGACGGGTCGCGGTCTGCGTTTCCAGTCGCTCCAACTCGCCGAGCAGCACCGCCGCCTGGAACGCCGTCATGCGGTGATTCCATGACATCGAAAAGTGCTCGTACCATTCCCGACCCGGCAACCGTCCGAACGAATGATAGCTCCACGCTTTCTCGTAGAGATCCTTGTCGTTGGTCACCACGATGCCGCCTTCGCCGCCGCACATGTTCTTGGAGGACTGGAAACTGTACTCCGCCGCCACGCCGTGATGGCCCGCGGCTTTTCCGCGATACAACATCCCGTGCGCGTGCGCCGCGTCCTCGATGATCGCGATGCGACGACCACCGATGACTTTGCGCAGCCCGGCGATGTCGGCAGGGTTGCCGCCGAAGTGCACGGCCATGATCGCTTTCGTGCGCGGCGTGATCAACCGAGCGACCGATGCCGGGGCGATGCAGATCGTCCGCGGATCAATGTCCGCAAACACGACCGTCGCGCCGAGTTCCAGCACGCAGGTCGCCGAGGCCACGAAGGTGTACGAAGGAACGATCACCTCGTCGCCCGGCACGATGCCCAACGACTTCACGATCAACTCAAGCGCGGCGGTGCCGGAGTTGACCGGCAGGGAATTTTTTACCTTGGTGTACCCGGCAAATCGGCAGGCGAATTCCCCGATGATCGGCGCACCGATGCCATACCGGCCGTCGTCCAGCACGTCGAGCAACCGCCGCCGATCCCGTGCGTCCGGCTGCGGCCAGCACGGCCAACGATGCGTGTTCGGGAACACCGGTTTGCCGCCCCGTATCGCCAGTTTCGACATGATTTTCTCCTTTGCCAATTTCTGCCGGCCGCGCCACTCATCATGGTTTGGATGCGCGCACAGTTCTCGCCACACCCTCGATCTACATCGTGCGTTCGCCATTCATGTTGAACGACCACAGCCCGGCGGCTCCTGCGTCTTCTGCCCCGCCCACGGATGAGCAAAAACGTAGATAGCGCCCTGGATCCGGGCTTACCACTGACAAATCTCGCGCAGGGAATGCGCGACGCGACGAACGGTCCGCGCGTCCACTCGCTGGGCACCGGGGCGAAAAGCGAACTCCTCCGCCATGTCGGTGCGATAGAACGTGAGCTGAATTGTGGCGGGCAGCTTTGGCTTGAATGGGATGAACGATTTCGCCCTGGCCACAGCGCGCGTGGCAGCTTCACGGACGATGGCGTGGGCTTTCTCGAGCGGGAGGCAACGCGCCTTGTTGCGGCCAATGCCCCATTTGACCACAGCACATTCGACTTTGCCGAGCGTGGAACGGGCTTCCTTCGCGGTGGCTTCGTCGCCGCTGACCATGATGACGGGAACACCAAAGTGCCCCGCGTAGGCCGCCTCGATTCCGATCTCGCCAACGACCTTGCCGTTGATGCGATACTCGAACCATCCGCCCGAGTTCATCGTGTGATCAAGAAAGCCGTTCATTGTGCCCGCCTTTGCGTGGTGGCCGAGCAAGATCACGCCGTCGAATGTTTTGTCGAGCGACGGCATCATGCTGCCGGCGCCGGGCATTTCGTACACGGCGCGCGAGTCCATCTCACCAACGCGCACCTGTCCTCCGCCACCGTGCGTGTCGGCCACGACGACCTTGGTCGCGCCGCCCGCAAACGCGCCGTCCACGGCGGCGTTAATGTCCTTCATCATGAGTGTGCGTCCCTCGGCGTACTCGGAGGAATCGCGCTGCACCTGTTCCATGCGGCGGATGCCGGAGATGCCTTCCATGTCAGCGAGGATGTAGATTTTCATCGGCGTGGTGTTTCCACGTCCAGTAATGTCGGTTTGCGACTCGCGGATCAAACCAATTCTCCGCGGAGCGGTGGGTTACCGAAGCAGCCATGACATCAAGCTCGTCTTGCCGTCCGAAGTGCGATGTGATTCGTCCCTGAAATCCAGACTCCCCGTCAGCGTGACTGCGGCATGCATCGCGTCGTTTTCCTTCGCGCCGGATTGCGGAAGCGGCGTTCGCGGCGGGTTTCCAGTCCATCCCGCACTTCAACCGCGTATTCCGAAGATATGCCGGGATGGGCCGAAGCGAGTACCGAAAGGCGGTTTCTCGGGAGCGACAATTTGCACAATAAAAGCGACCCGGTGAGGAGACAGCCGTCGCTTCCCGGTGGCAATCTCCGCGCTGAGTTGGAGGACAACCACCATTGACAAATTCTTACAGAGGCTCGCAAAGGCCGCAAAAATTCTCATCGGCGATGAATACGGACTACACCCCCAGGAGGCTGCTGTGATCACAGGTTTGCACATCGAGCTCAGTTCAGAGGAACTGAAACAACACATTCAGGAGCGGGCAGATCACCACAAGAAGCGGGCCGAGTGGTATTCCCAGCAGGCTGCTCAGTTGCAGGAAGGGCAGGAACCCAGGCAGCCAGACCCGGACGAGGACCATCACTCGCGCAGTTACGACCCATTGCAGGGCTTGTTGACCAAGGTAAACGAGCACCGCTACAAAATGGTGTTCTTCCGTTTCCTGGCCGACCACATCATTCCGAATGAGAAATACCGGCTCTCGGAGTCCGATCTGGCCCGGCTCGAAATCTTCTCGCGATACCTTTGAGCGGAGTGCGGAACCCCATGCAAATGACCCAACAACATAGAATCAGTTCTTGGCGATCTTTACGGGACTCTGTTCGAAATGCTCTGACCACCGATTCCGGATTACCGATCACCAAGAACCATCGCCCCATGTACCGTCTCAAAGAAGAACGCGTCGGCCAATGGAGCGACATCGCCGACATTAGCGTCATGGGCGGGTGAGCCATGAGAGTTCAACATGGCTTGGATGCTGACTCAACGCGCACGCGAAGCCAGACCAACCGGTACTTAATCACTTCGTAAGAATGTCAAGCGATTGTCCGTATCGTTGTACGGATAGCTCAGCGAAAGGAAACACTCCATGACAATAAACAAACTGGTTGAATGTCGTCGGTCTCGCAAGGTTGCCGGTTTCGGTTCGGTGCTCCAAGGCCTCCTCACTCTGATCGTAATCGCTTCTTCGAGCGGGGGGCCCGTGGATGTGCAGCAGGCAAGGCGTGTTGCTGTGTCCTACCAATCGGCGATTCTCTCACAGTCCCGCCAAAGTATCGCAACACGGGTAGAGCTAGAGCCGGAGGCCGAAGCCGTAGCACTTCGAGACGACAATGGTACTGTTGTTGCCTATGTCTGGCAGGACCCATCGGGAGGCTATGTCGTCACATCGGCAGATGACCGTATTGAGCCGGTTATCATGCAGGCTTCGTCGGGAGTATTTCCGACAAATCTCCCAAACCCAGTAGCCAGTTTCATTGTCTGGGATATGTCAGCACGCCTCAAGGCACTTGAAAGCGACCCGAAAGGAAACCAAACCGTTGCCCAAACTAACGGGGACCGATGGCAGAATCTCTCTACAGGGGTTTTTGCCCCTGCGCCCGCCGCGAGTTCCGTCACATGGGGACCTCTAGTCACCACTCTCTGGGAACAATCTGGGCGGTACAACAATAAATGCCCTTACCGTGTCCCGTTAGTACCTGGGCCTCGTCGCCTAGTTGGATGCAGCGCGACGGCCATTTCACAGCTTCTGAACTTCTGGAAATACCCGAAGTTGATTTCATTCGACCACCCATCCAACCAGTATGAGGCAGAGGGGATAAACTTCGATGGCGACGCAGCGACCTATGGCTTTCCCAGTTTCACAACTCTCAGCGACTCGCTGAGTACGATTGCCTATGATGATTCCGATGCGGAAGTGGCGAATCTCAGTTTTGCGGTTGGTTTGAAGATCAAATCGGCGTACACAGCGTTAGGAGGTACCAGTGCATACCCTTCTGGCTTCGACGATGCATTGCTAAATGCATTTGGGTTCGGGTGTGCACGATACGGAGCCAAATCGTGGGCTACCTATGTGCAAATCGCACGTAGCAACGTCCAGCAAGGACGACCTCTCATCCTTGCTATCAAGAAATCACCGCCATTGGAGCCAGACGGGCATGCCGTGTTGATTGATGGCTACAGGGATTCAGACGGCTTCTTTCATCTAAACTTTGGTTGGGGAATGCATCCCGCTACGAGTTGGTACAACCTGCCATCTTCTTATAGTGCGTACGATGCCATCTTCGCGGTGATTTACGACATTGACGTTTACTTCGGTTGGCCGCAGTACGGATTTGATGAGCAAAACACCTTCTTTACGGTGTATGGTGCTCCTCCATCTCCTCCCCACGTCAAATACACCAGATCAACCCGGGACGATATCCAAGGCTTCATCATTGGCGAAGGAAACTGGATCTTTGCCACACACGATCCATTGATCGTAAATGACGTTTATCATCCCAGCATCACTGCCGTGGATCAGTACGGAACTCCCGTTCACGATCTGGAAGTCACGCAGTCCACCAGCACAATCAGCCCACCCGTGCAGGCACCAAACGGTGATGTTTTCTTTGGGGCCGGTGACAGTGTCTATAGGTTCCGACCACGCAACGGCTCGATCTCACGTATTTTCCAGGATGCGGGCAACACGTTTTACGGCGACGCAACGCCGAGGGTAGATGCGGACGGCTCCATGTATTTTGGAAGCACTACAACTCTGGTTTCGATAGATCAGAATGGAGCGGAACGATGGCGGTGGAACGTCCCGGAGGGTGGCGTGATGAATACTGGGATACCTGCTGTGGACAGCGAGCGGAACAATGTTTACATCGGATACTGGGTTGACTCAACGGACGAAGCTGTACTGGTTTGCATTAACCGTTCGACTGGCACCACGCGTTTCAGCAAGTCGTTTACTAGCATTCCAACCGCTGACAGAGGCATTTACACGCCTGCTGTTGGTTTGGATGGCACAGTCTTTCTCAGTGTGCGCACCAAGATTTACGCGCTTACACCCGGGACGTCTTCATTCTCAGAGAAGTGGGTTCAAGATAAGACGTATGCTAAATATCAACCGATTGCGTTGGGAGCGGACGATAGTGTTTATACTGAATACTGGACCCAATCGGGAGGGAGTTACTTTCTGACGTTGGCAAAACTAAACCCTTCGAATGGCAGCGTTGTATGGGAGAGGCCAAAACCAGACATTGGTACTGTCAGTGGCTTCCGCCAACCAATATGCGCAGCAAACGGCGTCGTACTCTTCCCCGTGTATTGGGATACCGCGCCCAATCGGACTTGGCAACTCTACGCCTATTCGACTTCAGGTGATTTCTTGTGGGATTATGCCCTTTCGCCTCCATCAGCCCTTGACATGGCTATTGCATCAGGTGGTGCTCTCTGTATTGCAGAGACAACCGGGAACATAATCGCCCTTTCTGATGGGGACATCGGTGATCCCAAGTCAGGCGGTATGGGCTTTGCAGACAATTCCCCGCCGGCGCTCCCAGCAAACATGACACCGACGAACATGTCCGTGCTTGCAACCAACTCGGTTACCCTTGGGTGGACATGTTCTGACCCAGATGCTCACACTCTCAAATACGATGTCTTCATTGGCAGGGCTACGACTAATGAGGTCGGTGGTGATCTGGTGCCTGTTACGAACAGTGCTGCCTCTACATCTATTTCTGTTACCAATCTGGCTTACGGAGCTACTTACGTTTGGATGGTGCGAGCGACGGACGGTCAAGCCCTCAGCTACAGTCCCATGCAGAGCTTCACCATCGCTCCCGGCTCTCCGACCATCACGTGCCCTGGCAACATCACGACCAACAACGCATCGGGTCAGTGCGGTCGCTCGCTGGCGTTTGCGCCGGTCGTTACGGGCGACCCCGCGCCAACGATCACCTGCAAGATTGGCTCGACCCTCATCACCTCGCCGCACACATTCCTGGTCGGTACTTCTACGGTGGATTGCACGGCCTCGAACGTCGTAGGTACGACGAATTGTTCGTTCAACGTGACCGTCAACGACACCCAACTGCCCAGCATCGTTTGCCCGGCCAACATCGTTACCTCGACCGCGCCGGGGCAGTGCGCGCGGACGCTGAGTTTCGCGCCCACGGTTGGCGACAACTGCGGCGTGGCCTCGACCAATTGCACGCCGGCTTCGGGCACGTCATTCTCCAAAGGCACCAACACCGTCAACTGTACTGTTACCGATACCTCGGGCAACTCCAATGGTTGCTCGTTCACCATCACGGTCAGTGATGCCCAGTCACCGAGCATCAATTGTCCCGGCAACGTGACGAGTAACGTGGCGGCTGGCGTCACCAACTCGATCGTCACCTATGGCAACCCGACCGTCAGCGACAACTGCGGGGTGGCCTCGACCAACTGCGCGCCGCCGTCGGGCTCGACCTTCGCGCTGGGCACCAACGCGATAACGTGCATGGCGATCGATACCTCGGGCAACACCAACTCTTGCACGTTCCAGGTCGTGGTGACCGCCGCCGCAACGAACCAGCCGCCGATGGCCGTGTGTCACGACGTGACCACCAACGCCAGCGCCAACTGCACCGTCAGCATCAACGCCACGGCGGTGGACAACGGCTCGAGCGATCCGGACGGCACGATCACCAACCGCACGTTGAGCCCTGCCGGGCCCTACGGGCTGGGCACCAACAACGTCACGTTGACGGTGACGGATGACGACGGCGCGACCAATTCCTGTGCCGCGAAGATCATTGTCCATTGCATCGAGACCAATACGCACGACCTAGCGGTGCTCAAGGTGAAAGTGCCGAAGACCGTGACCCTCAAACCGACGAAGCCAACGATTACAAAGCAGGTGGTCGTCACCATCCAAAACATGAGCGAGCACAACGAGGAGATACCGGACTTTGAAACGCTGAGCGACTTGGTGCAAGTGACGCTCACCCCGCGCAACACAAACTCCTGTGCTGCCCCGGCTGCGGTACTGATCACTGGGCCAGCGAACAAGCTTGGAACGCTGGGAGCAGGCAAGAACCTGAACGTCTTCTTCGACGTCACCTTTGCTTGCGCAAACGATCCCGTGAAGTCGAGTAACAAGACAGGGGAGCGTCATGACTACACATACACAGTGAGCGTGAACCACACCGCCCTTGATGACAACGCGGACACAAACTCCGATAACGACGAGTGTCCGCGCCCTCCAGATCCGGCCACCGGCGACAAAGGTTGCGGCGGCAAGGATCCCGTGACGAAGCAACTCGGCGCAGCCATAGAAACCGATGTTGTGGAGAAGTGAGGAGCACAATCATGAATTCAAATGCGAACGTGGTTTCTCAACTCCGTGGAGCGAGTTGCCTCATGTTGCTTGGGTGGCTCTTGCTCGGTCTCTTGACTCGTGCCGGCGCACAGACCCCCGACATCATCGAGTCCATTGATCCCGAAACGGGGATGATTCGGCTCGATCTCATCCTCTACGCCACGGAGGAACAGCCCAAAGGAAACGATAAGCCCATTTGTTATTCGTACCTACCATGGAAGTGGAACACACTGCCGCTGCATTTGGTCATCAATCCCACTGGATCGCCCGGATTGTCAGAGCAGTTCCTTGTCGAACACACGGTGGCCTCCGCCGAGGCATGGAACCGAGCCGCCCACGTCGAGCTGTCTGATCTCTCGCCTTCTGTGGATTACACAGCCCCGCGGAACGTGGATGCGATCCACACAGTCAGCTTTCTTGAACTGCTCGATACCAGCGTACTCGCCTTCATCAGCGCTTACGGCACAGGCACAAATGGGTTCGATATTATCGGTTTCGATATTGTGTTCAATACCCGGATCAGATGGGGCGACGCGAGCATGGAGTTCGGGGTGATGGACTTCCAAGCCGTAATGTCGCATGAGCTTGGGCATGCTATTGGGTTGGATCACGTTTTTGATCGAAGCTGTATTGATGCGACAATGTGGTTCGGCATCAGCTATGGCGACATCAGCGACAGGACACCCGAAAAAGCCGAGAGCAAAGCCGTCCGCAAGCTCTATAAGGAAGTGGAGGTTCTCGGGGAGGGCGGTTTGCTCGACTATGAATAGACCACTTCGACTCGTTCTCCGTTATCGTCTCAGCAGACCGGTTATTGCATCAGGAATCTGGCTGGCGTCGCTGGTCTTTCTTGCGCTGCGGACAGCTGTGGCGGACACGGCGACAGTCGAGGTTGCAGGAAGTGGATGGTCAACCGCGGTCGGCCTCGACCGCGGCACTTTCTGCCCTGACGTGAACGTGATCGTAGTGACGAACGTGGACAGCATGTTCACGAGGACGTGCCAGCCCGGGATCAAGCCCCCACTGGTGGAAGCCGTCGAAAAAGGCGATCTGGGCCGGGCGAGGAGCTTGCTTGGAGGGGGTGCCGACCCAAATGAGGGGCAACCTCCCTCTGGTCCACTGCCGCTCGACATCGCTCGCACGAGAGGGGACAACGACATGGTAGAGTTGCTGACTCAGCACGGCGCGAAGAGCATGGAGGCATTCAACGCAGAGTTCATGGAGCTGATTGAGCGCAAGGACATGGCCAAGCGGGTCTCTGCTGATGGATCTCCGTCGAACCCCAAGGAGTCACCGCTTGAGGGCGAATGGAAAGCAAGTGATCCGTACAGTGATGGTCTGACTCGGATTGCGATGCTGCGAGCGAATGGCCGATGGACAATCCAGGCTTGGGGCAAATGCACCCCGACCGATTGCGACTGGGGCGCGATCGGATTGGTGCTCTTGGAAAATAGAGAAAAGGGTAAGGTCCAACAGTACGGCTTTGCGGCTTGGGATCACGGATTTAAGCAGTGCTACATGACTTTGCGGGTGGAAGAGGACAAGCTCGTAGCCGAATCTTTCTCGATTTTCACCGACGACTCGGGTCGATCCAATTATCGCTCCGTTGAAGTTCTTCAGAGAACCGAGCCGACGAAACCCGCAACCCCAGCTCAGAAAGACGCCACCGTGAGCCAGGCGGCAGAGTCGAATTGCGGGAAGTGAAATGAGCCAACCTGTTTTCCGATCTTATGTTTGAATTGTGTTCTTGTTGCGGTGAACGAATTGTTGCCGGCGCTGTGCGAGACGAGAATGGCGCTTTTTGCTCGCGCGACTGTCAGATTTTTTTCCAACGGCCCGGTTACTGCCAGTCTTGTATGGATGCCACGACATCGGAAAGCACAGGCGACTTAACCTCAGTAAATGGTGTCGGATGTGGCTTATACGGGCGCAGAGATCGGTGTCCAGCTTGCAACTCGGTGGTGCAAACCAAGTGTTTTTGCATTTTGTTTGTCCCGCTGATTCCTTTGGGCCAGTATCGAGTGCTTCGCGTTGGATCGAGACGATTCTTCAGCAGGAAGTGCAGGCTCGATGGAGTGAAACTCTCATGAACAAGCGGGGACGACACTTTGATCGCCCTCATGGAAGTCCTGGGGACGTTGGCCGCGGCGTTTCAAAGGGCCGGGAAGCTGAGCCTAATTGTGGAAAGCCTATAGGTTCACAAGATCAACTGCTTCATTGCCTTGGTCTCTATGAGAATCCTTCCGATCGCGAGAAGCGCGAGTTAAGGAAACTGAGATCCCTCCGGCGTGCCATTGCCAAAAAACAGCCTCTCGAACGTGACCCGGCAGCGCGTCTTGGCCAGGCAGTGCATGCGGTCCATTCGGCGTTTCATGAACAGGGCGCTGACTTTCGGATCTGGGCTCCATGGTTTGCCCGGGAACTGACGGCGATTGCCGATGCCCCTGCAGCGCAGTCGCTACGCCTCAAGCCCATCGCCGCACGGCTACGCCGCATGGTCGAGGAGGTTGCATCGCTCGACAAGGTGCCGAAGTTTGGCGGCAATTGGCAAGTTCAACAGCAGAGATGTCGTCGTTTGGTGGTGAAATCGCTACGGACAGCGCTGAGGGAGGCGACCCCCATCCTCAGCACGAGCGATCGCGAGTGGACGAATCCAAAGACGCTCCTCCGGTTTCTGGGCGTGCCATGAGCTACCACGTGGACTACAGCCATGTGTGCCCGACGTGCGGCGCCTATTACATTCCCTATGACGAAAACATTCCTTGTCCGCGATGCGGCGTAGTGGAGACGGAGCGGTTTGACTTCATTCGCGAGGCCACCGCGTCTGCCAGCGTGAACATGCAGGAATTCGCGAGCTTCGTTCGGCCCGCCTGGTGGGTTGGTTCCTTCGCGGATCATATCCTCCAGATCTTGTTCTTTGTCCTTGAACATCACCGACAACAAACACCCGTCCGCAATTTCTCGGAAGTCGCACAGGAGGCTCTCACCCACATGGAGTGGGGAGATCAAGTTTATTTACGTGACCACATTCATGCGATTGCCTGTCGTGTCCGGGAGCAACTTGATGCAGACGCCAAGAACTGATTCGAATTGAGCTATGAGTACACAGGATCAACCCGTCAGCGATGCGTGCAAGCCATCTCCACCTGCGTTCATTCCCGCGGACGGGAACGGCCGTTCGACGGTCTATTTGCTTGGTGTCTGTCTGGTCGTGAGCGCCATGCAGGCGGTGATCGCATTCTTCCATGTCTTTGCGACCGCCGATTCGCAAGTGTCTCAAACATCCACGTCGGATGGCTTGTACGCGACACTGGCTGTGGTGAACCTGTTGGCATACCTCGTTTGCGCCTGTCTGTTTTGTACGTGGTTTTCCAATGCCCACAGGAATTTACCAGCGCTCGGTGCAACCAACCTGAAGTATTCGCCGGGCTGGGCGGTGGGCGGGTTCTTCGTTCCGTTTCTGAATCTCGTCCGACCATATCAAGTGGCCCGGGAGATATGGAGGCACAGCAACCCGTCGAACGACACAAGCGAAGTGACGCCACGCCCGGTCGCGTTGTGGTGGGGTCTGTTCCTGGTCATGTGCTTCGCGGCCCACGCAAGCGGCAGGCTGTCCGCCGACCCGGAGTTGCGTGCGGGGCCGGCGTATGCGTGGGGCTTCGCCTTCTTGTCGGACGTACTCACGATCTGCGCCGCAGTGGCGGCGATAGCGATGATTCGGCGCATCAATCAAATGCAGGCCGAGAAGCATCGAATACTTCAGTCGCAACCCGCCCGGCCATGAAAAGTTCACGCAACCACGTAAGATCGCCGCGTCTCCACCCGTATGTGTGATGAAGCCCATGAACTGGAACCAATCATCGGAGAGGAAACCGACAATGAAGAAGAAAGCGTTCACACTCATCGAATTACTCGTTGTGATTGCCATTATCGCAATCCTAGCCGCGATGCTGTTGCCGGCTCTGGGTGCGGCGAAGGCGAAGGCACGCCGTATCTTTTGCCTCAACAACCTACATCAGATTTTCCTGACTTTTGAAATGTACGTGGGCGACTACAAATCGCAGCCGGTGCAGGGGCCGATTGACGACTGGTACATTGAGTTGCATCCCTATCGGTCCAATAGCCGGCAACTGTGGCTGTGTCCGGAGGCAACCAAGTATTCCTACGGCTGGGGATCGGCGACCACGACGTGGGGACCGTGGCCACCGCCACCCGCTGACAACGTCGGCAGTTACGGATTCAACGGCTGGTTGTATCATACCTACGATATCTATGGCGGAATGGGCTGGGGATTTGGGCCCTCCACGGCTTGGATCAGCTTGCCCGCGACCGAGCCGGACAAAATTCCGGTATTCCTGGACGCCAACTGGCACAATGGCTGGCCGTCTCACACGGACCCTGTGCCGGCGGACCTAAACATTGGCGCCCAGTGGGCATGCTGCAGTCAGCAGATGGGACGCTTTTGCATCGCGCGTCACGGCAAGACGGTCAATGTCGTGTTTGCGGACGGCCACGCTGGCAACGTCCGCTTGGCGGAACTTTGGAAGCTGAAGTGGTCGAACGTTTTTGATACGACTACGACCGTGACGATTCCGTGAAGGAGGGAAAACTATGAAGCACATGTATTCATCCCACGAAATCGTTGATCGATTGGCGTTGCGGTTTATACCCAGCTCCAGGTGGCGAATGCTGACTTCGCTCATCACCCTGAGCAGCTTGGCGTTCGTAACGGGGTGCGCGACCGTGGAAGACAAGCCAGTCAGGACCACAGGTTACCGGATGGAACCCGATGCATTCGTGTTCGAACTGGACACGCGGGCCTACGACTGGACGACCGAAGGCGTGATTGGAAACTGGGTTGCCATCGGAGACATTTCGATCACCAACGTTTGCGTTGCGGGTGAATTCAACTCTTGGTCTCCAAGTGCGTGGCCTTTACAACGAGTGGATCAACATCGCTTCATCTTGCGCAAGAGTTACGCGGAGCTTGGCGGCCGTCTTCGATGCGAGTTCAAGTTCGTGATTAACGGACTCTATTGGGTGGAGCCTCCGCCCAGTGTCCCGAACGGGGTGCCGACTGGATTTGCCAACAATGGCTACAATCTCGTGGTCTGGGTTGATCCGAGGAAAGTCAGGCACGGACACGCTTATTCGCCGCAATGTTGACGCTGCTTCGGTCGCGTTGTTAGCGACAATCTCGTTGTTTCGATGTCAGGAAACTACCGATTTTCTACTGGACACGCAACACGCCGATGCCGGCGTAGCCGCGCTTGTAGTCCTGCACGAATTCGGCACGACGCGGGAAACGCGGCTTCAGTTCCTCCCACAACATCTTTACGCCGAGTTCCACACGCTTTGGATGCGCGCCGAGGATGTCGTGGAAGGCGATCAAGCCGCCCTTGCGCACGTAGCGCCGGTAGGTTTCGAAGTCCGATTTCACGCCTTCGTAGCTGTGGTCGCCATCAATGAAGAGATAATCGAGTGAGTTGTCCTTGAGGATTTTTTCCAGCGCGAGTTGCGTCTCGATGCGCTTCGAGTCTTTGCGGATGCAATGCACGCGTTGCTGCGCGCGCGCCATCCGTTCGAAGAACGGCACGCGCTCGGGACCGTACCCGCCACCGAACGGGCCACCGGGCAGATCAATGCTCACAATCACGGCGTCTTCGAGCGCGACGCGCGTCAGAAGAAACAGCGTGCCGCCGTGCATGGTCCCGATCTCGCAGGCGTACCGGATGTTTTCCTTCTGCAACCGTTTCATCAGCGCGGCGAACTCGGCGTTGATCTGCGCCGCGGCAATCCGCTCGTACGGAGGCCGGCCCCGATACGTCTGGACCAGGCGAACGTAGTCCTCGACGGTCTTGCATTTGGCAGCGCCCTCGTCGAGGAGTTCCAAAGAGGCCTCTAGCTCGGCATTTGTGTCCATTCTTGTCAAACCTTGCCGCAGCGTAACAGAAGGCGCTTGAAAGGTTCAAGCTACCCGCAAGCCCCAAAATCATTGGCTTTCACTGGAGCGACTCTCTTTGCCATGCGCTGTGAGCACACGATTTGCTTGGAATGATCCCATGCAAGCATGCCTTAGCCCGAACGAAATCAACGTGTCCCATGCCCGCATCCTGGTCATCGAAGACGACCGGCTGATGCAGGAAGCCCTGACGGCGGTGCTCGAGAGCATCGGCCATGAGGTCCACTGTGAAAGCGATGGGCGCGCCGGGTTCGAGAACTTCCTAGAGAACGAGTACGACCTGATCATTACCGACCTGCGCATGACGCCGATTGACGGGTTAACGCTGATCCGTGAGGTCAAAGCCAAGAAGCCCGACATGCCGGTGATCATGATCACGGGTTATCCGACGGTCGAGACAAGCGTCGAGGCGATCAAGAGCGGCGCGACCGATTTCATCACCAAGCCGTTTGAGATTTCGATGGTCGAAGTCGCCATCCGTCAGGCGTTGGAACGAAAAGGCCAGAGTGGGACCGGCATCAAAGTCCTGGGTGGCCCGGCCGCGCCCGCGCCGAAGCTGGAAGACTTCAAGGCCAGCCTGATCAAGGAACAACGGAAACTCCACTCGAAGTTCCTTATCACCTTCATCATCCTCGCCCTCTTTGCCATCGGGGTGCTGGTGTTGCTGAAGTGATAGGACGGGCATCCTTGCCAGTCCTGTTATGGCAAATTGAGAACTCGGCCAGGAATGCCGGGAGGTTACTTTCCTGCCAGCAATTGCTCGAGATTCAAGTGATGGTAGGCAGTGTCAGCGGCCCGCGCGTCGTCCTTCGCATACGCGACCCAGAACTCGGGATACGCATAGACCACGCTCTGGATGTTCGACTTGGCGGCGATGCGGCGGGCGAGCGCGAAGACTTCATTCGTGGTGATCTTGCCGTAATTCTCCTTCAGCATCTCCGCCTGCTTGAGATACCGCTTGTCGTGCGCGCTGCAACCGCGGGGGTCCTCAAGCCCGGGCTTCTTCGGGTCCCCTTGGGAGCAGGTCTGCAACTCGCGAATGGTGGGATCGAAGGCGGTGTCGGACCGAAACACGGCGTTGGTGATCAACACCGCATAGGGCGACTCTGCTTCGGCCTTGTCGGCGTCGTAGAACTTCGCGAAGTGATGCGCGGTGGTTTCCATCGCCACGGCGCGTTTCTCGATTGAACTGCCGATCACGTAGTTGATCCCCTTCGTGCGCCGGGCGTCGCGGATGATGCGGGCCGCCTGGTCCACGTTACCGGCGTTTTCGAGGATTTGACGCAACAGCCAGGTGAAGGAGGTGCCGTCATAGCTTTCGTCCGCCGAGGAACTGCCGATCTGGCCGATGAAAATGCCGCGATCGTTCATACCCGAGAGTGCGCCGATGAATCCGACAAAACCGATGTTGACGAAACGATGTTTGCCCTCTGGCGAAACCACAAAGACGCAGCCATGGTTCTGGACGCCCATCCGGCGGTTCCAATCGAGGTTGCGAAAGCCAATCATCCGTCCGTCCGCCGTCGCCGCGCCCCAGAACGCGCCGACGCTGCACGCCGTGGAATGGATGTCCGGGATGGCGTGCGCGCGGTAGATGTCGGCGAGCGGCACTCCCGAGCCGTCGGCCAAGCCGCGCATTTCTTCGAGGAACTCTTTTGGGACGTAGGGCTTGAGGTCATCCCAAAACCAGTTGAGCGCAACGTTCACCTGAAAGCGCCGGCAGAAGCGGAACTTGGGCAGTGACTGGAGATAGCCGTAGAGTTGTTGATAATGATCGCGCACCTGCTGACGCAGCAACGTCCCGTGTTGATAGCCGATCTCATACGGCGTGCCGCTGAGATGAATCACTGGCAGGCCGTCTTGCTCGGTGAGGCGAGCGCGGGAGAGGATGGAGTCGCGATTGGCCGGGAGGGTCTGGCAGCCGGCGAACGTCAGGACTATGGCCAGACTGATACCGAAGACGACGAAAAACCGGACGTGCCAATGTGGGAGGCGCCGCCCCCCAAAGAACCGCCAGGCGGTCCACCTGTCT
>CAZOTB010000023.1:0-7668 GCA_964582645.1 uncultured Verrucomicrobiota bacterium | reverse complement strand
CCCTATGCGCCTATCCCAAGCACGCCGTGTACAAGGGGTCGGGCAGTCTGGACGACGGCGCGAACTTCAAGTGCCGGTGACTGGTTGGTGGTTGGTGGTTGGTGGTTCGTGGTTCGTGACACCCAACCACCACCAACCACGTCCCGGCCACGTGGGGGAGGCGCCTCCCACATTAGCCAGTCCTGCATTGCACCGTGTCTGGAGTGTCAGCTTCATTCTGCCATCATCTCCATCATTCTCACCACAACCTCCGTAAGATAGCTGTCAAACTGCGCCCCGTAAAACGACGTGCGCGCTTCGTAGTCGTCCGTCCGGTAGGTTTTCTCGGGCACGATGTAGCCGATGTAGTCGTTCGCGTAGCCAATCAAAAACAACTCGTATCCCCGTTTCGCAGCCTCGCGTTTCCACGCGAGGCCGACCTCCGCGTTTACCTCCAGCGGGACGGCAAGCAGCAATGCCCGACCCACCCGCGCGAGCTGCACGGGCGCATGACGTGGGAAGACGCAATCGCCGATCCAACTTGGTATGGTGCAACGTCCGGCGCGTATCCGTACCGGCGGAAGCTCGACCTCGACGCGGCGAACATCGAGGATCGCCAGTTCCTCACTCGATGCACCTGAGATAAGACCGATCGCGGCGTGGGCGAGTGTCGTGCCCACGCGTTCGGCCTTGGCTTCCCTGGATAAGTTGCGCTGTCCCTGGATATTCAAGTCTCCGGCCGCACCATTCGCAAAAAGCGCCACGGCGCCGTCCCTCTCCAACTGGCGCGCGATGCAGCCGGGATAATCAGCGGAAAATTCCCAGTTCATTCCCAGCACGGTCGGGTGGGCCGCGAAGTTTACGAACCAGGCCACCGCTTTGCCATCGGAGCCCGAGACACGCATTACACCCAGCTCACGATCCACCGGCCGATCACGTTCGGCGCGGTTCTTGTTCAGGTTCTCCGTTTCGCCCCTTGCAAACGCGACCCGTACTGGCTGCGCGTGCTGCGCGGCTCGCACAATCGCCGCCGCAATCTTGTCGGTCGTTTCCTCGAAGAGTCTGGGTCGGAATCGGCCACCCACGAATTGCAGCGCGAACCGGTCGCTCAGGCCGCCCGCGCCGGAATGGGTATGGGTGGCGAACACGATCAAGTCTCGTCGTCGCAGCGGCATTTGTCGTTTCGCCTTCTTGAGGATCGCCATGGTGAAGTTCTCCGTCACGCCCATCAGATCGCAACTGACGAGCACGAGTTGACGCTGCGAGTTCTTCACCACAAGCACCCGCGCATACAACGGATCGTGGACACCCGTGGACGGCTCGCCCCGTCGCGCGCCGTAGCCCTGGAGCGGCATTCCGACGGGTGGCGTGATTTCGACGCGCGCTGCGCCGGCAGTGAGCTTGTCCGCTACGGCAACGGATGGGCGGGAGTCGAGTTGGCTGAGTGTGCGCCGATAGTACCCGGAGGCGCGATAATCGGTGGTGGAGCAGCCGGTGAGGCAGACCAGCGCGAACAGACTCGCCGCGATAACTCGAAAGAGGCGCACGACGTATGGTAGCACGAGAACAAACAGGCGGGAAAGCGGAACGTCAGGCGCTCCGGCGTTTGCGCGGCTCGGTCAACTCACGCCACACTCCCGCCAGATGCCAGCCCACCCGACGCGTCCGCATCATGCAATGCAAATGCAGGACGATTCGTTCCCAACGGTTGTCTGGTAGTTTCCGCATACTCCGCGTCTCTTTTCCGAGCACTGACGGTGCCAGTCGCGAGTTTGTTCAAGACGCGTCGCGCCGGTCGTTTCGGCGTTGCGTCTCGTGAGGCAACTGCTACGCTCCCGACTCACGCGCATGGCCTACGATTCTCTGCGACAGTTTGTGCAACGCCTCGAACACGAGGGAGAAGTGAAACGAGTCCCCGTCGAGATCCACCCGGTTCTCGAAATCACCGAACTGGCGGACCGCGAAATGAAAAGGCCCCACGGCGGCAAGGCGTTGCTGATCGAGAGACCGACCGGCTCGCAGTTCCCGCTTCTGATCAACGCATTCGGCTCGCGCCAACGCATGGCCATGGCCCTCGGAGTGTCGAACGTCGAGGAGATCGCCGCCGAGATTGGCTCGCTCATGAAAGCGAAGCCGCCGACCAGCTTCAAGCAGGCGGTCGCCTTGCTCGGTCAGGCGCTCGATCTGCGACACGCAAAGCCGAAGATGGTCTCGACCGGGCCGTGCAAGGAAGTGATTCGCAAAGCCGGTGACGGCTCCGGCCTCGATGCGTTGCCGATCCTGAAATGCTGGCCGAAGGACGGCGGACGATTCATCACGTTGCCGGTCGTCATCACCAAAGACCCCGACACCGGCGAGCGCAACCTCGGCATGTACCGGATGCAGGTACTCGATGCCTGGAAAACCGCCATGCACTGGCAACTTCACAAGGTCGGCGCTCGACACGGACGTCGCGCCGCCGAACTCGGCCAGAAAATTCCCGTCGCGGTCTGCCTCGGCGGTGATCCCGCCTATACCTTTGGCGCGGTCGCGCCGTTACCGGACGGGCTGGATGAAATTTTGTTCGCCGGTTTCCTGCGGAAGAAGTCGGTCGAGTTGGTGAAGTGCGAGACCAACGACCTCGAAGTGCCCGCCGACTGCGATTTTATTTTGGAGGGGTATGTGGACCCGAAGGAAACATGCAAGGAAGGCCCGTTTGGCGATCACACCGGCTACTACACGCCCGTGGACGACTACCCGGTATTTCACATCACCGCGATCACCCATCGTCGCGACGCGATCTATCCCGCCACGATCGTCGGTATCCCGCCGATGGAGGACTATTACATCGGCGAGGCGATCATGCGGATTTTCCTGCCCGTGTTCAAACTGAACTTCCCCGAGATCGTGGACATGCACCTTCCCGCCGAGGGCGTCCTCAACAACATGGTCGTCGTCTCGATCAAGAAGCAGTACCCGTGGCACGCATTCAAGATCTGTCACGGACTCTGGGGCATGGGCCAGATGATGTTCACGAAGCTGATCGTGGTGGTGGACGCCGGCGTGGATGTGCACAATCTGAGCGAGGTGATGTTTCATGTCTGCGCCAACGTGGACCCGCAGCGCGACACGATTTTCACCCGTGGCCCCGCCGACAGTCTCGATCACGCCACCACCGAGCCGAACCTCGGCACGAAGATGGGTATTGACGCCACCCACAAGCTGCCGGGCGAAGGCTACAAGCGCGGCTGGCCGGAGTTGATCCGCATGGACCCGGCAGTGAAACAACGCGTGGATGAGCTGATGAAGAACGCCAGCGGCTACGAGGTCAGATCGCCTTTGTAGTCAGGCGCCTTTGTCCAGGAGTCGGTGACCATGTGCGCGTGCCGAGAGGTGGGAGATCGCCTGATCAATCAACCGGTTTGTCACTGCGGGATCGTCCGAGAGCCGCACGGCCAGACGACGATCGCGGGCGTTCCATTGCCCCGATTGTTTCTTGCGCCACAATCGGGCCGCAATGCGCGACTTGCGCCAGGCTTGATTGAGCTTTGTTCCACGACGACCCATACTAGCAGACGGCACCCCTTGCCGGAAACTGCTTTCAGCCCTTGACCGGCCGACCGGCGCCTCTCACAATCGCCAGCGTGAACCATTGCAGCTTCTTCGCCGCTGCGGTGCTTGTGCTCGCGCTGATTACCGGCTGCTCGCCCAAGGAGCCAACAGAGTCCCGTTCTCCCGAACCACAGCAGGCCATGCCTCCCAGTCCTCCCGCTGTCCCGCAGCCTTCAGTAACTACCTCCAAGCCCACCTACACCAACGACCCCGCCTCGTTTCACGGGATTCTCTGGGGTACGCCCGTCGCATTGGTATCAGGCTTGGAGGAAGTGTCAGCCGCGGCGACTTCCGACGCGGTCGGCGAGTGGAAATGTTATACGCGGAAGTTCGACGATCTGCAGTTCGGCGCCGCCGTGCTGGAAGAGATTCGCTACTACTTTCTGAACGGGAAGCTTCACAGTGTCATGCTTCGCACGGTGCCAGGGCAGTTCGAGAGCCTGAAGCACGAGCTGATGGACCGGCACGGCACCGGCACAGCGAAGCCGGGCTTTGCTGATCAGCTCTGGTGGGGATTCTCGCGCGAGGACGCAACGAACGAGCGGTTGGCGACAATCCATCTCTCCAAGTCGTTCGAAGACACGGGCTACGCCAGGTTCACCGCCATCGCGGATGAGGGAGTGTATGCGTACGACCGGGTCAGAGCGGGCGAGCCGGCGGCGACGACGACGCGTTCTCATTGATTGGCTGGTACAAACTCGTTTACCATCCTGACATGCTCGTTGATACCCATGCCCATCTCGATTACCCGGAGTTTGCCGACGATTTCCCGCAGGTGATCGAACGGGCGCGCGCGGCGGGCGTGACGCACGTGATCAGCGTCGGCGTGGACTTGGAGTCGAGCGAACGATGCATCCGGTTGGCCGAGAAACATCCCGAAATCTACGCGACCGTGGGCGTGCATCCGACGGAAGCGGCGGCGGCCCCAGGAGATATCCGCGAGGTGCTCCATCAGCTTGCCAGTCATCCGCGTGTGGTCGCAATCGGAGAGACGGGCCTGGATTATTTCCATCTGCCGTCCAAGGAACACAAGAAGACCATCGAGATGACGGCACCGCGCGCGGAGATTCCCGCACACTTCCCTCTGGTGCACGAGCGACTGCCCGAACAGGCGATCGCGGCGGACACCGAGGCGAAAATCCAGCAACGGAAGGTTTTTCTCCAATCGCTCGAAGTCGCCGCCACGCTCCACAAGCCGGTGATCATTCATCAGCGCGATTCGCTGGACGATACGCTCGCGGTTCTTCGCGAGTTCGGAGTGATTGCCCGGGGCGTGGGGGGCGTGTTTCACTGTTTCGGCGGCACCTGGGAGCAGGCGCAGCGCATTCTCGACATCGGATTCCTGATCTCGTTTACCGGCATCCTGACGTTCAAGAAGAGCCACGATCTGCGCGCCGTGGCGGAGAAGTTGCCGCTGGATCGCATCATGGTCGAGACGGACTGTCCGTATCTGAGTCCTGAGCCGGTGCGCAACGTCCGTCGCTGCGAGCCGTCGTTCACGCGTCACACGGCGGAGAAGTTGGCGGAAGTCCGCGGGATTTCGTTCGAGACGCTGGCGCACGCGACCACTGCCAATGCGGAGAGGTTGTTCGGGTTGTAGGACGGCATCTTGCCTGTCCATTGCCGGGGCCTCTCTGGAGGATGGACAGGCGGGAGGTCTCTGTCCTACTTCGCCACCACCCGCACCCGACAATCCTCACGTTTCAACGCCTGCTTGCGCAGGGCCACGCCCAGGCCGGGTCGGCTCGGCGCTTTCATCCGGCTGTTCTCGACTTCGAACCGGTGGTCCGCCAGTTCGCGGTAGTAGCTGGTCGTGAACGAGCGAACAATCTCCTGCATCCATGTGTTGGTGCAATGCACGGCGAGATGCAACGCAGCCGCGAGAGTGACGGGGCCGGTGCAATCGTGGAAAATCACGCCCATGTTGGCGGTGTCAGCCATGTTGGCGATCTTGCGGCTCTCGGTGATGCCGCCTGACCACGCGACATCGGTCATCACCACGTCGCAGGCATTGGCTTCCATCATGTCCTGGATCGCGTACCGGTTCATCAGCAGTTCGCTGACACAGAGGGGCGTACGGGTGGATTCTCGAAGCTTCGCCAGCGTCCTTGGGTTGTCGGGCTTCATCACGTCTTCGAGCAATGCGGGCTGGTACGGTTCAAGCGCCTGCGCGATGCGGCGTGCAGGCTCAAGCGCCCAATAACCGTGGCCTTCGAGGATCACCTCAATGTCCAGCCCGACGGCATCGCGGATCTGTTTCCAGGGACGCAAGCCTTCGTCCACCTCGCGCCAGGAGATCGTCTCGCCGCGGTTGGTGACGGCGAACGGATCGAACGGCCAGATTTTCATTCCTTTGATCCCCATCTTGAGCAACGACTTCGCCAGCTTGCCGGCATTGCCCCCCGGCTGCCACATCTCCTGGTCGTGGTACTGAGTGGTGACCTTCGCCCATTTCTTCCGCCAAATGCCGGGCGTCCCCTGCGCGTAGCCGGCAGTGGCGCATGTGTTATAAACGAGCACGCCGTCGGGATGGGATGTCCCGCCGAGCAACTGCCAGATCGGCTGGCCGGTGTGTTGACCGAGAATGTCCCAGAGCGCGATGTCCACCGCCGACAAGGCACGCATCTCGATGCCTTTGTTGCCATAGACATGGGAGGCGTCGTAGGCCCGTCGCCAAAACGCCTCGATCTGCAACGGGTCGCAAGCGAGCAACTGGGGCTCGAGGACTTCCTCGATGTAGGTCGCCACCGAGCGCGGCGTATAAAACGTCTCGCCGAGCCCGACGATGCCCGAGTCGGTCTCGAGTTCGACGAAGGTGATGTTGGGGAACATCCCGAAGTGGATGACGCGGACCTGTTTGATTTTCATAAAGACTCTCCGGGCCACGGATGGACACGGATTTTCACGGATCGAAATCCGTGTTTCATCCGTGTGAATCCGTGGCACCTTCAACCAGAACGGTGCATTCGCCTTTTACCGACCGGCCCTGCAATTTGGCAAGCAGTTCACTCGGGGTGCCGCGCAGGACCTCCTCGAATTTCTTCGTCAATTCCCGGGCCACGACCATTTGTCGTTCGCCGAGGATGGTGCGGGCATCTTCGAGAAACTTCACGATGCGGAATGGCGACTCGTAGATCACCAATGTGCAAGTCTCCCCCGCGAGCGATTGCAGCAGCTTCTGGCGCTGACTCGATTTGTTCGGCACGAACCCGATGAACCGAAACTCCCCCGTGTCCAACCCCGATGCCACCAGCGCCGCCACGAGCGCGCTCGGCCCGGGAATCGGGACGACCGGAATGCCCGCGCCCACACACGCCTGGACCACACGCGCCCCGGGATCGCTGATGCCGGGCGTCCCGGCATCGCTCACCAACGCGATGGATTGTCCCGCCTGGAGTTTGTCGAGAAACTCCGCCGTGCGTCGCGCTTCATTCCACTGGTGATAGCTGATGAGCGGTGTCTCGATCTGGTAATGGCGGAGCAAGTGGAGCGTGTGACGTGTGTCTTCGGCGGCAATGAAGTCCACTTCCTTGAGCACGCGCAACGCCCGCAGCGTGATGTCCTCAAGGTTGCCGATGGGCGTGGCGACGACGTAGAGAGTGCCGGTAGCCATGGTGGATGGATCGTTCGGCCATCGCTTACGGCAAAGCGCGGCGAGTGGCAAGCGGTTTCAGGAGTTGAACTGGTTTGTAGTGACGCCGTCAGGCGCTTCTGTGAGCGCGCCTGATTCAGTGGTTGCCGATGGAACGCCGGACGGCGCCACTACAAGCAACGCTTCGGACATCTGCGCCGCTTACTGCGACGTCAGCAGGTTCGAGATGCTGAACATCCCGTTGGTGACGAGGATCGTGTCGAAGCCGTCCGATGCCTCGTACCAAAATGTGCCGCTGGCTGTCCCGGCGCCGGAGTTGAACGTGACAAGCTCAAGCGACCCGGTTGTAGCGGTAAAGAACCCGAAGTTCACGAAATCGAGGAAGCCGCCGCAGTTGTTCCCCAACGCGTACGTGCCCGGTTGCCCGTTGAATCCCGAGCAAAGCGCCACGCTTAGCCCGAGTTCGTCAACCGACACGGGAAATCTCGGAATTTTCGCCTTGCGGC
>CAZOTB010000022.1:24456-51110 GCA_964582645.1 uncultured Verrucomicrobiota bacterium | reverse complement strand
GTTTCCGGGAAATAATCCTCATTTGCTTCGGCTGGCGCCCCCTGTAGCGAGGACGCCGCTTACGTTTGGAAAACAAGAGGTCCGCATACGGAGCAGTAAAGAACGTATTGACGCAGAACCAAAATATCTGGCAGCCGGTACCGGCTTTCGTCCTGGCCGGCACCAAGTTCACGGATCGCGTTATCAAGATCGATCAACTCGCGATGGTGCGCAACGGCACCACCAAGGGCGTCACCGCCGACAAACGCGCCGCGCGCGCGGCGATGGTCGGCAAGGCGCTCGAAGTGGCCGGGGCCGTCCGCGCCTATGGCTCGGACATCGGCAGATCGGAGTGGCAGGCCAAGGTGGACTATTCGCCGAGCGATCTGCGTCAGGTGCGGGACACCGTGATCGTCACGCTCTGTCAGGGTATCCACGACACGGCCAACACGCATCGCGCCGCGTTGGCGGACTATTCGGTGGACGCGAACACGCTGGCCGATCTGCAGGCGAGAATCAACGAATGCAATGCGACCGTCGCCAAGCCGCGTTCGGTGCGCAGCAAGAGGAGCGCGGCCCGCTCCTCAATCGAGGTCGAGTTCCGTGAGGCCGACAAGGTGCTCGACGAGAAGCTCGACGGTCTGATGGCGAAGTATCGCTCGAGTCAGCCGGTGTTTTACTCGGCGTACACGACAGCCCGGGAGATCGTGGACAATGGCACCGGTCACAATAGGAATGGGAATGGCAACGGTAATGGTTCGAACGGTGGCGGTAATCCGCCGCCGCCGTGAACGCAGCCGGCGAAGTCAATCGGCTATCAGTTGCCAGTCATCAGTCACCAAACGGCGCTCGAAAGGGCGCCGCTTGGTGTTGTACCCCCTTGCAACCTTTCGCTTTCCGGTGTCATCTTACCCGCCATGAATGATTGGAAGACCGAATTTCAGGCCCTTTATAACCGCACGCTCACGCGAATGCGCGCAGGAGAACGGAACCTCGGTCGGTTGTTTACTGAAGCCGACCGATCATTCCTCGCCTCCATTGGCAGCAAACCCATCGAGATGTTCGACGCGTGCGACGATTATCTCGGCGACGGAGTTCCGACACCAGACGAGACGCTTCGGATTCACGAGATCCGTTGCGAGCACTTCCTTCGTGTGCAACGGGCAAAGAATCCTCCACTCAAGGAGGACGTTCGCGCGCGCAATGCAGAGCTTGGCGGAATCGTTTGGCTGCCGCGGGCGATTGACAAGGCGCGTGCCAAGTTGGAAGGCCGGCTCCCCGATGAATTGTTCTATCCCTGCGGCGGTGACCGGCAAATGCTGAACCAGCTTGGAATCGGGCGAGTCGAGTTCTTCGAGATCATCCGTGACCACGCCACGGACGAGGCGGTCCTGGCTGAAGTCCGCAAACGAATGAGACAGGCAACTGCGGTGTAGGATTACCCCACACCTACTACGCCCGCGCGGTACCCCAGCGCCGATGCATGAAGCGCTCGAAAGGCGAGAAGAGAATTTTGTCAGCGAGCAACCCGATGACGATGATCACGATCATGATGCCGATGACGGCATCCATGGCGTGCAACTCGCGACCGTAGTGCAGAAGGTGGCCGAGGCCGAAGCCGGTGAGGATCGTGACATAAATCTCCGCTGCCATCAACGAACGCCATGCGAACGCCCAGCCTTGTTTCATGCCCGAGACGATGAAGGGCAATGAGGCCGGCATGATGACCTTGATCCAGGTGTGGATGCCCTTCGAGCCCATCGTGCGCGCGGCGCGGGCGTAGATCGGCGGGACATTGCGGACACCGTTGTCGGTCGCGATGACAATGGACCAGAGCGAGCCCATGATGACGATGAAAAACATTGCGGTCTCGGTCTGCCCGAACCACAGCAGCGCGAGCGGCGCCCAGCAGACGCTGGGCAAGGTCTGAAACCCGAGCGCGACAAGCCCGAGCGTGTCTTCGAAAACCTTGAACCGCGCGTTGAGCAGACCCAGCGGCAGTCCCAGGACCAAGCCGACGAGGTAGCCGAGGAACAAGCGCTTGATCGTGACCCAACTCGCGCTGATCAACGTCCCGTCGCGGATCGCGGACACGTAGTATTGCACCACCTCGATCGGCGAGGGCACCAACACGTGCGACCAGATTTCGGCGCGCACCAGCCATTCCCAGATGCCGAGCAGCCCCACGAAGAAGAGCGTCGCGATCAGCGGCCGTTTCACGCCGCCACCTCCACGTAAAGGTACTGTTTCAGTGACTTGGTGATCTGCGTCGAGTACCTGGCCAACTCGACGCTGTTGATGTCGCGCGGGCGCGGTAGATCAATCATGAACTGTTCCTGGATGCGTCCCGGGTGGGGCGAAAACAACACGACGCGGTCGCCGAGACAGCAGGCTTCACGGACGTTGTGCGTGACGAACACGATGGTTTTCTTGCGTTTGGCCCAGATCTCCTGAATGTCGCCGTAGAGTTGTTCGCGCGTGAGGGCGTCAAGCGCGGCAAAGGGTTCGTCCATGAGCAGCACACGCGGGTTCGGGGCCAGGCAGCGGGCGAGAGCGACGCGTTGTTTCATGCCGCCGGATAACTCGTGAATGTTCGCCTCCTGAAATTTCTCGAGCTTCACCAACTGGAGGTAAAACCGGGCAACCTCGGTCCGTTCCTTGGTGCTGAGCCTTCCTTTGAGCTTGAGCCCGAAGAGGATGTTGCCCATCACGTTGAGCCACGGGAACAAGGCGTTTTCCTGGAACATCATCATGCGGTCGCTGCCCGGCCCGATCACGGGCTTGCCGCTCGCGAGAATCTGACCCTGATCGGGGAAATCGAGCCCGGCGATGAGGTTGAGCAGCGTGCTCTTGCCGCAACCCGAAGGCCCGACGAGACAGACGAACTCGCCCTCCTGCACGTGGAGCGAGACATTGTCGAGCGCATGGACTCCTCCCTTGGACGTCTTGAAATGCTTGGAAACGCCGTCGACCACCAACTTCGGCGGGGCGGTTGTTTCCAAGAGTTCTTCTTTGGTTTCGGGGATCATGCGCTACTTCAACTCGGGCCGTCCCTTTTCCTTGAGCACTTCATTCAGGAGCTTGAGGTCGTAGATACGGCTGAGGTCCGGCTTCGCTTTGAGAAAACCGATCTTGTGCGCGTCCTCTGCGGATTTCAGCAACGAGGCGCTGATTGGGTCATGGGTCAGCTCCAGTCGCTTCCACGCAGTGTCCAGGGTTTGCGCGGGCAATGCTTTCGTTGTCTCAGCCTTAATCTCTTCGTTGAGAATCTTCTTCGCTGCATCGGGGTTATTGGTGATCCAATCCGTCAGCTCGACGTGCGCGGCGATCCATTTCTTGAGCAGGTCGGGCTTTTCCTTGAGGAACTTCACGCTGCTGACCAGGTGCGTCGTCACGTACTTGGCGCCGGTCTCCTTCCAGATGGCGCTTTCGTCGAGGTATTCTCTGGCCTTCGCTTCCAAAATCAGGCGCGTCACCCACGGCTCTACGGTCCACACTGCGTCGAGGTCGCCTTTCTGGAACAACGCGAGTTGGTCCGGGTTTGCCGTCGGAATGACGAGTGCATCGCCGCCTGTCATCGTGACCTTCAACCCCTTCGACATCAGCCACGCCCGCGCAGCCACGTCCTGCGTGTTCCCGAGTTGCGGCGTGGCAATCTTCCTGCCCTTGAAATCGGCGTCCGCCTTGATGCGACCGTCGGGCTGCACGACCAACGCTGCGCCGCCGCTGCATGCTCCGGCCACGATGCGAATCTCCTCGCCGTGTGATTTGAGATGGGCATTGATCGCCGGGTTCGGGCCGACATAGGTGATGTCGAGACTGCGGGCGAAGATGGCCTCCATGGCCGTCGGCCCCGCGTTATAGACATACCATTCGATCTTCACATCGGGCCCGAGCCGTTCCTCGAACCAGCCTTTTCCCTGCCGGCTCAACCCGTGCGCGATCACGCCCTGCGCGTGCGTGATATTCGGAAAATGACCGACGCGAATTGAGATCCGTTCGGCGTTTGCCGCTGGCGACAGGGCGGGCAGCAACGCGGCGAGAATCGTGTGGATGAGTTTCATGGTTACTTGTGGAACGGCCAGAATACCGGGATCAACAACGTCGCCAGAATCCAGAGCAAGATGTTGAGCGGCGCGCCGATCTTGAAAAAGTCGAGGAACTTGTACCCGCCGGCGCCGTAGATCATGGTGTTGGTCTGATATCCGATCGGCGTCGAAAAACTCGCGCCGGACGCAAACATCACCGCGAACACAAACGGCCGCGCGTCGCAGCCCAGTGCATGCGCGCTCGAGATCGCGATCGGCGTCATCAGCGCCGCGACGGCGTTGTTCGACACCATCTCTGTCAGCAGCATCGCGATCAGATACGTTCCTGCCAGTGCCACGTGAGGGCCGAGCGCGCCGAACGTGTCATTGAGCCGGTGGGCAATGAACTCGGCGCCCCCGGTTTTCTCCATCGCCAGGCCGAGGCCCAGCATGCCGACGATCAGCATGACGATGCTCCAATTGATGGACTCGTATGCTTCGTTGACGTCAATGCAGCGGGTGATCACCAGCAGCAGCGATCCGATGATGGCGATGGTGGCCACCGGGAACGGTCCGATGGTGAACGGCCCGAGATGAATCGCTCCCACGCTCGCTGCCAGCATCACCAACACCACGATGGCGATGGCCACCCAGCCCTTGTGACGGCGAACGGGCGGCATCTTCAAGGGCGTGAGGAACAACAGCGAGCGCTCTTCGCGGAGATTGGCGAGCGGTTCATCCGTCCCTTGCAGCAGCAGTGTGTCGCCGAAATGCAGCGGCGTTTCGAGAAAGCGATCGCGCAGGTTCATCCCCTGCCGATGCACCGCCAGCACCAGCACGCCGTGCCGCTCTGCGAAGTCCAGCTCCTTGAGTGTCTTGCCGAGGAGCGGGCTGTTGTTCGACACAATCGCTTCGACCAACGTTGTCTCCTCGATGCCGATTTCTTCGACGCCCAGCTCCGCTTCGGGCACGAGCGCCAGGCCGCGAATCGTCTGCACGTCGCGCACGCCCGACATTGCGATGTTCAGGATGATGCGGTCGCCGTCGCGCAATACGATCTGGTCGAACGGCGGATCGAGCGGCTCGTGCTGGCGCGTCACGCCGAGGATCGTGCCCGACCGGAGCTTCTTGGTCCGCACTTCGCCGAGTTTCTGGCCGATGAGGGGCGAATTGCGCAAGACCACCAACTCGGTGCGGAAGAACTTCCCCTGGGAACTGCCCAGAAGCGTCGTCAACGTCTCGCGCGTGGGCAGCAGTTTGCGCCCCACGAACAGCATGTACGCCATGCCGGCCAGCGCGTAGAGCAACCCAAGCCGCGTCTGTTCGAACATCCCCATCGTCGGCTCGTGCAATCGCGCGGCGACGTTGCTGACGACGATGTTCGTGGAAGTGCCGATCAGCGTGATCGAGCCGCCGAGCATCGCGCCAAACGACAGCGGAATCAGCAGGCGGGAGGGCGGGATGTTTTTCTGCGTGCAGACGTAGAGCACGACCGGCAGGAAGAACGTCACCACCGCCGTGTTGTTGATGAACGCCGACACGACCACGACCATCGGCAACATCACCAGCAACAACCGGAACTCCCCTCCCTCCGCCACCACCACCAGTTTGTCGGCGATCCGTTCGAGCGCGCCCGTCCGCGTCAGCCCCGCGCCGAGCACGAACATCGCCGCGACAGTGATCGGCGCGGGGTCGCTGAAACAGCCGAGCAGATCATTCGGCGTGAGCAGCCCCAGCAACCCGAGCAGCGACAACACGGACAGCGCCAGCACATCCGGGCGCACCTTCTCCATCGTGAAGAACGCGAACGTCCCCACCGTGATCAAGAACACCAGAATCATTTCGAGCGTCATCAAGAATCTCAGCGCGATTACTTCTCGGCAAAGGGCAGCGGGACGCCGTCGCGGCGGATCTTGCGCAGCGTGACCTCCACCGTGTCGGCCAGGGTGTAGTTGTCGAGGATGTTGGCGATCGAGTTGCGCACGTCGAGCATCAGCATCCTCAGCCCGCAATGTTGTTCATCGGGACACGAACACTTTTCGTAGGCGGTCACGCTCACGCACCCGATCGGGGCGAGCGGCCCGTCAATCAACCGCACCACGTCGCCGATGCGGATCTGGCTCATTGGTTTCTTGAGGAGATAGCCGCCGCTGCGTCCCAGCCTGCTCTCGAGGTAGCCCGCCTTCTTCAGGTCGAGCAGGATCGTTTCGAGAAACTTGACGGGAATCTTCTCCCGCTTCGCCAGTTCCCGGATCGGCAACATCGGACGATCCAGTTCCTGCGCGATGCCGAGATCAATCAACGCCCTCAGCGCGTACTCGCCTCGCTTTGACACCCTCATCCCGCGAAAATCCTACTGAAATGGTGGACATTTGCAAGCCGAGTTTTTCCGTCGCCACGCCGGGCTTGCCTCCTGTGCCGGGCGATGCTAGGGAATTCGGGCGTTCCGCGGTTGGTTCGCAATGAGTCTGACAGAGTATATTCTTCTCGCATTCAGTTCCCTGTTCGTGATCGTGGACCCGATCACATTGATTCCCGTGTTCCTCGCGATGACGCCGAGCGACTCGCCTGCGGCCCGCACCCGCATGGCACGGGTTGCGTGTCTGGTCGCGGCGGGCATCCTGGTTGGATTCGCGCTGTTGGGGCATTGGCTGTTTCGGTTGCTGGGAATCACGGTGGCGGCATTCCAGATGGCCGGGAGCGTGTTGTTGCTGTTTATCGCGTTGGAGATGTTGCGCGCGCAACGCTCTGCCGTCCGCGAAAGCGACGAGGAACGCGGCGCCGGCACGGCGAAGGAGGACATCGCGGTCGCGCCACTCGGCATGCCGCTCCTGGCCGGGCCGGGCGCGATCACGGCGGTAATCATTCTCCATCAACAAGCCGGCAGCATCGAGCAACACGTCGCGTTGATCGGTTGCATCGTTGCGGTGTGTGCGATCAGCTATCTGTGTCTGCGTTTCGGTGCGCAGGGGTTGCGATGGCTGAGTCCCATCGCCGTGAAAATCGTCACGCGCCTGATGGGTTTGCTGCTCGCGGCGATCGCGATGCAGTTCCTGATTGATGCGTTGAAGAGTCTGGGGATCGGCGTCAGGTGAAGGCCGACCGAGATTCAGACCACTTCCGACGTAAACTCGCCGTCTGCCACGGTGGTCTTGATTGCGTCGCCGGCGTTCACGGTTTTCACGCTCTTGATCAATTGCCCGTCTGCGGCGCGCCTCGTGATTGAATACCCGCGTTGCAGCGTTGCCTTGGGACTCAATACGATCAGGCGTCCGTTCAACTCTTTCAGCCTGCCCCGGCAATCCCGGACCGATTGTGCAGCGAACGAACCAAGGCGATCGTCAAGATGGGCAAGCTGTTGGTCATACTTGCGCAGGGTCTCACGCGGGGTGAGCAATCGCAGTTTGTCGGCGGCGGCCTGTACTCGCCCGCGCGACTGCTCGAACACCGTCTCCCATTCCTGTCCCAGGCGGTAACGGAGTTCGTCCACACGCTGCTGGTACTGGCGCACTGCGGCGGCCGGTTCGCGAAAGACGTAGCTCTGGGCGAGACGCTGCAATCGCTCGCGGATCTCCGCCAGTCGCAGGCGCAGGTCCTTGTTCAAGCGGGAGAGGAAATCCGCCAGCAGCGCATCGAACTCGTCCTTGCGTTGCACCACCAGTTCCGCCGCCGCGCTCGGCGTGGGTGCTCGCAGATCGGCCACGAAATCGCAAATCGTGAAATCCACCTCGTGGCCGATGGCGGAAATGGTCGGAATCTTCGATCGCGCCACCGCCCGTGCGACGACTTCTTCGTTGAACGCCCACAGATCTTCGAGGCTGCCACCGCCGCGAGCGAGCACGATCACATCGAGCCGCAGCGAGCCGGACTCGTGCAGTTGGTTGAATTCGTCCACCGCCGCCGCGATCTCCTGCGCGGCACCTTCGCCTTGCACGCGTACCGGGTTGATCACGATGTGGAGGTTGGGAAACCGCCGCGTGAGGACGTTGAGAAAATCGCTGATGGCGGCGCCCGTGGGGGAGGTGACAATGCCGATGCGTTGCGGGAGTAACGGGATCGGCTTCTTGCGCGCTTCATCGAACAACCCCTCCGCTGCCAGCTTTTGCTTGAGTTGCTCAAATGCGAACTGCAGCGCGCCCATGCCTTTCGGCGTGACCTCGCGGACGATGATCTGGTACTGCCCGCGCGCCTCGTACACGCTGACGTCGCCAAACGCCACCACCTGCAACCCATCGGCGAGCCGGAAACGCACCCGCCCGGCGTCGCCACGGAACAACACCGCCGACAACTGTGCTCCGGCATCCTTGAGCGTGAAGTAACAATGCCCCGATGCTTGCGCGCGGAAGTTGGAGATTTCGCCCTCGACCCACACGGCGCCGATTTGCGATTCGAGCAATGACTTGATCTGCCGGGTGAACTCCGTCACGGTAAGGATGCGACGGCCGGGCAAGGAGAGTTCTGTCTGCTTCGTCAACTTTGCCACGTGGCGCAGTGTACCGCGCGCGGATGGCGGGTCAACTTTTGCTTTGCTCCCGCCCGCGCGGTTTCTATACTGCGCGATCGTGAGCGTATCGAACGTGAGCGAGGCGAAAGGTTTTCTGGAATCCAAGCTGGGCGGCTTCAAGCCGCACGTGGGCATCGTGCTGGGGTCCGGGTTGACGCGCGTGGCGGAGAAGGTCCAGTCGCCGGTGGTAGTGAAGTATGCGGACATCCCCGGCTTTCGGACACCGACGGTGCAAGGACATGCAGGGAGGCTCATCTTCGGCACAATCAAAGAACGGCCAGTCGCGGTGATGGAAGGGCGGCTGCATTCGTACGAGGGTTACTCGATGGCGGAAGTCACGTTCCCGATTCGCGTGCTCGATGCGATCGGGTGCAAGATTCTACTGGTGACGAATTCCGCCGGCGCCATCCACACGCAACTGGCAGGGGGTTCGTTGATGTTGATCGAGGACCATATCAACTTCATGGGCGAGAACCCGCTGGTGGGCACACCGAAAGGGAACGGCCCGGTGCGCTTTCAGGACATGTCGCAGGCGTACTCGTCGCGGTTGCGCGAGAAGATGATGCAGGCGGCGGCGAAGCAGAACCTTGATCTGAAGATGGGCGTGTATCTGGCCGTGAAAGGCCCAAACTATGAGACTCCTGCCGAGGTGAAGGCGTTTGCGTGGATGGGCGCCGACGCGATCGGGATGTCCACCGTGCCCGAGGTGTTGGTGGCACGCGCCGTGGGGTTGGAGGTGGTGGGCATTTCGTGCATCAGCAACGTGGCTGCGGGGCTGACTTCCAAGAAACTGTCGCATGAGGAGGTGCTGGCGACGGGAAGCCTGATTGGCGATAATTTTGCGCGGTTGGTTGAGGAATTCCTCGGAATGCTGTGAGTCGTTGACCTTTTCGCCGTTTCCCTCCCGGACGCGATCGGCTCAGGAACTCTGGGGGCTTTACGTTGCGGGGCAGTTTGTGATACCTAGCTTGCGAATATGAACTATTGGCTCTTGAAGACCGAACCCTCGGAGTATTCGTACGCAAATCTCGAGGAGAAAAAGAAGGCTGTCTGGGACGGCATCACCAACCCGCTCGCGCTGAAATACATCAAGTCCATGCGCAAGGGCGACCTGGCATTCATCTATCACACGGGGGACGAGAAACAGATTGTCGGCATCGCTGCGATCACCAGCGGCGCCTACCCGGATCCCAAGGACGACACAGGGCGGTTGAGCGTGGTGGACATCGCCCCCAAGCAGAAGTTCAAGAAGCCGGTGACGCTTGCCTCGATCAAGAACAAGAAGGACTTCAAGGACTGGGAACTCGTCAAGATCGGAAGACTCTCGGTCGTTCCCGTGGACGAAGAGCGATGGCGGTTGCTGAAGAAACTGGGCGGACTGTGAGCGTCGCCGTAAATGTTTGGTGAACGTCTCCTACAGAAATGGCAACAGACCTCGCTTCGGGATTTCGATGATGTCTCCTGCCATGACGCGCAGATCATAGCGCGGGTCTTCCTTGGCTTTGGCGCAGTTCACGCGAATCTTCCTTGTACCGCGGTGGACAACGATCTTCTTGATGTTCGCTTCCTCCGTCACGCCTCCGGTGGACAGGAGCGCCTTGCACACGGTGACCGGCCCGACCATGGGGTACCGTCCGCGCGCGCCTTCGCCCGTGATGTAGTAAAAGCGGGTTCCCACCACCACGGTAACGAGCATGTCTTTCAGGCGTTCCATGGGATACAGGCCGCGCTCGACGAAGGTGTACTTGATCCGTTCTGCCAACTCGCGCTCGGTGAGACCGTCGGCCTTGATCTTGCCGACGTAGAGCATCTCGATGTTCCCTTCCTCGTCAATCGGCCCCTCAAACGAAGGTGGATCGGAGATGCCTTGGATCTTCACACCGATCAGGTCGCCCGGTACCAGCTTTTCATCGGCAGCGGCGACGTTGGTGGTTGGCGGCGGACCGCTCTGGCAGCCCACGAGCGTGACCAAGGCCAGCAGCAGCACGGCAGTGTGGAGTCTCATTTGCATGGGCGAAACCTATTGAAAAAGCAATCGGGTGTCACCGAATTTCTCATCGCTGACACCCGATGGCGAAGCCGAGACTAGCTTTCCCGAAACTCGATTTCTTCCTTGTCCGGCTTGTCCGGCTCCTGCTTCTTGGCTTCCTTCGGCTTCGGCGCGGCGGCGACCTTGGGTGCCTCCGCGGGCGCGGCTTTGGCGACCTTCTGGCCGGCAGTATCCCGCGCCGTGTAGTAATCGTAGTGCGTATAGTAGTAGTAGTAGCTGCTGTCGGCGGAGATGTTGATGTTGTTGAGCACCACACCGACAACCTTGCCCTTGACGTTTTCGACCATCTGGATGGCGCGGGCCGACATGCGCTGCGGGAACTTGCGATACTCGATGATCATCAGCGTCAAATCCACTTCGCTGGCGAGAATGGCCGCATCGCTGACGGCCATGATCGGCGGCGAATCAAAGAAGATCATGTCGTAACGAAGCTTGAGTTCCTTGATCAGGTCGCGCATGCGCTGGGAGTTGAGGATGCCCGATGACGAAGCGACATGTTTACCGCGTGACATGAAGTACAGGTTCGGCACGCTGGTGGGGACGATCACTTCATCGAGCGTCTTCTGATCGAGGAGCAGGTTCGTCAGGCCGACCCCGTAGGGCACGCCCAAAATCTTGTGCTGCGAGGGGCGACGCAAGTCGGAATCGACGATGAGCACCTTGTCGCCATTCTTGGCGTAGGTGTAGGCGAGGTTGAACATCGTCAACGACTTGCCTTCGCCCGATCCGGCGCTGACGACGGTGATGGCGTTGGCGCCGAGGTCCCGTTTGGCGAACTCAAGGTTCGTTCGGATGACGCGATAGATTTCGGCATGGTGACTGTCGTCCCCCTCCTGCACGAGCGGGCGCACGTGCTGCGGCACAATGCCGAGCACGGGCAGGCCGAGGTAGTTCTCGACGTCCTCGACGGTCTTGATGCTGGTGTCGAGATATTCGATAAAGAATGCGAGCGCCAGTCCCACGACCAGTCCGGCAACGACGCTCATGATGATGTTACGGCGGACGTTGGGGCTGATCGGGGCGTAGTTGGGAGCCGCGCGGTCAATCACCTCGACGTTGGTGCGGGGCAACTGGAGTTCGACGCCCTCCTGCGCGATGCGCAGCTTGAGGGCGTCGCGCAACTGCACCTTGGAGGCGAGTTCGCGGACGGCCTTTTCGTATTCGCGGTACTTGCCGCTGGAGTACTCCCACTCGATCTGGCGGGCTTTCTCAACTTCGGCGGTAAGGGCTTCTTCGCGCGCCTTGGCGACGTCGTAGTCGATTTCAATACCCTTGAGCACGCCGTCAAGCATGGCCTCGAACTGTTCGCGCAATGCCTGCTGGGTCAGTTCCATCATGCGGAAGACCGGATGGTTTGGGCCGAAGTCCTGCAACATCTGCTTCATCCGAAGCTCGACTCCGTAGAGAGCCTCCTGCTGTTTGCTGAGGCCTGCGTCGGGAATGATCGTCGTGATTGCCGTGCGGAGTTGGTCACGGGTGAGGCTCTGTACTTTCTTGAGTCGGATCTCGCGGACGAGTGAGTCCACGTGAGCGGCGCTGAGATTCTGAGCGAGACTGGACGCGGCGCCGGGTTCGAGCGGCTGCAACAGACTGGAAATGTTATATTCGCGCTTGAGTTCGTCCACGCGCTTCTGGGCTTCCTGCACGGCGGCGTCTTGTTTGTCGAACTCTTCGCGAAGTTTGTTGATAGCGCGCAACGTGGTGTCCACCATCTGCTCGAACCGGCTCTTGACGTAGATCTCAGCCACGCCGTTGGCCAACTCGGCGGCGGCCTTGGGGTCGGTGTCGTTGATGCCGATCTCCAGCAGCGTGGTGCCGCGGTAGTTTCGGACCCAGAGTTTGCTCTTCAGTCGGCCGGCGGCAGCTTCATCGCTGGTGTAGTTCCACTTCTCGCGCAACTTCATGTCCTCGACCACGCGCGTGAGCACCTTCTTGGATTGGATGATCTCGATCTGGTCGGCGAGCCAACCACCCTCGACTCCCTGTCCGGATTGCCCGAAGAGCGGGATCTCCAGCTTGGCCGGGTTTTCCATCTTGATGCGCGTCGAAGACGAATACAGCTTCGGCTGCGAACTGGTGTACAGGACGCCGGTGAGGACGGTAAGCAGGAAGACTGTCAGGATGATCCACTTGCGAATCTTGATGACGCGCCAGTAATCGAGGAAGTGAAGTTGTACTCGTGTATCTGTAGCCATAGAAAAGGCTCCCTAGGTTCTCATTAAGAAACGTTGCACAAGCTACCCCTGTCCTGCCGGGGTGACTGGCAGACGAAAGAGTAGCACATGCCCGGCCAGAAACAAGCCTTTGCTACGCCCTGCCGGGGGGCGGCTAGAAACCACATCGAATATTGAACGTGAGCCTGTCCTCGTCGTAGCCGGGATTGCCCACGCTCGAACCATAGGTGAAGTAGGAGTAGCCCACGTCCAACCCGACGAATTTGTTCACCTCATAGCTGACGACGAGCGAGCCGCCCAGGGCTTCGTCATTCCCGCTCTGCTCGAACGAGGCCGCGGTGGTGGCGTTGAATTTCTGGTCATACTGGCTGAGAGAGTACGAGCCCGTGATCGTGAGCCTGGTCTTGCGGTTGATTTGCCGGGTGTAGCCGATGCTGGCCACGTCCTGGATCGTGGCGGTAAAATCCTCCAAATCGGATTGGGAGATGCTGTGCACGTAGGAGGCGGAGATGGAGGACTTGGAATCGAGCACATAGGTCATGCTGCCGGAAAAGGTGGGGTTGACGGAACTGGACACGACATTCCGATCTTCGAACTCGGTCAATTGCACGCCCACCGACGCGGATACGACCAGCCGGGTGGTGAAGCGGCGGGTCACGTTGAAGGAGAAGTTGTTGGCGGTGGAGTTGCGATTGACTCGCTCAACCACAGTGCGGGGCGGGGCCGGGGGACTATCGGCATAAATCTTTGTCGGACCGGGATGTTGATTGACGGTGAACGAGTAGGTGAGCCCCACGGTCGTCCGGCTGTCGAACTGGTAGCTGGGCCCCATGTTGAATCCGTACACGTCCAGATCAGATTCGTTGGCGGAGAAATCATTGTCGTAGCGGGTCATCGCATAAGATAACCCGACGTTGTACGTCAGCCGCGGCGCCAGCAGGAAACCGTTGTTCAGGCTGAAACTGCTTATGTAGTAATCGCCCTCCCGGTTGTACTGCTGGGCGTTGTTGGGCAGGGAACTGTCCGTACCGATCTGCTGTTCGTTGTCCAGGACGAGATTGTGATTCAGCGTCATGCTCCACCGCGGGCTGAACAGATGAAAGAACGTGCTGTCAATGTTGATCGTGGTCTCATACTCCTGTTCGCCATCCTCGTTGTCGCGATTGAAGTAGTACGTGTAGCCCGTGCTGATGCGCGAACCGAGAAACGAATCGGGCCATTCCAGATTCATGGCACCGGTCGCGTTGAACCCGGCATAGAGACTCGAGGAGGTCTCGTCGCCTTGGTCTCCCTTCTGGCCTTTGGTGAAAATCCGCGTGCCGCCGCTCGAATCAAACCCGCTGACCGTGTTGAACGAGACCGAGAAAGGTTTGAACTGGATTTCGCCCCTGCGCGGGTCGCCCTTGAGGTACTGAGCGGAACTCGGCGCGACGACCAGGAGGAGACAGCCCGTTCCCAGCACTCCCATGGTCAGGAATCTCATCATGTTCATCCGGGTCGTCCCTGCTGCCCGCTGCCACCGCGCTTCACGGTCGGCTCTCACGAGGACGGAGCTGTTACTTCCTTTCCTCCGTCCAACGCGCCCGATCCGCGAAGAACAAGTGGTCCGGGAACAACTGATCCGGCTCGAAGCCCGGGATCGGCGTGCGCGCGACCAACGGGAAACCCTGCGGGAGCTGGCCCATCAGCAACGCAGCCCAGGAGCGGAGCTCGCCGCTGCGCCGTGAAGTGTCCGTCAGGAATTTGCGGTCCAGGCTCATGGGACTGAAGTACAGCGCCACCACGCGACCATGGTAGTCGTTAATCTGGTAGAATTCCTCGATGGTGTTGGGCAGCCAGATTGACTTGCGGTTGCCGTACCAAGCCACCGCCCAGGGGATGTCGGTGACCATGAGTTCGTCAGGCTGTACCCACTTCGAGATTTGCGCGATGATCGGTTCGTAATAGGGCGGGTTCGGATACCGGATCATAAATCGCCTCGGCGGTAGGAGCGAAAAGATCAACGGCGCCGAGCAGATGATCACGAACAACAACACCGCGGCTTTCTTTAAGAGCAGCGTTGGCAAAACCAGCCGATCAAACAGCAGGTAGAAAAATGCCACCCCCATGAGGATGACGCCGGGACACAGGGCGACCGCGATGCTGGCCGGGTTGGCCACCTGGTCCTTGGAGCTCGAGGCCACACTGCCAAAGCAGCTCACGTACGCCGCGAGCACGAGCGCCCCCATCACAAACCGCCGGTACGCGAGCACCTCCGTTTTCTTGAAGCGGTACAGCAATCCGACCAGAAAGAACACCCCGGCAAGGCCCGCTCCCATCTTCATCCAGCCTTCCTCGGCAAACTGGCGGGCGTTGATGAACAATTTCTTCTGCTTCGCCCGCATGCTGGGTTCGCCGATGCTCTTGAACTGTCGCGCGAACTGGTCGTTGGGGTAGCGTTCCGTCTGCTCATACGTCGAGTAGCCGGCGAGACCAAAGACCTTCCCGGAGACTTGCTTGTTCCGAACCAGCCACGGCGTGATCACGATGAGAAACACAACCGCCACCACCGCCACCGCCACCCAGCGTTGACTCCCGAACGCCAACGCCACGTACACCAGTACCGGGAAGATCAGCCAGCCAGCGCTGTACTTCGTGAGCAGGCTCAACCCGCAGAACAATCCCACGGCCGCGAGCAGGCCCAGCACCCAGATGCGTTTGCCTTCCTGTGACCTCATGAGGTGCGCGTTGACCAGACAGACCTGCGCGCACAGAAACAGAAACAGCAGCAGCATCATTGGCAACCCCGAGATGCTGTAGCGCCAGAGAATGTCGGAGAGCAGAAACAGCAGCATGGAAAGAAACGCGATCCGCTTGTCGAACAACCGCCACGCCAGGAAATATAACAAACCGGCACTGGCCAGAAACAGCGCGCTACACAAGCCAACAATCACCGTTTCGGGAGGGAACTTCGTGTAGGGCGCGCTCGCCACGGTTTTCACATCGAAGTTCGTTCCCGCCAGTTTGAACGCCGCCGCCAGCATGTACGGATAAAGCGGCGCGTTGAACAGATCGGGGTGCGGCTCCTTCAGCTTGGCGTTGCCGGCCGCCTCGCTCAGTTTCCACGCGCTGACGGGACGGATGAATTTGGTCGTGAACCCCTCGCCCTGCGCAATGTTGCGGGCCAGTTGGGCCTGGTCCATGGCCTCGGCCATCTCCAACCCACGGAATTGATTCGACCAGTAGATGAGGATCAGAACGAAGATCGCCAGAACGAACAGGAACCCCTTGATGTACTTTGCCCAAGCGCCGAGCTCCAACGCGTGCACGGTGCTTTGGATCGCGCCCTCGCTCATGCCGCCCGTCTTTTTCTTGCTCCACAACATGCTTGCCTCGCTTTCGTTTAGAGACCGTTCAACTGGAACACGTGCAGCTTGCGATGCAACGTGCGGCGGCTGATTCCCAGCCGCTTCGCCGCTTCCGTCCGATTGCCGTTCGTTTCTTTCAATGCTCGGATGATCATCTGCTTCTCCGCTTCCTCGATCGTGATGTCCGATTTCACAATCCGCGCTGCCGGCAGACCGCCTTCGCCGGCCGCGGTTGCTTCGTCGCGCACCGTCTGCGGCAACTCGCGCAGCGTGATCTTGTCGCCTTTGCTCAACACCACCGCGCGCTCGATGTAGTTGCGCAGTTCCCGCACGTTGCCGGGCCAGGAGTACGCCAGAAGCGCGTTCATCGCCTCCTGCGTCAGTTCCCGCACCGGCTTGTTGTTCTCGCGCGCCGACTCGGCGAGGAAGTGGGTCGCCAGCAACGGAATGTCCTCGGCACGCTCTTGCAACGGCGGCAGAGCGATGGTCACAACATTCAGCCGAAAATACAAGTCCTCGCGGAACTTCCCCTCTTTGACCATCTGCGCGAGATCGCGGTTTGTCGCTGCAATCAGCCGCACGTCGGTCGTGATGGTCTTGGACCCGCCGACCCGCTCGAACGTTCGTTCTTCGAGCACACGCAACACCTTGACCTGCACCTGCGGATCAATCTCACCGATTTCATCGAGAAACAACGTCCCGCCGTCCGCCGATTCGAACCGTCCCTGTCGCCGTTCCACTGCGCCCGTGAACGCGCCGCGTTCATGGCCAAACAGCTCACTTTCCAGCAAATTCGTCGCCAGCGCCGCGCAATGGACGGCCACGAATGGACCGTTTTTTCGCGGACTCAACTGGTGAATCGCATGCGCCACCAATTCCTTGCCCGTGCCGCTGGGGCCGGTGATCAACGCGGTCGCCCGGGAGGGTGCCACCTGCTGGATCATCTCGAACACCTGTTGCATCGGCTCGGAGTGACCAATGAGGTGTTCGAGGCCGTACTTCTTGTCGAGTTGCTGACGGAGCTCGACGTTCTCCTTCTCGAGCTTCTGACCGCGAAGCGCCTTCTTGATCTTGACCTCGAGCTCGTCGAGGTTCACCGGCTTGCTCAGACAATCGTACGCGCCGAGCTTCATCGCCTCGACGCCGGTCTCGTACGTCCCGTAGGCCGTCATGAGAATGCAGATCGGTGGCCGCGACAATGACAGTGCGCGCTTGATGAGCTTGAGTCCATCCATGCCGGGCATCCGAAGATCGGCGAGCATCAGATCGAAATGCTCGCCCTCGAGAAGATTGAGCGCTTGCGTCGCGTCCTCGGCAAGATAGACATCGAACTCGTTTTCGAGGGCCCGCTGCAACCCTTCGCGGGTGTGCTTTTCGTCGTCCACGATGAGAACGGTGGGCTTCATGCGTTCATTGGTTCGGCGATCGCCGGCTCGTCATCTCCCCGTTTGGGCGGCTCGTCGTTGCCCGCCTGCAGCAGCCGCATCCGCCGCTCCTGCAGGGGCAGCAGAATCCGCACGGTGGTCCCGCGTCCGACGTGACTCTCGATCTCGATCTGTCCACCGTGGTCACGGACGATCCGATGCACGATCATCAACCCGAGCCCGCTGCCCTCCGATTTGGTGGTGAAGTACGGCTGGAACACCTTGCCGAGGTTCTCCTCCGAGATGCCGCCGCCCGTGTCGCGGAACGACACCACCACGTGATCGCTGGTCGTCTCGGTGCTCACGTGGAGGATGCCGCCTTTGCCCATCGCCTGAATGGCGTTGCGGATGAGGTTGTAGAACGCCTGCTTGAGCTGGCTGCGGTCGAACAGAATCCGCGGCGCCGTGCTCGCCAATTCCTCCTCAACCAACACGTCGCGGTCTTTCAGCTCCTGCTTGAGGAACGATGTCGCTTCGCGCACCGCGTCGTTGACCGAGCCCAGCTCGAGGTTCGGTTTCGAAGGACGCACGGCGCGCAGGAATTGCGTCACGATCGCGTCGAGCCGCCCCACTTCGTCGCGCGCCACGCGGACATATTCCTTCAGCTTGCCGCGCTTTTCCTCGGGCAGGTGCTTGAGTTCACGTTCAATCAATTGGAGATGAATATGGAGCGAGTTCAGCGGGTTGCCGATCTCGTGCGCAACGCCCGCGGCGAGCAGCGTCAGCGAGGCCAGCTTCTCCGACTCGATCGTCGCCTCGGTCGCCTTGCGCGTCTCCGTCATGTCACGGAGGATGATGATCAATCCCTGCGCCTGTTCGCTCTTGCCGTCCAGCGGCACGACGTAGAAATGGATCAGCCGTTGCCGCGGGTAGAACACCTCCAACTCCCGGCTCAACACCTTTCGCCATTCTTCCCGGTCGGCGCTCGAGATTTTCTGCCAGTCCACGTCGGGCAGGTATTTCGAGACGTGCGAGCCGATGCCCGTCGCCTGCGGAATCCCGAGCAGGTCGGTCGTCGCACGGTTGAGGTAACTGATGCGACCGTGCTCATCGGTGACGATGATGCCTTCTTCGATGTTGTTGAAGACGGTCTCGAGGAAGCCTTTCTCGCGGACGAGCTTGAGCATGTAGCTCTGGAGGCTCTCGGGATCAATGCGGTCAATGCGACCGATGAGCTTATCGAGGAAGGACGACTTCATACGCGGACTAAAACCATTTCTTCCGTCGGAAGAACCAAAGGGTCAGCAGCGTCGTCACGGCCAGCAGACCGATGACAAACATATAGCCGTGTTCCCACTGCAGTTCCGGCATCACCTTGAAGTTCATGCCGTACCATGTGCCGATGATCATGGCCGGGAGGGTGATGACGGTGAAGAAGGTCAGCACTTTGATCACGGCGTTGGTTTCGTTGGCGCGGCTGTTCTGATAAATAAGCAGCACGTTGTTCAAGGCGTCCCGGTAGTTCTCCGCCAGCAGCGCGATGCGATTCAGGTGGTCGTAGAGATCCTTGTAGTACGGCAGGAGGTGGGGACGGATGATCTTGTATTCGCCCCGCGCGAACCGCCCGACCACTTCGCTTTGCGGACTGATGATCGTGCGCAGGTTGGCCACTTCTTTGCGCAGTTGCTGCACGCGTGTCAGCGTGCCGGGTTGCGGATGCTCGAATGCCTCGCCCTCCACGTCGGCGATGTCCTGCGTCAACTCGCTCAACACGGGCGTGTAGTTGTCCACGAGTGCGTCGAGAATCGTGTGTGCCAGCCGGTCGGATGCGCGCGCCACCTGCACCGCGCTTTTCTTGCAGCGATCCATTGTGGCTTGAATGCTGCGCAACGGCTCGCGGTGATATGTCACCAGGAAATTCCTCCCAAGAAAGAAATCCAGTTCCGTCGTGCTGAACTGCTCCGTCTTGCGGCTGAAGTCCACCGCGTGAATCACCATGAACAGGTACGTCTCGTAGTCGTCCACCTTCGGCGCCTGGCTGATCGCGATGCAATCCTCGATGGCCAAAGGGTGGAACTTGAAGATGTCCTCGAACACGGTTTTCCATTCCTGCTCGGTCGAGTTGTCGAGGTCCACCCAGAGCAGAATGGTGGGATCGGCCAGGAGCGTTTGAAGCTGGATCAACTCAACGTCCTGTCCGAGAAGCTTGCCGTTTTGGAAGACGAAGGACCGAATCATGATGTGACGAGTTGGCGCAAGGATACAGTTTCGTTTGTCACTGGCAAGCCGCTTTTTTCTTGCGCGACGTGTACCGGTTCGCCCAGATTTCTGGCCATGAAATCCACCAATCCGCTGCGCTCGTTACAGATTGTCACACGGTCCAAGGATTCACGCCGCCGGTTTCAGCGCCTGGCCGAGGCTTACTACGAGGAGACATTCGCACGATTCCCGACCTACGCCTCCCACCTCGGACGCAAGGAATTTCACCCGTTGCTCGATGACGTGCGTGCGGCCTCGTTCGCCGCTCAACTTCGCCTTACTGAACGAACGCTTGCCTCCATCGAGGACCTCCCCGAACGCCACTTCGCCGCCAACGATTGGCTGGACCGGCGCGCGTTGCTGTCCGAGTTGCGCCGCGAACAGATGAATCTGCGCAAACTCCAGACCTGGCGCACCAACCCCGAGCGCTACGCGAGCGACGCCGTCGAGAGCATTCATCACCTTGTCATCCGTCACGCCGATGACCTCCGCCCGGTCAGGGCGGCCATCGAATCGCGGTTGAAAAAACTGCCCGCGTATCTTGACCAAGCCGCCGCGACCGTGCATCGTCCCGTGCCGCTTTGGACCCAACTCGCTCGTCGAACTTGCGAGGGCGCGCCCAGCTTCTTCGACAGCCTTCTCCCCATGTTGTCACCGAAGCATGGTGCAACTCATCACTGGGCAAAACTGGTCTCAGACACCAAACGCGCGTTTGCCCGGTACGCCGACGTCGTCTCGGCCAAACCGCCCGGCCCGCGCAATGGCTACTGCATCGGTACGCAGAGGTTCGAGTTCCTGATCCGCGAACGGCTCGGCCTCGACCTCACCGCTCGCGAAGCGGAAGGCATCGCCCGAAGCTTCATTGCCGATCTCAATGCAGAGCTTGCCCGGGAAGCCCGGAAGTTCTCGACGCGCAAATCCGTCCACGAGATCCTCGCAGACGCCGCCAACCAATGGCGTCCACGCGAGAAGGACCTGCGGAGCGAGTACCAGAGCGTCACCACTGCTGTGAAAGATCGCTTCCGTGCCGCCAATGCGATGACGTTTCCCGACGGTGACACTCTCCTTGTCAAACCCGTGCCTGAGTTTCTCCGCCATCAATTCCCGACCGCCGCGTACAACTCCCCCGGCCCCTACGAACAGAAGCAGATTGGGATTTTCTGGGTCAATGATCTTAGCCTCACCAAGAAAACGGTCGCGGACAAACGGAAGGAGATCGCCCAGCACTTCGGCCTGGAGTTGACTGCGGCTCACGAAGCCTATCCCGGCCATCACTTGCAGTTCGTCACGCAGAACCGTCATCCCAGCCGGTGGCGCCGGCTTTTCGCCCACGCGATCTACTATGAGGGCTGGACGCTCTGGGTCGAGCAGATGATGGTGGACTTGCGCATCACGCGCAACCCGTACACGCGTCTCGCACAACTCCACGACGCGCTGTGGCGCGCCCATCGCATCCTCGTGGACTGCGGACTGCACACCGGCGCGATGGACTACGCCGCCGCCTGCCGGCATCTCCAACGACACGTCGGCTTCACCGCCGCCCGCGCGCAGGGTGACGTGAACTGGTACACCGCCGCACCGACCGTTCCCATGAGTTACCTGCTCGGCAAACACGAACTGCTTCGCCTCAAGCGCGCGCGTGTGGATGAGGGCGGTTGGTCGCTGAAGAAATTCAACGACTGGGTGCTCAGCTTCGGAGCGATCCCGTGGACGTGGATCGAAGCGAGCGGCTTGTGACCCGCGCAAAGACGCAAAGTCGCCAAGCAAGGCACCCGTTGTAGAGATCGCCGTCTCGGCGGCTCCGTGTTGAATGCCACCGGGCCGGCCAGCTCCACAGTAAATCCAGACTCTTTGCGACTTGGCGGCTTTGCGCGAGGCGGCTACACTCCGCTCCCATGTCGGTGGAACAGGCGCGCACAGACTCACCATTCGACCTCTGGCGGCGACGAATCGGGCTGATGGCGGGACCGATTCTCGGTGTGCTTGTGTACTGGGCGGTGCTTCCCACGGAACTCTCACCCGAAGCAAAACGGTTGTCGGGTGTTCTCGTCTTCACCGTCATCTTCTGGGTCTGCGAACCAATTCCGCTGGCAGCGACCGCGCTGCTCAGTCCGTTGCTCTGCGTCCTGTGCGGTGTGGCCGACGTGAAGAAGACGTTCGCGCCGTTTGCATCATCCATCCTGTTTCTATTCATCGGCATGTTCATCTGGGCCGAGGCGGCGGCAAAACACGGCCTCGATAAACGGTTCGCGCTGCGCGTGCTCGGTTGCCCCGGCGTGGCGCGTTCGCCCACGACAGTGCTCCTGGCCATTGGGTGCGTCGCGGGGTTCTTCTCCATGTGGTCGAGCAATACCGCCACCACCGCGATCATCGCGCCCGTGGTGCTCGGAATGATCCGCGCCAACCCGCAGTTCGCCGATCCCCGGGTCGCACCGTCGCTGTTGTTGATGGTGTCATTTGCCGCCTCGGCCGGTGGGCTCGCCACGCCCGTCGGCACGCCGCCGAACCTCATCTCGATTGGCTTCATCCAGGAATTGTTGAACGAACGCGTCCCATTCGTGAGTTGGATGCGCATCGGGGTGCCCCTTTCGGTGGTTCTCATCCTCACGCTCGTGGTCATCCTCCGCCCGCGCGGGTTCGGTCGGTTTGACAATCACGGCGGCCTGACCGCCGGGTTTCAACGCGAGGCGCAGCTAATGGGGCCGATGTCGCTGGGAGAACGCAACGTCGTGATCGTGTTCGTGCTGGCGCTCATTTGCTGGATCTACCCCGGCCTGGCCGAAGCGATCGCAGGCGCGGATGCACTCGGCGTGCGGTGGTTCAACGCGCATCTGCCCGAGGACATGGTCGGGCTCGGCGCGGGACTGCTGCTGTTCGCGATGCCGACGAACCTGCGCCAGTGGGAGTTCACGGTCGGTTGGCGCGATGCGGCACGGATTGGTTGGGGCACGATTCTGTTGTTCGGCGGCGGCATGGCGCTCGGCCAGCAAGTCTTTGCGACGGGTCTGGCGAAGGCATTGAGCGGCGAGATGATCCAACACCTCGGCACCCCCGGCCCCGGGGTGCTCGCCGCGGCAGGGATCGTCATTGCCATCGTGTTGAGCGAGTTCACGTCGAACACCGCCTCTGCCAACGTCATGGTCCCGCTGATGATCGGCCTCGCGCAAGCCGCCCAACTGCCCCCGGTCCCCGTGGCGATGGCCACCGCGTTGGCATGCAGCTTCGGTTTCATGCTCCCCGTCTCGACCGCGCCCAACGCCATCGTGTACGGCACCGGCCGCGTTCCGCTGAGGCGGATGATCATCGCCGGCGTGACATTCGACATCGTCGGTGCACTGGCGATCTGGCTCGCGGTGCGGTTGGCCGGCGGATGACCGAAAATTGGCTACCGAAAATTGGCTTTGACTTGTTGGGGCGGTTGGCTAGACTCCGCGCGTCGCAACTAAGAGATTGCTCGGTGAATTCGGTGGATTGTCAGGTGAGTTTGAATTCCTCAGTGGCATTCTGAAACCCGGCGGTCGGGAACAGATCACTGAGGATTTCTTTTTTGCGGCAAGAAAAGGTAAGGATCAGAGAGCAGATGAGCAACAATCGTTTGTACGTTGGTAATCTGTCGTTCAACACGACCGAGAACCAGATCAATGACCTGTTCGCGCAAGCGGGCAAGGTCATTTCGGCCAACCTCATGCAGGACAAATTCACGGGCAAATCCCGCGGATTCGCCTTTGTGGAAATGTCCACGCCCGAGGAAGCGAACAAAGCGATCGAGATGTTTAATGGCAAGGACGTGGACGGACGCGCGTTGACGGTGAACATCGCCCGACCCCGCGAAGAGCGCCCGCGCGGCGACTTCGGCGGCGGTGGTGGTGGCGGCGGCCGTGGCGGTCGCGACCGCGATCGTGGCGGTCGCGGGCAGCGGTACTAGCCCCACTCCAACGACGCGTCTCAGAGCCGGCGAACGAACCGTTCGTCGCGCCTTTGCATCACCCGCAGCCGCGGCGTGCTGTGGTTTCAGGGTGAGGGGAGAACTTTTCCTTCGCTCTGCCACCTGAAACGGTCGGGCTGTTGCTGTCTCCTGCGGGTTGTTGTGCTATGCTCTGCTGCCAGTGATGGAACCATCTGCCCAAAATCGTCCCACGGGTCGCGATTGGCACAAGGTGTGGATGATCGGCTTCGCGGTCCTGATGCTGACGTTTGCGGCGATGCCTTTTCTCCGGGCCCAGCACGGCAGTTTTCGCGACTACGGCAAATGGTACCAAACAGGACAGGTCACTCTTCATGGCGGCGACATCTACGACAAGCACGGGGGAAGGACGTTCCAGTTCATGTACCCGCCCACCGCAGCGGTGCTGCTGGCGCCGTTGAGTGCGTTCGGCAAGGTGCCGCTCATTGCTTTTCTCGTGGTCGCCAGCTCGGGGGCGTGGATCGCCTGCGTGTTGCTGGCGGTCTATCTGGTCACGGGCAAACCAGGGGGCCAACATCCGCTCTTGTACGTTGCGCCGACGCTCGTTTCAGCCTTCTACTGTTGGGACATCTATATTCTCGGCCAGCCCAATCTACTCCTGTTGGCCTGCATGCTCGGGGCTTTTGCCTGTCTTCGGACCGGGCGACACTGGGGAACAGGCGGGTTGATTGCGTTTGCCGCTGCCGTCAAAGCGTTCCCGATTCTGGCCGTGGTGTATTTGATCTGGCGAAGACACTGGAGGGCCACGCTCTGGACGGCGGCATTCCTCGTTTTCTTTTTGATCCTGCTGCCGGCGCCCTTCCGTGGATTTCAGCGCAACCTGCAGGACCTGAAGACGTGGAACGAAGGGATGGCGCTTCGCTATGACGAGCATTCGATCTCGCAACGTCCCGCCCGCGGTTACAGCTGGAAGAACCAGTCTCTCATCGCCGTGGCCAACCGGCTGCTTCGTCCCGTGGACGCCGATCGCGAGCCAGACCGCGTCCTCCATGTCAATTTTGCCCACCTTCCGTTCCGTCATGTAAACATCGTGATCGCGGTGGTCGGTCTCGCGCTCTGCCTGTTCTACGTCACCGCGATGCCTCCCTTCGCCCAACGCACGCCGCACACCGACGCCATCGAATACGCCATGCTGTTGCTGTTGATGCTGATGTTTACGCCGCTCTCGTTTTCCTACTTCTACGTGTGGTTGTTGTACCCAATCACAGTGGGAGTGAATCTCTACCTTACCGCACCCGCAGACTCGCGAGAGAAACGCCTGATCCTGGCGTGGCTCGTCGTGTGTGTCGTGCTGATGAGCTTCATGCTCCCCATGTCTGTGCTCCGTCCGCTGCAGGCGATGGGCAACAGTTTTTTTGCCTGCGTGCTGCTGCTGATCGGTTTCGGATGGAAACTGAGGCAGTGCAAGTTGGTTGCAGTTCCCGCCGCCCCGAGTCAGAAGGCCTGAGCTACTTTCTCTCGTACGTTCCAACCAACTCGGCCTGCGCGAGGATGTGTCCTTTCAACGCCTCTTCGAGCTTGCGCTTCGTTGCGCGGGGCGCGAGGCCGGGCTCGATGTCGAGCGCGTAGAGTGTGAAATGGTAGTGATGCACTCCGTGGCCTCGCGGCGGACAGGGCCCGCCCCAGCCAATGCGACCAAAGTCGTTCATTCCCTGCTTCGCACCGCCGAGAGCCAGGACCGTGTCGGTCTTGGCAACGCCTTCCGGGAGCGAGGTCGCGTTCGCCGGCAGGCCATAAAGCACCCAATGGGTGAACGTGCCGATGGGCGCGTCGGGATCATCGCATAGCAGCGCGTAACTCTGTGTGCCCGGCGGTGCGCCTTGCCACGTCAGTGGCGGCGACACGTCGTTCGCCTCCGACGAGTACTTCTTCGGGATCGGTTGGTTCGCGCCGAATGCGGAACTGGTCAGTTTGAATTCGTTCATGTTGCCTCCTCGTAGAGCGCGTCCCCACGATGGAGACGCAAGGCAATGTGCATCCGATGAAAGGTGTCGCGACGCGTGGGACTGAACGCGGCGATGTCGCGCGCGACGGCGATCAGGATGTGCTCGGCTTCGGGCTGGCCTTCCCATTCGTGGTACTGGCGAATGCCCGCTTCGAGCATCTGGAAGGTGTGGAAATCGAGGTCCTCGCGCACCACCGCGCGTGTGAGCGTGTCGAAAAGCGGCTGCACCGGATGACCGAGCTGGAGATACCGGGCGACCACGCGCGCCGCGCCGTCCACTTCGTCGCGACGATCCAGCAGCGAGAGGAACCGCTGGCGGAGTTCATGCGCGTCGCGAGGCTCTTGGTCGAGCGAGCCCTTCTCGGCCGGCAACAGCGCGGGCGGGATGTTGAGAAACCGGTTGAGATAGACGGAGACCGCGCCGTGGAACACCCCGCGCACGATCTCGGGCGTCGGGCAGCGTTTCGCCACCTGGTGCAGCGCGTTGCAGTAGCTGAAACTGTGAAGCGCCGTGATCCAGTCGCCGAGTTCGTTGGCGCTGCCGAAGCGCGCGACACGCATGACGGCGGCGTAGGCGAGGGATTTCGTGAGTTGATCGGGACGTGCCCCCGCGCGGATGGCCGACCGCAGTGCTTCGATGATCGCAAGCGGATCGTCACCGAGGAGTTGCTGGCTCAATGCGCGTCCCTCGTTCCATTTCTTCCCTGCACCTTCGCGGAACAGCGCCGGTAGTTCCTCGCCCGCCTTCTGCAACGCGGGCACGAGGTCCACCGGATGCCGCCAGGCGTTGTTTTCCTCACCACCGCGCGCGGACACCAATTGCTGGGCGAGGGACGGCAACACCTGTGACGCATGCTCCCAACCGATCAGATCGAGCAACTCAAACGCTTTGTTGCTGAAGTCCACCAGATGGCCGGAGTCGGCGTAGAATCGGTCCGTCGCCGCGCTGAACACCAGCTCGGCCAACTGCGCCGGCGTCGCCCCATTCTCGATCGCCGTGAGCAGCGTCCGCTCCGCGCCATCGCGATGCCGGACCAACG